>DATKYV010000388.1:0-15058 GCA_035528275.1 Terriglobia bacterium | reverse complement strand
CATGGCCGATCCCACCCCGCCTCCACGCCTGATTTGCTTCGGGGTCTTCGAAGTTGACCTTCGCACCGGCGAGCTGCGCAAACATGGGCGAAACATCAAGCTGCACGGGCAGCCGATTGACGTCCTGGCCATGTTGCTCGAACGTCCGGGCGAGATGGTGACGCGCGAGGAGTTGCAGAAGAAGCTCTGGCCACAAGACACCTTCGTTGATTTCGATCACAGCCTGAACACCGCCATCAACAAGCTGCGCGAGGCGCTGGGGGATTCGGCTGACAATCCGCGGTTTGTGGAGACCCTGCCGCGGCGCGGGTATCGGTTCATTTATCCTGTGGAACCCCTCACCCCCGGCCCCTCTCCCGCGGGGAGAGGGGGGAGGATTTCAGATTTGCAGCCGTCCGCCTCTGGGAGAGGGGAGGCGGGAAAGCAAGCTGTTTCCCAGCCCTCTCCCCTTGGGGAGAGGGTGTCCCGGCTGGCCAGGACGGGTGAGGGGGCGCGCCGTTACAGCACGCAGTGGTTGGCCGCGCTCGTCGCCGTAGTGATTGTCGCAGTCGCCGCCGTCCTCCTCGCCCTCAACGTCGCCGGCGTGCGCGATTGGATTGTAGGGGCGGGCTCTGTGCCCGCCCGCAGGCGCCCGCAAGGGGCGCCCCTGCCCAAAATCCAATCCATCGCCGTCCTGCCGCTCGAAAACCTTTCACGCGATCCCGAGCAGGAATACTTCGCCGACGGCATGACCGACGCGCTCATCACCAACTTGGGCCAAATCGGGGCGCTCCGGGTGATTTCGCGAACCACGGCCATGCACTTCAAGGGAACGAAGAAGACCCTGCCGGAAATCGCCCTTGAGTTGAACGTGGATGCCGTCGTTGAGGGCACCGTCCAGCGGTCCGGCAACCACGTGCGCATCACCGCGCAGTTGATTCAAGCCAGCCCGGAAAAACATCTCTGGGCCGACAGTTACGAGCGCGATCTGCGCGACGTGCTGGCGTTGCAGGGGGAGGTGGCGAGAGCGATTGCGAACGAGGTCAGGATTAAGGTCACACCCCAGGAACAGGCGCGCTTGGCCCGCGCCCGCCCCGTCAACCCCGAGGCCCACGAAGCCTACCTCAAGGGCCGCTTTTACTGGAACAAGAGAACCGAGGAGGGGCTGAAGAAATCCATCGATTACTTCCAGCAGGCGATCGAGAAAGACCCGAACTACGCGGTGGCTTACGCCGGCTTGGCAGACTCCTATAGTGTACTGGCGGAAGGCAAGTGGAGCCCGCCCGAGGAGTGCTACCCCAAAGCAAGGGCGGCAGCGCTGAAGGCGCTGGAGATCGACGACAGCCTTGCTGAAGCGCACGTCAGATTGGCGCTCATCTTGCGGGGCTACGACTGGGACTGGTCCGGCGCCGAGAGAGAATATCAGCGCGGCATCGAACTCAACCCCGGTTATGCTACCGCTCACCATTGGTACGCCGTGTTTCTGACTTCAATGGGGCGGCACGCGGAAGCTATCGCAGAAATAAGAAAAGCTCGAGAGCTCGACCCGCTCTCCATCAGGATATACGCCAACGTGGGATTGGTGCTCTACTCGGCGCGCGAGTATGACCAAGCACTGGAAGAATTGCGGAAGGTGCTCGAGCTGGATCCAAACGACCTTGCCTCAAATGAATGGTTGGGATGGGTTTACTCGCAAAAAGGGATGTACGAGGAAGCCATTGCCGCATTCCGAAGGGCGCAGGATCTTTCGACCGGAGGGGGGGAGTCCCCCCTCATTCTCGCATATGGCTACGCTGTGGCAGGCAAGAGAGGCGAGGCGTTGAAGATACTGGCCGCGTTAAAGAATCCATCAAGGCGAAGCTATCTCCCGCCGGTATTGGTAGCAATCGTCTACGTAGGTCTGGGCGACAAGGAGGAGGCACTGGCCTGGCTGGAGAAGGGTTACGCGGAACGCGCCGCAAGCCTGGATTATCTGAAAGTGGGCCCCATGTTCGACCCCCTCCGCTCCGACCCGCGCTTCCAGGACCTCCTGCGCCGCATGAACTTCCCGGACTGACGTTTTGGTAGGGGAGCACCCTTGCGGTGCTCCCGGTTTGTCTTTGCGGGAGGGCCATAAAGGCCCTCCCCTACCAATCGCGCACCGCGCTTCCAAGACCTCCTGCGCCGCATGAATCTTCCGGAGTAAGAAAGGCCAGGTTATCTCTGTCGCCACAGATGTTCGCCCTTCCTTCAACCCCCTCAGGAGTTCACCGGTTTCCGCGTCTACACGCGTTGACCGGCTTGCGACCGCAGCTTAGAATCCCCACGCGATTGGAGTTCCAATCTTCGGCGGAAAGCTCACAAGGAGGCCGGGAAGATGCTGAAAGAATTCAAAGAGTTCGCGATGCGGGGAAATGTCCTCGACATGGCCATTGGGATCGTCATCGGCGCCGCGTTCGGCAAGATTGTGACGTCTTTTGTAAAGGACATCTTGATGCCGCCGATTGGCTTGGCGCTGGGCAGAGTGGATTTCTCTAGCCTCTTCATCAGTCTGTCCAGTCAGACTTATGCCACCTTGGCCGCGGCTCAGGAAGCTGGAGCCCCCACGATCAACTATGGGGTCTTCCTCAATACCGTGATTGACTTTCTGATTGTGGCCTTTGCCATATTCCTTTTGGTGCGCCAGGTGAACCGTCTGAAGCGGAAGGAGGAAACAGTGCCACCCGCCCCGACCACCAAGGAGTGCCCGCGTTGCTTTGCTTCGATCCACATCCGGGCGCTTAGATGCCCGCACTGCACCTCTGAGCTGCAGACGGGGTAGAAGAGCGCTTGATTGGCCGGGGAAGGGGTTCTGTCGATTGGCGCGCCGGTTGTGCAGCGCCGTGCCTCGCCCCTCTCCCGCCGGCGGAGTGGAAGCCCGCAGGGGCCCGGCATGGGATGCGCCTACTTGACACGCTGCCCGCGTCGCGATAGGCTAGATGATAGCCTACTGGCCGGGTGTCTCCTCAGGCCTCGGCGCGCCGCACGCCCCCCGGCCGGCGGGGACGGCGGAAACCGAGGAATCGTGTCCAGCTTGACCCGACCTTTGAGCGAGGCGCAAACCCGCACTCGGCGCCAAAACGCCCGGGAATCCACCGGCCCCGCACGTTGGAGGGTAAGCGCCGCTCGGCGCGAATTGGAGTTTGACAACCGAGTCGCGAATGCGGCGAAATCGGAAAACAAAGCCGCTATGTGTATGAAAACACAGGGGAGCTTGAGAATTTCGAGCTTTTCTGATCGATTTGGGCCCCAAAGGCTTCGAATGCTGGGGCAAGAGAATCGGCCGCCGCGCAAACACGCCACAAACCTGGCTGCAGGGGCGTTCGCGCGCCCTAGGAAGTGCCCCTAATTGCCGGAGAGGCCGGCAGGCGGCTTCTTGCCCAGCCGCTCGGCGCAGTGGGCCAGGACGTAATTCCGCACCTGCTCGGGCATGCGCCGGTCGAGGCAGATATCCCGGAGGTCGTTGACGGCGATGTCGGGGAGAAACGCCAGGACGCGCGGCAGTGGCGTGGCGGGATTGCGAATCAGGGCCAGGCGCAGGTAATAGCGCTGCGACCATTTTTCGTGCTGGGCGATGGTCGCGACGACGATGGGAGGCAGGTCCTGCTGGGCGAGGACCCGGAGGATGTGGGCCTCGGAAAGGAAGGCGTTGTCCAGGGCGGCGAGGATGAGGTCGCGGTCGCTGGTGGCCAGCAAGCCCGCCGCCACGCGCCCGGAGCCGCGGCGGGCCAGGCTGATTCGTTCGCCCCGGGGTATGGTTTCGATTTTCTTGAGAATCGTTTCCTCGGCCACCAGTTTCACGTCGGCGGGAACGGCGGGCGTTTGGCTGACGCGCACCAGGTCAAAGAGGTAGAGGAACTTCAGGATGGGCAGGGAAACCATGCGTGGGGTCTTGGGGTGGCGGGCGAGCGCGAGCTTTACGCCGTAGTGGTGCGCCGTTTCGCGATGGGCCGCCACCTCGCGCAGGACCTCGGGCGGCAAGTCCTTCCGCTCCAGCAGGCGCAGTAGGTCGCGCTCCTGAAGATTGGGGTTTCGCGCCAGAGCGACGAGGACCTCCTTGGCCGTCTCCTTGAAGAACTGTCCAATCTTGTTCCGGGGGGCGGTGGATGCCCGTTCTGCGAGACGATCCATGGCATTCGAATCCGGCATCGCAAATTGATTTTAATCAAGGGGATGGCCGTCCCGCAAGCGGGCGGCTTGGCGGTTTTGGGCGGCATAGGCGCGCCCAATTGCATCTAAGCAGACGGGGTGCCATCCGGACTCCTTCAGCCTGGAGGATGCTCAATGCAGATTTTGCTTGAAAAGTGAGGCGAGTCCTGATATTTGGAGTGCGGCATCAGGACACGGAGTCTCGTTCACCCAACGTATGAAAGCAGTTGAAAGTCGAAATAGCGGCTTGGCGGTAACGAGTGCGCCTCACAGAAGGAAGTTCACACCCCAATGACCGAGGTAGTTCTGCGATGAAGAAGAAAACTGTCTTGTTGGGCTTTGTTTGGATGGCCATCGCGGCCTTTCTGCTCCGGGTTGATTTCTCCGCGCGGACTCCCGGCTCCGCCCTGTGGCTCGGCGCGGCGCCGGCCTGGGCGGCCCCTGGCCAGCAGGCTGAAGAACAGAAACCCCGCAGCTGGAGCGGGCGGGAAGAGTACGACGCGTACCAGGCCATGGTCACCGAGAAGGACTCCAATAAGAAAATCGCTCTGGCCGACGCGTTCCTTCAGAAGTATCCGGATTCGTTCGTCAAGGATGCGGCCTACATCACCAAGATGCAGGTCTATGTCCAGCTCAACGATGTTCCCAAGGCGATCGAGGCCGCCCGAAAGGGCGTGGAGGCCAGTCCGGATAACCTCCAGGCTCTCAGCTATCTGGCTTTCACGTTTCCGTTCGTATTCAAGGCCGATGATGATCCGAATTCCGCTGCCAAGCTCTCGCAAGCTGGGAATGACTCCCGGCATGGTCTGGATTTATTGGAGAAGCTGCAAAAGCCGGAAAACGTCACCGACGATCAGTTCAACCAATACGTGAAGGGTCAGCGGGCGAACTTCAACAACACGATCGGATTCGTAGCACTGCAGCGCAAAGATTATCCGGCGGCGCTCACCCACTTCAAGGCCGCGGCCGAGGACAACCCGGCTGACATCTACACGTTCTACCGCATGGGCCTGGCGTACCTTTACTCGGAGACGCCGGACTATGACAACGCGGTCTGGAACCTGGCGCGGTCGGTTTCCCTTGCCAAGGCCTCGAACAATCCCGCCGGGACGGAGATTTCGAAATTCCTCTCCAAGGTCTATATCGGATTCCATGGCAACGAAGAGGGCCTGCCGGAGATCATAGCCCAGGCAGCGGCTTCACCGACCCCGCCCGAGGGGTTCCAAGTGAAGCCCATGCCCATCCCCGAAAAGACCGGCAACCCCAGCGTTGACGCTTTCAACCAGATGGCCGTGCCGCTGAAGCTCGGCGGGCCGCGCGCCCAGGAGATCTGGAGCAAGCTCAAGGGCCAGCCCGTTGAATTGGCCGGATTCATTGACAGTGTCGAGAAAGCCCCTGACGGTAACATGTATCTGGTTCGTATCGACCTTGTGGAGGCGTCGAAGGAATCGGAAGGCGTCTACGACATTGAACTGAGGGACTCCACGCAACCCAACGTTAAGAACTTGGCCGGCGGCGCGGGTGTTCACTTCAAGGGAACTCTGGAGGCGTATACGGCTGCGCCGAATTTCGTCTTAACGCTCGGAAACGGCGAGATCAACGCCGACGAAATCCCCGACCAGCCGGCTGCGCGGCCGCGCCGTCCGCGTCGTTAGCGCGGCTGGATCGTCGGGAGAGCGAAGAAGTAAGTGACGCGAGAAGGGGTTTCACAAGATATAGGAAGGGGCGATCATCTCCGGCCCCGGGCGGGGCGCCTGCGTCGCTTGGGGCGGTGGTCGAGAGCGAGTTCCACGATTTTCCGACTCAGAGTGTTGCGGTGAATGCCGAGAGCGTTCGCGGCTTTTGACCGGTTGCCGTTGGTCTTCTCCAGAACTTTCCGGATGAATTTCTTCTCAAACTCCATCACGGCGTCCTCGTAGAGGATTCCGTGCTCGATCATTTGGGCGACGAGTGCTTCAATCTGGTCTTTCAAGTCAGGGCTCCAAGTGTCGAAAATTGACGGGAACCGGCGATCAGTTTTGCATCGCCTTCTTGTCGCTCTGGATGATGGCCTCTCTCAATCTCCCAAATCCAGCGTCGAAGTGCGCGCGCAGGTCGCGCGGCATCGCCAGGACGATGACCCGCGCGCCGGTGACCACGTAGGGGGCCAGAAGCGACCTCTGAACGGCCTCCGTCTTGATGGAGAAGGCGACCATCACCATCAGGATGATGCAGTCAACCGCCACGCCCCGCACGAGGCCGAAAACACCGCCCAGAAACCGATCAAACCACAGCAGCCCTGCCGCCTTGATCAACTTGCGCGCCAGGATCGACGCCAGCAGGCCGACCACCAGGACGGCGACAAACAGCCCCAGGAAACCCACCCCCAGAGCCACTTCGTGCGATCGCGTCAGATCCTCGAACCAGACCGCCGCGTACGTATAACCCAGCGCGGCGATGACCAGCCCGGCCAAGACGGCCGCCAAAGAAATCAGTTCTCGGACGAATCCTTTTAGAATTGCGCCGACCACGGAAGCCGCGAGAACGATGGCCAGGATCCAATCGAGCCAATTCCAGATTCCCATGATGCGCTAAAGAGCCGTGGCCGAACTTCTCTCAATCGAACGGTTGTCCCGTTAACAGTCGGTATGCTTCCCGGTATTTCTCGCTTGTTTTCTCCACCACTTCGGGGGGAAGGGGAGGAGGCGGTGGCTGCTTATTCCAGCCAGTCGATTCCAGATAGTCCCTCACGAATTGCTTGTCGAAGGAGGGCTGCGGTTTTCCTGGCGTGTAACCGTCTTTCGGCCAGAAGCGTGAAGAATCCGGTGTCAAGGCTTCGTCGATGAGAATAATCCTCTCGCCTCGCACGCCCCATTCGAATTTCGTATCGGCAATGATGATTCCCCGGCTCTCGGCATACTCTCGCGCCCGAACGTAGAGGTCCAGCGTCTGGTCGCGGAGCTTCTCCGCCGCGGCCTGCCCCACGACGGCCACGGCCTGCTGCCAGGTGATGTTCTCGTCGTGACCGCTTTGGGCCTTGGTCGCCGGCGTGAAAATCGGTTCGTCCAGCTTGGCGGATTCTGTGAGGCCGGCGGGGAGTTTCACGCCGCAGATGGCGCCCGTCGCACGGTAGTCCTTCCAACCGGAGCCGGCCAGGTAGCCGCGCGCCACGCACTCGATCGGAAACGGCTGGGCCTTCTCGACGAGCATCGATCGGCCGTCGAGTTGTCCGAGGTGGGGGCGGAGTTCCGGCGGATAGTCGCCGACATCGGCCGAAACAAAGTGGCTGGGGACGACATCACGGAAAAACTGAAACCAGAAGCACGAGAGCTCGGTCAGGACCCGGCCCTTGTCGGGGATGCCCTCCGCCATCACCACATCGAAGGCCGAAAGGCGGTCCGTGGCCACAATGAGCAGCCGGTCGTCCCCCACTTCGTAGACATCACGGACTTTCCCGCGCGAGAAGAGCTTCACGCCGGGCAAATGGGTTTCGCGGAGAACGGGTCGTCCAGTAAGTTGCGTCACGTTGGTTGCTGGGCACCGCTCATTCTAGAACAACACGCATTGTTGTCAACGGAAAAAGCGCAGGCGAATCCGGCGAAACGAATGCGAAGGTGATGGAGCAAGACCAAGGATTGAGTTTGTTGCGGGGGTCAAGAAAAATGCTTCGATGGGACACTCTGCACCCGGGGAATCGCTTTGGGATTCCTCCCCGGCCCGAATCTGTGGAAGGGGAATTCGGAAAAACTCTTCTAGTGCCGTTCCAACTTATTGGGCCAATACGTCACGCTCATCTTCTTCGCCACGGCCGCTACCGTGAGGCTCAGGGCGAGTAGCCGTCCGTCAGCTGACGGGTTGGAACGGCACTAGGCCGGGACGGCCTCGGCGACCGGCTCGGGCACGTCTTCGTCAAAGCGAACGGAGACCAGCTTGGAGATCCCCGGCTCCTGCATGGTCACGCCGTAGAGGACCTGGGCGATTTCCATCGTCCGCTTGTTGTGCGTGATGAGGATGAACTGCGTGTGGCGGCTCATGTGCTGAATCATGCGGGTAAAGCGGTCGATGTTCGACTCGTCGAGCGGCGCGTCCACCTCGTCGAGGATGCAAAACGGGCTGGGCGTATAGCGGAACAAAGCGATAAGAAGCGCCAGGGCGGCGAGCGCCTTCTCCCCGCCGGAGAGGAGCAGCACGTTCTGCAGCCGTTTTCCGGGCGGCTGGGCGGCGATGTCGATTCCGCTGTCGGGATCGGACTCATCGGTGATGCGCATTTCGCCCACGCCTCCCCCGAACAGCGTGCGGAACGACTCCGCGAAGTTGGCGTTGATGGTCTTGAACGCTTCCAGGAACTGGCGGCGTGACACCTCGTCAATCTCGCGAATGGCTTGCGCCGTATCCTGAATCGAAGCCAGCAGGTCCTGGCGCTGGGTCTCGAGGAAAGTGAAGCGTTCTTCGGCTTCCTGCAATTCCTCGAGAGCCATCATGTTCACGGGGCCGAGATTCTCGATGCGCTTCTTCAATTCGCGGATCTGCTCCTCGGCCGTGACGAGTGCCTCGCCCTCCAAAGCCTGCTCGGGGTCCAGTCCAGCCAGCAGGGCATCAGGTTCGGCGCTCAAATCCTCCCGGCATTGGGTCACGTGGTGCGCGTGGTCGGACTCGACGCGAGCCAGTGAAACTTCCGCCTCGGAGCGTTTCTCGCGCAAGGCGTCAAGTTCCGGACGGACCGTATCGATCAGCAGGCTGAGCTCATCGCGCCGGGCGCGCACGGCGCGCACCTCCTCTTCAAGACCGACCAACTCCTCTCGTGCGGCTTGCTGCTCGGCCTCGAGCTCCTCCAGGTGCGTCCGGCTTGCCTCGCCTTGCAGGGCGAGCTGCTGCTGCTCCTCGACCCAGGCGCGGCGCTGTTCCTCGAGACGCGAGAGCCGCGCGCCAAGCTCCTCCCGGCGGGCTACCAGGCGGGCGCATTCCGCTTCGATGGAGTGATTCCGCTCCTCAAGGGTGCTCGATTGTGCCCGGGCCTCGACAAGTTCCTGGCCCAGTTGATCGAGCGAGACGCGCAATTCGCGGACTTTCCGGATCATCGCGGCGAGCTCTGCCTCGCGCTGGACTCTCTCGGCGACTACTGCCTCGAGTTGAGTGCGGAGAGCGGCCTGACGGCTAAGGACGCCGGCGCGTTCGCTCTCCAGGGCGGACGACTCTTCGCGCAGGATACGAAGCCGTTCAGCGGCGCGTTCGTGCCCGTCGCGCGCCTGCCGCAGCTTCTCGTTGGCGAGGACGGCCTTCTTCTCGGCCTCGAGTTTCGCACCAGCCAACCCGCGCACCTCTTCCTCCAGGCGAGCCACCCGGGCAACCACCTCGGCCATCGCCGCCTCGACAGAGCGGAGGGTGCTCTCGAGATCGCCGGTTCGCCTTTCCAAGTCCCGAAAATCGCGGCGGAGGGCCAGCGGTCCGGCGCTCTGCCCTCTGCCGCCGGAAACCAAGCGGTGGTGGTAGTGCTCTCCCGTCGCGGTCAGAAAATGACCCTGGGGATAAGCCGCGACCATGCGCTCCGCCGTTGAGGCGTTGTCGACCACGTAGGCGTTGGCCAAGACGGGCAGCGCGACGTCTCCGTTCAGTCCCAGGCGCTCTTCGAACCGGACAAGATCGCGGACCGCGGCCAGCACTCCCGGAGTGCGGCGAATCTCGCCGTCCGCGTGGCCGTTCGAGTGCCCGTTGGTAAATGCGCGCGTGACGAAGAACGTCGAGCGGCCCGTTCCTTCGCTCCTGAGAAGCGAGATTCCCGACCGAGCTTCCTCATGGTGCTCCACGACCACGCAGTCGAGTTCACCTTTCAGAAACTCCTCCACGAGTTCCTCGTACCCCGGGGTCACCTCTACGAAATCGGCGAGCAGGCCCAGGGGGTGAAAACGGTGACCATTCACAGGAATGTCCGTGGAGAGCAAATGCCGGACCGTCTCAGTGGAGTAGGCGTGACGCGCCAGCGACTCTTCAACGGCTTGACGGCGCGCCCCCACTCGGGACAATTCCTGGCGCAAGCTTTCGACTTCCGACCGGCGAGCGGCCTCTTCGAACCGCGCTGTATCCAGCGCCGTCGTCTTTTCGGAGAACGATCCGGCGAGCTCCGCCAGCGAACTCTGGTCGCGCATCTGCTCCGACCCGAATGCCTCAAGCTCGGCGGTCAGCTTCGCGTGCTCCTGTTCTACGCCGGATCTTTCGGTGCCCAGCCGCGAGGTCTGGCGGTCCAAGGCGAGGCCCGTTTCTTCCGCCTGGACGAGCTGATTCCGCAGCTCAGCCGCCTGGCTCACGGCTTCCAACAATTCCTGGCGGCGCGTTTCAATCGCGTTCTCGGCCTCAGAGAGTTCGGCGCTGAGTTCTTCCTGCCGGGCTAACGTCTTCCGCAGCGTCTCCTCCGCCGTGGCCAGCTCCTCACGAAGTTGGTCTCGCTGGCGTACGGCTTCGGCGGATTCCTGCTCCAGCGAAGCAAGGTGGGTGGTGATCTGGTCGCTTTCCGCAACCGCCTCCGCGGTGCGCGTTTCGAGGGTGGCGATCTGCTGCCGCATCTGCTCGATGCGAGAAAGCAGGCGCTCGTGCTCGAGGTCGCGCTGGGCCATGGCGTTGCGCAGGTCGGTCAGCCGGGTTTCCATCTCCTCGTGACGGGAGACCGCCGCCTTCTGCTCGCGCTCCAGCTCGTCGAGCCGTTGCGCGGCTTCGGCGACGAACGTCTGGGCGGAAGCCAGCTCGTCCCGCAGCCGCCGACACTCGGAATCCAGAATCCTCAGTCGGGAGGTCAGGACGGTCTTGAGCCGGCCGCGCAGCTCGTCGTGCAGCTCGCGATAGCGCCGTGCCTTTGACGCCTGGCGCTTCAGCGAGTTCACCTGCTTGGTGACTTCTTCCAGGATGTCGGTAATGCGGGAAAGGTTTTGACGCGACGATTCCAGTTTCGCCTCGGCCAGGCGCTTGCGCGTCTTGAACTTCGAAACTCCCGCGGCTTCCTCGATGATCAGCCGCCGGTCGGAAGGCTTGGAGCTCAGGATCTGCCCGATGCGTCCTTGCTCGATGATGGCGTAAGATTCCGGCCCCAGGCCGGTGCCCATGAAGAGGTCCTGGATGTCGCGGAGCCGGCAGATCTCCTCGTTAATCAGGTATTCGCTCTCGCCCGAGCGGAAAAGGCGGCGTGTCACGGTGATCTCGCCGGCCCGATGCTTGAGGTGAGGACGATGGGCGGCATCCGCGGCGCCATTTCCGTTCGAACCCTCGGTCGCGGTCGTGCCTTCGGCCGGAGCTGCCTCCAAAACGTTCTCCTGCGGGGATTCTTCAGTGCCGCCGCCGTCGGCGTCAATGGATTCGGGGTCCACGAGCGTCAAATTCACTTCCCCCATGCTGGTGGCCGGACGCGCGCTGGTGCCGTTGAAAATGACATCCGCCATGCGCTCGCCGCGCAGCGACCGCGCGCTCTGCTCGCCCAGAACCCAACTGATGGCGTCCGATAGGTTTGACTTGCCGCAACCGTTCGGTCCCACGACGGCGACGATGCCGTCGGCGAATTCCAGGCGCGTGCGGTCAGCGAAGGATTTGAAACCGAGCATTTCGACTTTCTTCAGCTTGAACAATTTAGTCTCCTCCTAACCAGTCCCCCGGGTCCGGCGGGTTCCGATTAGTTGAGAATCTGATGCCAAACCTCTGTCCGGGTTGTCCAGAAGGGCGGGCAACGCAGCGGGGAAGCGTGTCGTACAAATTCTCCGAGGCTGAGGAGAACGACGAAGCCGCCCGCACCCCCTTGGTATCGACCCGGTCATCCAGCGTGGCGCAAAAGGCAAGACTGGCGCGAGAATCCCCTAAACTTCGGGGAAAAAGTAGCACGAAAAGGGGGGGTTGTAAAGGCAAAAACCACAAGATTCTGGGTTTTTCAGCCACAGTAACCCTACCTGTGGTGGGCCACGCGTGTTCGCCGGTCAGGCTACGGGGTGGAAGGCTGTGGGCTGGAGTTTCCGATGTCCACGACGATTTTCCAGGAACCGTCGGCCTGCTTCTTCCAGATGCTCACATACTTGCCGTGGCGCTCCGCCGGCTCGCCCTGGGGGCCCGGCCCTCTGGCGACGTATGTTCCGTAGGTGTAGCCGAGGTCGCCGGCGCGGGAGACGTCGGCGCCGAGCGGCTTCCAGCGCAGCGAGAATTCCGGATTGCCGAACGCCGGGGCCATCGCCTCGCGAATCGCCTGCCGGCCGCTGACAATCTCCGCGCCGGCAGGGAACATCTGCCCGTCCTCGGCGAAGTAGGAAACCCAACCTTCCACCCCGGTTTCCGCCGTGGCCCTATCGAAATCCCTGTCCGCCTGCATCAGGACCTCGCGCTCGTCCACCGCCGCCAAGGCTCGGGAATTCCATTCCCGGGCGGCAACAAAGAGTGAGAGCCCGCCGGCTGTCAAAGCGCCAATCACTCGCACCCGTCGCTTACGCATAAAGTCAAACCTCCCCGTGGCGTTTCTCGACCAGATATTTGTCCATCCACTCGAGGATGAGTTTCCGCATTTCCGGCGTCTCGACGTGCTCGCAGTCAAAGAGTTCAATCCGGCAATCCTCCTCTTTGCCGTATTTGCGGTAGAGGGGGAGGAGATAGTCGCGTACGCGCTCCACGCCCGCCGGCGGAGTCAGCGGATCTCGCCGCCCGTTGACGCTCAAGCGGGGCCGGGGAACGATCAGCTCGTTGATTTGCGCGGTCGAGAAATGCTTCAGCAAGCTGGGCACGTAGTAGTAGATGCCGTGGCCGCGGAGAAAGTCGGTTTTGATCAGTTCGTCGAAGTCGGTGAGGCAGCAGACATCCATGCAAAGGCGGACCCGCGTATCGAGCGCCGCCAGCCACCAGGCTTTCGTTGATCCCATCGACATGCCGAAGGCGCTGAGACGCTGCGGATCAACCTCGGGACGGTGAGCCAGGTAATCGAGGGCGCGGAATTCATCGAACATCATCATGCCCCAGAGGACCTGTCCTCGCCAGAGCATCAGCTTGAAGGCGTCCTGTTCGCCGGTGCCGCCGTTCTGGGCGTGCTTGCGCTCGCCAAAGCACCAGCTATCGATGGCAAGCGTCACCAGACCTTTCTCCGCGCAGACAGGAGCATAAGCCGCCTGGGCATCGTCGCCAACCAGGAGTTGTTCCTTTCCCAGGTCATACATTCCGCCGTGCCAGTGAATGAAGAGCAAACCCGGCGCGGGTGTCTGCCGCTTCTCCGGAATGAGCAGCAGCGCCGGCACGGGTTCAGCGCCGTTGAGATCGAGAACCAGGCGCTCCAGGGTGTACCCGTCGTGCTTTTCTCTCTTGACCAGCTTTGGCGGACCCGGTTTGTGCTGCCAGGGCAAATCGCCCAGGAGCCCCCAAAGCTCCTTGCGGCGCTTCTCCTGAAAAGCAGAGAAATCCCGGTCTTCCGTGCCGGGTAAATCGGAGGCTCGACCTCCGATGAGAGGCCAGCTCGCCGCAGCGGCCAGAAGCCCGGCGGCGTGTTTGAAGAATTCTCGTCGTGGCGGGAAACCCATGATTCAACTCCCGAAGTCTGCGCGTGTTCGAACTCTCAATCGGTTACTACGATGCGTGACCGCGGAAGTCAAGTGAATACCCGGTGCGGTGGTGGGCCATTTTGATGTAGAGGCGGCTTTAGGCCGCCAAGTGGCGAGATGAACTCGCCTCTACAAGCGGCGTCATGCCGTCCGTCAACTGACGGACGGGATTAACCCGCCGCTACAGAAATCCAAAATGGCCCACTACCCCCGGTGCTGCTGGCCGGTGAATGACGGCAGCTTGGCGAGATGGCCCTCGTCTTGACTTAGCGTCACCAATCTGGCTTAGTACCTCCTCTCTCAACACGGGGCGAACTGGATTCGGCAAGCCCTGAAATCCTGGAGGAAATCGAGCGTGATCGCCCGTTCACGGGTTCGCGATTGGGCGCTTCTTCTGGTCTGCAACCTGATCTGGGCCAGCCAGTTTGTGATGGTACGGCTCGTCCAGGCGCAGATGGGCCCGGTCTTTGCAACCTTCTTCCCCATGACGCTGGCCACGCTGCTTCTCATCCCCATCGTCCGACACGAGCGGCGCGGCGACCCTGCCGAAGGAACCCGGCGGATTCCCCGGCGCGATATTATGGAATTCATTTTGATCGGCGTGTTCGGCCAGGTTGTGGCGCAACTCTTCATTACCTGGGGAGTTCGATTGTCCCTGGCGTCGAACGCCGCGCTGCTGGCCTTGGCCCTTCCCATCTCCACTGCGGTGATGGCGTATTTCTTTTTGGGCGAGCGTATGTCGCGGGTTCGTTGGATCAGCTTCGCGCTGGCCATCGCCGGAGTACTCGAATGCTCGGGGATTGACTGGAAGGAGTTGAATTTTGCAAGCGGGAAGTATCTGCTCGGCAACTTGATGATCTTTCTGAGCGTCAACGGGAGCGCCTTCTACAACGCCTACAGCAAAAAGCTCCTGAGACGGTACTCTCCTCTGCGCGTCTTGCTTTACAGCTACTACGCCGTCTTTGCCTTTCTACTGCCCATCACCCTCTACGTGGAGCCGCAAGGATTCGCAAACCTTCCTCGCTTCAGCGGCGTGGTATGGTTCGGTCTCGCCGTGCTCGCGCTCTTTCAATACTTTCTTTCCATGGTGATTTTTCTCAACGTGCTCTCGCGGCTGGATGCCACGCAGGCGGGTTTGTCGAATTACCTGATTCCGTTTTTCGGGGTGGTGATTGCGGCGATTGTGCTCGGCGAGCGCCTGACAAAGTTCATGGTGGCGGGGGGCATCCTGGTACTTGCCAGCACCTTGCTGGTAACGGTTTATGAGGAGCGCCAGCGAGCCCGAAGTGCTTCGGGCGCGGAAAAGCAGGACGGCTAGTGCCGTTCCAACTTATTGAGGCTATGCTTTAGGCCGCACTGCGGTAGTGGGTCAAATTGCTGTAGCGGCG
>DATKYV010000387.1:0-25703 GCA_035528275.1 Terriglobia bacterium | reverse complement strand
ACGAGGTCCTCCGCCGAGGCGAGATGAGTGAAGAACCCGGTGAGCCGCAGGCCTTCCAGCTCGCGATAGTGGTCGACGAACGAAGCCAGCCGGTCGAGCGGCAATCCCAGGCGGCCCATGCCGGTGTCCACCTTGAGGTGGAATTCGATAGGCCGGCCGTGGCGCCGCGCGCACTCGGCGTAAGTGTCGAGGCGCGCCGTGGAAGAGACCGAGGGAGTGAGACGATACTCGATGAGGTGCGCGGGGTCGCTCATGTAGAGGCCGCCGAGGAGTAAGATGGGCTGCTCGATGCCCGCCTCACGCAGCTCCAGCGCCTCTTCGACCGTGGCCACCCCGAACCAGTCGATACCCGACTCGCCGAGGCACTTGGCTACGGGGACGGCGCCGTGGCCGTAAGCGTCCGCTTTGATCACCGCCATCACGCGGCGCGACCGGGCAAGCGCGCGAACCCGCTCGGTGTTGCGTTGCAGTTTGGAGAGCGAGATTTCAACCCAGGTGGGGCGCAGGAGCTTGTCGGTGTGGTTGCTCACGGTTGCCTTGCAGCGGCCCTTGAAGCGTGTCCCGGTGCGACCGGAGAGTACCGCTCCGGGTAGCGCCCCGGCGTGCCGGGGGCTTCCCCTCTGCCCGTCAACTGACGGGCGCTACAGTGGTCCTCGTGCCGCGCGGAGGCTCGCGAGACACATCTATTCCTCTTCCCCTCCCTCGCGGGCGGAGAAATTCTCGAAGCGGGCAAAGGGTTTGAGGAAGACGATGGGCACGTGGCCCGTGGGTCCGTTCCGTTGCTTGCCGATAATGAGCTCGGTCTTGCCGCCGGGTTCTTCCTCCCCCTCGCCGCCGCGTCGCCGGTAGACATCTTCCCGGAAGATGAACATCACCACGTCGGCGTCCTGTTCAATGGAGCCGGACTCGCGCAAGTCAGAAAGCTGCGGCCGGTGGCCGGGGCGCTCTTCGGGGGCGCGGCTCAATTGCGAGAGCGCCACCACCGGCACGTGCAGCTCTTTGGCGATGCTCTTGAGACTGCGGGAAATGAACGACACTTCCTGGGTGCGATTCTCATAGCGGCCGTGTCCGGTGACGAGCTGGAGGTAATCCACGATGAGCAGATCGAGACTCTTATCGGCTTTCAACCGGCGCGCCTTGGCGCGGATTTGCATGATGCTCAGGCCCGGGCTGTCGTCGATGTAAAGCGGGGCTTCGGCCAGGCGGCCCAGGGCTTTGGTCATGCGGTTCCAGTCGTCGCGGCTGGAGAAGCCGGTGCGGAGTTTGTGGCTGTCGATGCGGGCCTCAGAGCACAGCAGCCGGATGACCAATGACTCCTTGCTCATTTCGAGCGAGAAGACGCCTACCGATTTCTTCCCCTCGATAGCGGCGTGGGCGGCGATGTTGAGCGCCAAGGCGGTCTTGCCCAGCGAAGGCCGGGCGGCGACGATAACGAGTTCGCCGGGCTGCAAACCCGAAGTCATGTTATCGAGATCGATGAAGCCGGTCTCGACGCCCGTCACCCGCTGCCCACGGTCGAACAGGACGTCGATGGTCCCGAAGCTCGACTTCACAATGTCGCGGATGCCGAGAAAGCCGGTGGAAACCTTCTGCTCGGCGATTTCGAAGATCTGGCTCTGCGCCAGGTCGACCAGAGTTTCCGGGTCGTCCGTGCCTTCGAGACAGCGCGAAATGACGTTGTTGGAAGCGTTGATGAGCCGACGGATGAGTGATTTTTCCTTGATGATGCGCGAATACTCGCTGACCGTCGCGGAGCTGCCGACCGGAACGCCGTCGGTGAGCGCGGCGAGGTAACCGGCGCCGCCCACCTTCTCCAGCAATCCTTCTGTCGAAAGTTCTTCCGAAAGGGTCACCAGGTCAATGGTGCGATTCTTCTCGGAAATCTCCAGCATCTTGTCAAAGGTGACCCGATGCGCTTCGGAGAAGAAATCGTCCTTGGCGATTTGTTCGAGGGCGACGTTCAGGGCGCCGTTGTCAAGAAGAATGGTGCCGAGAAGAGCCCGCTCAGCTTCGAGGTTATGGGGGACTGCCCGATCAATTGCGGTTGCGGTGGGCATAGGGCCGTTGTCATAATAAATATTCTACCCTGACGCCTCAAGTCAATTCTCGGCCCGCCCTGTGCATTTCCTGTTCAAATTCTGCCAAATCTGTGGAAAGCACCACTGATGCAGTGGAAACTTCACTCGCCGAGTGGCGACGGGTCGGGCATATCTGAGGGAGTTTGCGAAGGATTCGGTCGGATGAAATGCTCCCGGAAGCGATCGGAATCGAAGAACTGAAGGTGAGGCTGGGCGCTGGCGGTCAGATCGTGCAAGCGTTTGAGACCGTCATGGCGACGATGCCGCGGCACGCCGAAATCCTGGAGCCCTGAAGTGGTGTTCGACGTCCCGAAAACGTCCACATGCCAAACGGCGGCGTGGATGCGCCATGCGCAAATGTAGGCGTCTTACTCCGCCGCAGCTTCTTGCTCAGGCTGGGCCTCGGCTTCGACCTTCACCTTCACCGGCGCCGTGACCTCGCGGTGGAGCTTGACGGGAACATCGTATTCGCCCAGCACCTTGAGGGGCTGGTCGAGCTGGATCTTCCGCCGGTCGATCTTGTAGCCCTGCGCGGCCAGACCTTCGGCGACGTCGAGCGCCGTGACCGACCCGAACAAGGTGCCGTGCTCGCCGGCCTTGCGGGTGACGACGACAGATACGCCTTCCAGAAGCTTGGCCAGTTCTTCGGCCTCCGATTTCTCCTTGGCGGTCTGCTTAAGAAACCTCACCCGCCGCTGTTCAACCCACTTGCGGTTCTGCGGCGTGGCCGCAACAGCCAGCTTCTTGGGCAGGAGAAAATTGCGGCCGTATCCATCCGCGACCTTCACCAACTGCCCGCGCACTCCCAGCTTTTCGATATCTTCGAGAAGAATGATTTCCATGCACCCACTCCGTTCGTTGCGTATTCCCTCGCCGGGGCATCGTTCTCCCGCGCCGACCGCGGGAGAGGGCGCCCCTGGGCCGTGCGGCCAGGCGTCCCGATCAGACCTGCGTGGCAAAGGGCAGGAAGGCGATGTTCCGCGCGCGCTTGATCGCCAACGAGAGCGTGCGCTGATGCGGCGAGCACGTCCCGGTGAGCCGGCGGGGCAGAATCTTGCCCCTTTCGGAAACGAATTGGCCGATCAATTTCACGTCCTTGTAATCAATGACGTCGATCTTCTCCGCGCAGAATTTGCAGACCTTGCGCCGGCGGAAGTATTGCCTCCGGCCCCCGGGGCCGCCCGCTTTCCTGGGCGGGCGAGCTCCTTGCCCGGAAGACGCTCTCTGTTCTGCCATGTCGTTTTACTCCTTTAACCCTGGGCTGGACCCGCGGCCTGAGAATCCTCCGGGGCGCCGCCCTTGGGCCGCGACCGTCGGGCTTCCTGGTCCGCGCGGAAAGCCCTGAACTTCTCAGCGCGCTTCAGATCCTCGTCAATTCGCACGGTAAGGAATTTGATGACCGTGTCGATCACCTTGAGGCGGCGCTCGAACTCCTTCACCGTATCCCCACTGCCTTCCACGGCGAAGAAAACGTAAAAGCCCTCGCGATGGCGCTGGATGCGGTAGGCGAGCCGGCGGCGTCCCATCTTCTCCACCTTTTCAACGCGTCCGCCCGCCCCGGTGACAACGCCTTCCATCTGAGCGATGAGCTTGTCCAATTCCTCTTCGGGGACGTCCGGTCTGACGACAAAAATAATCTCGTATTTACGCATGCGACCTCACGACTGGGACGATGGAACGCGCCGATTAAAGCGGTTCATCGCCCGGGATATGCCTTCCTTCAAGATAATCCTCACCGCCTCCGTTGCCTGGTCGAGGATATCGGCCACCGTCTCGAGATCGGAGCGGCGAAACCGCCCCAGAACGTGGGAGGCCAAATCCTCCACCCGTCGGCTGACGGGCTGGACGCCCATGCGGATGCGGCCGAAATCGTCCGACTGCAGCGCTCCGATGATCGACTTCAGCCCGTTGTGGCTGCCCGCGCTCCCCCGCTGGCGGATGCGGAGCATGCCGAAGGGCAAGTCGGCGTCGTCGACCAGGACCAACAAGTCCGGCGGCTCCAGGCTGTAACGGTCGAGCAGCCGGGCCACCGCCATGCCGCTCAGATTCATGTACGTTTGCGGCTTGGCCAGCACCACCTCCACCCCTTCGATCTCGGTGGACGCGGTCAACGCCTGGGCCTCGCGGCGGGATGTCTCCACGCCGCAAAGTTCCGCCAGCCGGTCCACCGCCAGAAATCCCAGATTGTGTGGCGTCAGCTGGTATTCGAAACCGGGGTTGCCGAGACCTACGATCAGTTTCAAGCCGCCCCTTCCACCCGTCAGCTGACGGGCGCCGGCCCTCGTCGAGTCCCTCAGGACTCCTTCTCGCCGCCTTCTTTTTCTTCGGCCCCTTCCTCTTCCTCGGCCCTGGGCTTGCGGATGAGCTCGGGCTCGGCGGGCGCCACTTCGACGACTTCGGCGGGTTTCTCCTCAACCGCCTTGAGAACCACAACGTGCGCGACCACGCGCGTGGGGTCCGACAAGACCTTGATATTCGGTCCCAGCGGCAGGTCGGAAACACGAAGGTTCTTGCCGATCAGCAACTCGGTCACGTCGATGGTGACGAAGTCGGGAATCTCATCGGGCAGGCATTCGACAGTGACTTCGCGCAGCAAGAACTCGAAAATGCCGCCCTGGACCTTCACTCCCTTCGGCTCGCCGGTCACGTGAATCGGGACGCGCACTTTCAGTCTGGTGTCTCGCGCCACGCGCACCATGTCCACGTGCAGCAGCCCGCCGTGGATCGGGTCCACCTGCCAGTCCCGCAGCATGACGCGCGCCGGCGCCTTGCCCCGGATCTCCAGCGTGAAGATGGCGTTGTGACCGGCCTCGGAATGAAGAATGGCAGATATTTTCTTGGGGTCTACGGCCACCGGGATGGCGGGGCCGCCGCCGCCGTAAACCACCGCCGGAATCTGTCCGGCACGCCGCATGCGCCGCGCGGGGTTCTTGCCGAAATCCTCTCGTGGCTCGGCACCAACGTTTGTGACCTGGACCATACTTTTTCACTCCTCAATCATTCCTGCCCAGCGGCTCGCCGCCCGCTTCAGGCGCGGGCTCAGATAAACAGCTTGCTCACCGAGGTTTCGTCGTGAATCGAGCGGATGGCGTCCGCCAAAAGTTTTCCCACACTCAGCACCTTGATCTTCGCGCACTCCCTGCCTTCGTCCGAGAGCGGGATGGAGTTCGTGGTGACCACCTGCTCGAGGGGCGATTCCTGAATTCGGGCAATCGCGTCGCCGGCGAAGACTCCATGCGTACAGCACGCCAAGACCTTCTCGGCGCCCTTGTCGAGCAGGGCGTTGACGCCGCGCAGGAGCGTCCCGCCGGTATCGATCATGTCGTCGATAATCAGGCAGATCCTGCCGGAGACTTCGCCGATGACGTTCATGACCTCGACGATATCGGCGTCCTCGCGGCGTTTATCAATGATCGCCAGGGGCGCCCGCAGCCGCTTGGCAAAAGCCCTCGCCCGCTCCACGCCGCCCGGGTCCGGCGAGACCGCCACCACGTTCTTGAGCTTCAGCCTGCGGAAGTAATTCACCGTCACAGGAATTGCGTAGAGATGATCCACGGGAATGTTGAAATAGCCCTGGATCTGGCCGGCGTGCAGGTCGAGCGCCACCACGCGATCCGCCCCCGCCGAAGTCAGCAGATCCGCCACAAGCTTGGAAGAGATCGGCACCCGCGGCCGGTCCTTCCGATCCTGTCGGGCGTACCCGTAATACGGGATGACGGCGGTAATGCGCTCGGCGGAGGCCCGGCGAAGAGCGTCCAGCATGATGAGCAGTTCCATCATGTTGTCGTTCACCGGCTGGCAGGTGGGCTGGATCATGAACACATCCGCGCCGCGAACGTTCTCCAGAATCTGCAGCCGGACTTCGCCGTCGGGAAAACGGCCCACAAAGGCCTGGCCCAGGCGCACCCCCAGGTGGTCGCAGATTTCCCGGGAAAGGGCCTGGTGCGCATTGCCCGTGAAAATTTTGAGCGCGTGCCGATTCCGCTCTGTCATCGTCACATCCTTTGCGAATGCTAGATCGATCGGCAAAACCCAGAGTCTGGCTGGGAGGCCTGGATTCGAACCAGGGTTCCATGCTCCAAAGGCATGTGTCCTACCTCTGGACGACCTCCCAAAGCCTAGACGAAAAGCAGGCGCTGGTACTCGGCCCTGGAAAGGGTTCGTGTCCGGAAGACCTGCCATTCACCGGGGACCAACTTCGTGGCACGAGCGAGTGTCCGGGCGGAATCAAAGAGGGCGTAGACGGCTGAGCCGCTACCCGTCAGGGAGGCTGCTTCGGCCCCGGCCCGGATGAGCTGGCTTTTCAACCGCGCCAGCCCTGGCCACCTCGCGAAGACGACTCGTTCAAAGTCGTTTTCGGCCGGCCCCCAACTCTCCAGGGGTAACGGTGACCACGCGCCAAAAGATGATATTGTACGGCCCCGCTTTGTTTTTGTCAATTCACGGCCCGCCTCGCGGTAGGCATCAGGCGTCGAGACGTGAAACCCCGGGAAGACCACCAGGCATCGCCGGCGAGGCAAATCGGGAAGCGGAAAGACCTCCTCACCGCGCCCGACTCCCAATCCCCTTCCGCCCCAAAGGAAAAAGGGAACGTCGGAGCCGAGGTGCGCCGAGAGTCTCCAACGGGAATGCAGGCTCATGCGATCCCCCGTCAGGTGTTCCAACCCGAGCAGGGCTGCGGCAGCGTCACTGCTGGCGCCCCCCAATCCCGAACCGGCGGGAATCCGCTTCTCCAGCCGGACATGGATGCCGCCAGAAAAAACCCGCGCCCGCTTCCAGAGCTGGCAGGCCCGGTACACCAGGTTGTCGCGCCCGCTGGGCAAATCGGGATGGTCGCACTCAACGCGAATGCCTTTTGCCCGTTTCAGCAGGACGATCTCGAGCCGGTCGTGCAAGGCCACCGTCTGATAGACCGTGCGAATGCTGTGGTAGCCATCCGGCCGTCTGTCCAGGATTTTCAATCCCAGATTGATCTTGGCAAATGCGCGGAGGCAGATGCGGTTCTTCACGGTGAGTTGATTGGAATTCGCGCCCCGAGGGAGCGTCCCCCGGAGAGAATCGTCTCAGCGCTGGGCGGACTTCTCTCCGTCCAACTGCTGCTTCAGCTCATCCAGCTGCTTCTTGAGCTTGGCGGCTTGCTCGGCATCAAAGTCGCTGCTGACGGCGGTGGGCCACTCCTTGAGGGCACGTTCCCACGCCTCTCGGGCCAGGGCCTTCTTGCCCATCTGTTTATAAAGGTGCCCCAGGTGTTCCTGGATCGTAGGATCACCCGAAATCAGCTGTGCGGCCCTCTCCAGGTGAGGCTCGGCCAGGTCGTACCGGTTCATCTTGAAGTAGGCCCATCCCAAGCTGTCCATGTATGCGCCATTGCTGGGATCGAGCTCGAGCGCCTTCTGAATGTACCTTACCGACTCCTCGAGACGCACGCCCCGATCCGCCAACATGTATCCCAAATAGTTCGCCGCGGGGGCGTTCAATGGGTCGACATCCAACACTTTGCGGAACTCCTGCTCGGCCAGGTCATATTTCTTCTGCCGCTCGTAGATCGACCCGAGCACGAAGAAAACATACTTCTGGTCATCCTGATCCGGACTGAGAGTGAGAGCCTGGCGCGCCGCCTCCTCGGCCTCCGGAAAACGCTTGGCCTGCAAGTACAGCTGCGCGATGGCCAGATTGATCTCCCGGTCGGAGGGAGTTTTGTTCAGCAGTTCCTGGAGTTGCTGGACGGCCTCGTCCACTTTGCCGGATTCACCCCACAGTGTGGCGCGCAGAATCCGAAGCGAGCGGTCCTTGGGGTACTTCGCCACCGCGGCATCCGCCGCCTCTCGCACCTTCTCCGGCTGGCGGTTCAAGCGGAGCGTCTCCACAATCAACGCCTCGGCGCGCGGGGCCTGTTGGTCGCCGAGCTCCCGGATCCGCTTGAAGACCTCCAAGGCCTGATCGTACTTCTGCTCGGTGCGATAAACCTGGCCCAGGCGTTCGAGAAAGACGGCGCGGTTGCTGGCCTCGCCCGCCGTGTAGTGGCCCGATTCCCTCTCTGTCTTTTTCAGCAGGCCCTGAAGTATCTCGACCGCCTGCTCGTAGTTTCCCAGGGTATCCTCGAGCAACGCTTGCTGGTAGGGCACCTCGAGACTCTCCGGCATCAACGTCTGAGCCCGGTCCAGATTCTTGCGGGCATCTTCGAACCGGCCTTCCTGCCGGTCGAGCTGGGCGAGACGAAGATGCGCGGAACCGTCATCGGGGTCGGCTTTCAGAATCTTCTCGAGCTCCGTGCGGGCCGCCGCCAGCCGGCCACCGCCCATCAATGCCTCGGCGTAGGCGCGTCGAACTTCCTGGTTATCCGGATCCCGGGTCAGAGCCTTCTCGTAGACGGACACCGCTTTTTCGAATTGGGACGTCTGAGAGTAGGCGTAGGCAAGCATTCCAAAGAGCGGCGCATCCATCTCCTCTTCATCAATTTTGCTGAGGAGCTCGATGGCTTGCTCGTAATCCCCTTGGTCAAAATAGAGCTGGGCGAGTTGAGCCGCGGCATTCTTGGAGTCGGGCTCGCCGTTCAGGACTTTCTTGAACGCTTCTTCGGCTTTCTCATGTTGGTTGCTCAGCCGGTAGAGGCGACCCAGAACCAGAAACGTGTCGGCTTCCGAGGGATTGAGGCGCGCTAGGGCCTCGAAGTGCTCGATGGCCTTGTGCAAACTCTCCTGCGCGGCGACGTCGCCGCGGGCCTCGCCCAGGTTGCGCCAGTAAATATGGGCAAGCAGCCGGTGCGCGTCATCCTGGTCGGGGTTGATCTTAAGGACGGCTTCGGCCTCGCGGACGGCGTCGGCCAGCCGGCCCACACGCCAGTACAGGTCGGCCAGTTCGACGCGCAGGAAAAGCGATTCGGGGTCGGCCTCCATCGCTTCCTTGTATTCGCCGATAGCGCGCTGCACATATTCACCGCGGTTGTACATGCCCGCCAGCTCTTTGAAGCGACGGGCCAGCGTGTAGTGGTAGTAAGCCCGGGAAAGATCCGGTGGCCCTGATGCCGCCTGCTGCGGCGCTTCAGGGGGAGTGGACGGCGCAGCATCCTGCGCGCCTGCCAAGCCTCCGACCCCCAACAAGAAGAAGCTGAGTCCAGCCCCGATGAGTATGCGGAAGATTCGCATGATCCCTTCTGCCCTGCGTTGAATCCTGTTGAGATTATTGCACACAGGGGGTGGGGTGTCAAAATCTTCAGACCCCCACTCTGCCTTAGATGCGCGATCTCTGCCCAGCTTCAGGCCTCTTGAAAAATTCTGAGGTCGTGCCCATCCATTTCCCACGACTCACGGATCTCCCCTGACCCGATGGGTTTCGGGCCGGTATCCCCCCAGGCCAACGTTCGTGAGCGCTGAGCGTCTCAGATTGTGAAAGGGCCCTTGGAGGCTCGGGTCTGAGGGCTACGCGCACTTCACGGCGGCCTTGCCCAGGAACTCTGCCGCCTCGCCCAGTTCTTCTTCGATGCGCAGCAACTGATTGTACTTGGCCACGCGGTCGGTGCGACTGGCCGATCCGGTCTTGATCTGGCCGGTGTAAAGCCCCACGCAGAAATCGGCGATGAATGCGTCCTCGGTCTCACCCGACCGGTGGGAGACTACCGCGGTGTAACCATGGCGCCGGCCGAGCTCGATGGCGGCGACGGTTTCGGTGACCGTCCCGATCTGATTCAGCTTGATGAGGATGGAATTCGCCACACCCTCCTCGATGCCCCGCTCGAGCCGTTCCGTATTGGTCACGAAGAGGTCGTCGCCGACCAGTTGAACGCGATCACCCAATTCTTGGGTGAGAACCTTCCAGCCCTCCCAGTCGTCCTGCGCCAGGCCGTCCTCGATACTGAGAATGGGGTACTGGCGCACCCAGTCGGCGTAGAGCTTGACCATATCCTCAGCGCCCTTCTTTGAATTGTCGGACTTGAAGAACACGTATTTGCCGTCCTGGTACATCTCACTCGAAGCCGGATCAAGCGCCAGCGAGATATCGTGTCCGGGCGAGTACCCAGCCTTCTCAATGGCTTCCAGGATCACTTCCACGGCCTCTTCGTTCGACTTCAAACTCGGAGCAAAACCACCCTCGTCGCCCACCGAGGTGTTGTAGCCGAGCTCCTTCAGGACTTTCTTCAGGGTGTGGAAGGTCTCGACGCCCATGCGCAGCGCCTCGGAAAAACTCTCCGCGCCCACGGGCATGATCATGAATTCCTGAAAGTCCACCGTGTTGTCGGCGTGGACGCCGCCGTTCAGGATGTTCATCATCGGCACCGGAAGGCGGCGCGCCGAAACCCCGCCGAGATACCGGTAAAGCGGCAGGCGGGCCGACCGGGCGGCGGCACGGCAGACCGCCATGGATACGGCAAGAATGGCGTTGGCCCCCAGGCGGGCTTTGTTGGGAGTGCCGTCCAATTCGATCAATCGCGCGTCGATTTGCGATTGTTCACCAGCGTCTCGTCCACCGAGTTCCCGGGCGATGACCGTGTTGATGTTCTCCACGGCTTGCAGGACGCCCTTGCCCCCATAGCGGCGATTGTCATTGTCGCGCAGCTCGATCGCCTCGTGCTCGCCCGTCGAGGCGCCGGAGGGCACCGCAGCGCGCCCGAACGCACCGTCGCGCAGGTGAACCTCGGCTTCGACCGTCGGATTTCCCCGTGAATCCAGAATCTCGCGCCCGATAACAAGATCGATTTCAGCCATAAGAATGACTCCGCAATGAGATTTCGAAACGACGAATTCTATCACATCGCCGCACGGGCACGCGTTCAAAGGAGCAGGATGATACTTTCTGTCTGATGTGTCACCATGACCAAGATTTGAAATCTCCGTGCTCGCGGCGATACTCTAGGACTCGCAGCACTTCTTGCGGATATGGACCCGGCAGGTCCGGGGAAAAATCGGTCAGCAATCCACGGTACTGCAAGGGAGACGGTTCTCGGGGAGGCCACCATGAAAATGAAAACGATTGGAAAAGTCTTCGTATGGCTGATCGCTATTGTCGTGGCGCTGGAGGTGATCGGCTTGGCGGTGAGTTACTTCTCGAAGCGGATCCCGAAGAACACCGTCCTGGTGATGCGCCTCGAGGGTAGCATCTCGGAAGAAGCGCCCCAGGACACCCTCAGCGAGCTGGCGTTCGGCCAACGGACCACCATCGCCGACATCGTCGAGGCCCTCGACCGGGCACGGACCGATGCGCGCATTACGGGCCTTGTCGTTCGCGTCGGCCAGCCCCTCATGGGTCTCGCAAAAATGCAGGAAGTCCGCCGAAAAATCCGGGAATTCAACCGCTCAGGGAAATTCAGCGTCGCCTACCTGGAGTTCGCCACCAACCGTTCCTACTACCTGGCCTCTGCCTGCCAGACTGTCATGTTGATGCCCAGGTCGGTTCTCTACGTCCGGGGGCTCATGACCTCGACAACCTTCTACCGAGGCGCTCTGGATAAGTTCGGTGTTTATCCGGACCTCTATCACATCGGCGAGTACAAAAACGCCCTGAACGTGTATACGGAGAAGAAGTACTCTCCCCCTCATCGTGAAGCCGACTTGGCGCTGTTGCAGGACTTCCAGAGTCAATTCGTTCGCGGCTTGGGAGAGAGCCGGGGCATGAAACCTGAAGAGATGGAACAGACCATCGCACGAGGACCCTTCACCTCCGAGGAGGCCCTCGCTGCCAAGCTGGTTGACCGGCTGGGTTACGCCGATGAATCGCGCAAACTGGTCGAAGAAAAAAACAAAGGAAGCGACAGCCGCCTCAGCCTGCACGAGTATTTGCGGCGCACCGAGCGCAAGGGAAGGTCGAAGCTGGCGGTGATCTACGCCACGGGGACCATCCTCCCGGGGCACAGCAGTGAGAGTCCTCTGGGAGGGCCGGTGATGGGGTCCGAGACCATCGCAGAACAATTCCGCAGCGTCCGCGAAGATGAGTCGGTCAAGGCCGTCGTTCTGCGCATCGATTCACCCGGGGGCGCCGCTTTCGCCTCAGAAGTCATCCGCCGCGAAGTCGAAAAGACCCGAAGTGAAAAGCCCGTGGTGGTTTCAATGTCGGACGTGGCGGCCTCGGGCGGCTATTGGATCGCCATGGGGGCCGACAAGGTTCTGGCTGAGCCAGGGACGATCACCGGCTCCATCGGCGTGGTAGCAGGCAAATTTAACCTGATGGGACTGTATGAAAAGCTCGGCCTTTCCAAGGATCACCTTGAAACCACGGCGAACTCGACAATGGATTGGCCCTTCCAGAACTTCTCCCCGGCACAACGTGCATCGCTTCTCAGGCTCATGAACGAAACCTACAAGGATTTCGTTCAAGGTGTGGCGGAAGGGCGCAAGATGGAACCTGCGGCAGTGGAAAAGGTTGCACAGGGGCGCGTGTGGACTGGAGAGCAAGCGCGAGAGAGGGGCTTGGTAGATGGTTTGGGGGGATTCAACGCCGCCATCGACGCCGCCAAACAACTCGCCAAGATTCCCAAGCAGGAACAGGTCACTTTGATTTACCTCCCCAAGCCCAAACCCCTCCTCGACAGGATCCTCGACCTGATGGAAAGCGCCAGTCTCGTGGGCGGCCGCGCCTCACCTGGGAGGTGGCTGCAAAACCTGGAATCGTTGGCGCGCACGCCCGCCTGGACACTTCTGCCCGCCGTGCCCGAGGTGCAGTAAGGCGGGAGGGCCGGAGCTCGCTCTCTATTCCGGCAGTTCGAACATTCGTTCTTCGGGGACGACGACCACGATGCCGCTATCTGAAACGTGGTATTTTTCGCGGTCTTCTTCGAGGTTGTAGCCGATTTCCGTGTGCTCGGGGATGTGGATGTGCCGGTCGATGATGGCGCGGCGGATGCGTGAGTAACGGCCGATGTTGACGTGGGAAAAGAAGATGCACCCGTCGATTTCCGTGTAGCTGTTCACACGCACGTCGGGAGAGAGAATGGACCGGGTAACCCGCCCTCCGGATACGATTGAACCCATGGAGACGATGGAATCCGCGGCGATTCCCATACGTCTTCCCTCCTCGGCGAAAACGAACTTCGCAGGCGGATATTGGCGCTGATAGGTGCGCATGGGCCAATAGCTATCATAGAGGTTGAAGATGGGAGAAACGTCGACGAGGTCCATATTCGCCTCGTAATAGGCCTCGATCGTCCCGATGTCGCGCCAATACAGAGCTTCTTTGCGGTTCTCGTCGATGAAGTTGTAGGAATAGATGCGCTTCTTCCCGATAAGGCGCGGGACAACGTCTCTTCCGAAATCATGACTGGAAGCAGCGTCTTCAGCGTCGGCGATTAGGGCGTCGATGAGCGCCTCGCGGTTGAAACAGTAGATGCCCATCGAAACGTGGCACTTGTCCGGATGCATGGGAGAGGGCTTGGGGTCCGCGGGTTTTTCCTGCCAGCCAATGATACGGCCTTCCCGGTCAACCGCGACGACGCCGAAACGGCTTGCCTCCGACAGGTCAAACTCGATGGTGCCGATCGTGACGTCGGCCTCGGCATCGATGTGCTGCCTGAGCATCAATTGATAGTTCATCTTGTAGACATGGTCGCCGGAAAGGACAACCACGTATTTGCAGGGCTCGCTGCCGATGGAGTAGAGGTTCTGGAAAATCGCGTCCGCCGTCCCCCGGTACCAGTGTTCACCCACGCGCATCATGGGCGACAGGACCTGGATGAACTCGCCGAGCTCAGTCGGCAGCACGCTCCATCCTTCCCGAATGTGACGGTTGAGTGAGAGAGCCTTGTACTGGGTCAGAACGAAAATGCGACGCAGGTCGGAGTTGAGGCAGTTCGACAGTGTGACGTCGATGATCCGATACACCCCGCCAAAGGGCACCGCCGGCTTGGCGCGGTCGCGAGTGAGCGGAAAAAGGCGCTCACCCTGCCCTCCCGCCAGAAGGCAAACCAGCGTGTCACGCCTTACCTGAAATGGGTCCATGGGTCAAACCAGCCAAGCCGACACTCGTTTCCGAAGGGAACCAGCCCCCGCGAATCAGTCTTCGGCTCTTCTCGTACATTTTGATTATATCAGACGTGACGGGAACACACGCTCTCGCCGGACCGCCGCGCTGGCGACCATGGATTGGTCACGGTATGCTATAGTCCGTTCGATCCGGAACCATCATCGACGAGGGAATGAAGGGTGTCGAGAGGCCGCACAGACAGGCGAGCACTCGCGGACTATGCCATGCGCGTCGAGAAGACGCTGGGACGGCGATACCCCGAGCCCCCGCACCCCTATCGAAATGACTACGAACGCGATCGAGACCGGATCATCCATTCCCGCGCCTTCCGCCGCCTGGAAAATAAGACCCAGGTTTTCAACACACGCTCCTCAGACCATTTCCGGAACCGGCTGACCCACACGCTGGAAGTGGCACAGATCAGCCGCACCGTGGCGGGAGAGCTGGGCTTAAACTGCGACCTCGTTGAAGCTCTGGCCCTGGTTCACGACGTCGGGCATCCTCCTTTCGGGCATGTCGGTGAATCGGTTCTGGACGAATGCATGCACCGCTACCACGACCGTTTTGACCATAACCTCCACGCCTTGCGCATCGTGGAAAACTTCGAGCAAAAATACGCGGAGTTTCCGGGCCTGAACCTGACCTTCGAAGTCCGCGAGGGAATCATCAAGCACTCGCGCGATTATGACCCCAAGCTCCATCGCGAGCTCCGCGAGTACCGGCTCGACAAACAGCCGCCGCTCGAAGCCCAACTGATCGACGTCGCCGACGAGATTGCCTACAACTGTGCCGACCTCGACGACGGATACGAATCCAAGTTGATGACCTTGGCGCTGATTCGCGGTGGAGTGCCGCTCTTCGACTGCCTCTATCGACCCATGGCGCGCAAGTATCCCACAGCGCTGGAGAAACTGAAGTTCAATGAAACCCTGAAACGAATGATGGACGCACTGGTGACGGACTTGATTGAGGCGACGCGGTTACGCCTCGGAAAACTGGAGATTCGGTCCGTCGAGCAGGTCCGGTCTCGACGTTCACGCCTCGTCGCCTTGAGCCCGCGCATGGCCCGCGAAAACAAGCGCCTGAAAGATTTCCTCTTCAAAAACCTCTATTCGAACAAACACATTCGCACCGAGCGCCAACAGATCATTCGTTCTGTAAAGGGGCTGTTCAATTTTTTTGCCGAACACCCGCGAAGCCTTCCCCCATCCTACTTTTCCAAAACTCAAAAAGAACCGACGCACCGCGTCGTCTGCGACTACATCGCCGGCATGACCGACAACTACCTCCAGGAACAGTACCGGAAATACCTGGGCTGAAAACCGGGCCGGTAGCGGGCCTCGCCGTCAGTCCAAAATCTGGAAAGCTCGCGAGGCATTCGGCCGAACTGTTCCCACCTCCGTGGCGTAACGGCCGGCTCGTCACGCCCGCCGTCGCAAGGTGCCGCGGTCGGACTGCGCCAGGATCCGCCGGGCTCGGTTGAATGCCTCCCGGCGGGAAATTCCGAAGAGCTGGAAAACCCGGATGATGATTTCCGCCGCTGCCTCTCTCTCCGCGGCAACGATTTCGGAGGCGCCGACGCGTTCCAGCCCTTCCGTATCCTCCACTCGGTTCGTGCGGACGACGATGGCGAGCTGGGGATTCGCGGCCCGGGCGTTGGCGATGGCACGCGGCAGGATCACGGGATCCGAAATCGCAAAGACCACCGCACGCGCGCGCCCGGCTCCCGCCTTCTCCAGGATCTCCCGCTGTGTGCTGTCGCCGAAGAAGATCGGCACGCCTTCGGCCGAGGCGCCACTGACGAGCACAGGATCGATTTCGAGAACCAGGTAAGAAATCTCCACGTCACGCAGGGCTTGAGCAACGAGCCGCCCATTCAAACCGTACCCGCAAACAATGACGTGGTCGCGGAGAGGTCCGGCGTCCTTTTCAAGTTCCGGCTCCCCCGGCTGGGGGAAAAACCGCGACAACCTGCGCATCCCGGACACGCGTGTGGCCAGGAACGGTGCAAATTGAATGAAGGTGGGCGTCAGGAACATGGTGATGATGGCGGCCGCGAGGAACGCCTGGTAGTCAGCTTCGCTGACGAGTTTCAGTCCCGCCGCCTGGTGCAGCAGAATGAAGCTGAATTCCCCTACCTGGGCCAGACCCAGACCCACCAGCACGGACATGCGCACTGAGAAACCCATCGTCAGAACCGAGGCCGCGCCCGTCAGGAGCTTGATCGCGAGGATGCCAGCGGCAAACAGCAAGACCATGGACCAATGCTCGCGGGCAGTCTGGAGGTTGAGCAGCATTCCCACCGAAATGAAGAAAAGACTGGTGAAACCGTCCCGCAGAGGCAGGATGTCGGAAAGAATTTGATGTGCGTAGTCCGATTCGGACAGGGCCAGTCCGGCCAAAAATGCCCCCATCGCCAATGAAAGTCCCGCTACGGAAGAGACCCAGGCGGTCCCCAGGCTGAAAAAGATCGCCGCGATGAGGAAGATCTCCTTGTTGCGGAGCCGCACGATATAGCGCCACAAGGCGGGATAGAAGTATCGTGCGGTCACCAGAATCGCCCCGCCAATCAGCAGAGCTTCGCCGAGGGAGCGGAGACCGCTGAGGACCATCCGACCCGGAGGCTCGGCGAACGACGGCAGCACCGCCATCATCGGGACGACGCACACATCCTGAAAAAGCAGCACACTCAGGATGGCGCGTCCGTGCAGGCTTTCCAACTCCTGCCGCTCGATCAGCAGCTTGAGGACGATCGCGGTGCTGCTGGCGGCGATGAGGAATCCCCAGACCAGACTCTGGCGCCACGGATACCCGATCGCCAGGGCGGCGGAGAGGCTGACCACGATGGTCAAAATTACCTGGCGCGTTCCCGCTCCGAGGACGAGCTTTCGCATGCGGAGAAGTTTCTCCAGGGACAACTCGATTCCGATGCTGAAGAGCAGAAGCACAACGCCGATTTCGGCCATCAATTCGATGGCTTCGTGGTTGCTGATGAGTTGCAGCCCGGAAGGGCCCACCAGTATTCCGGTCAGGAGGTAGGCCACGATACTGGATTGGCGGGCGCGCTGCAGCAGCAAGGCGATCAGCGTGGCAAACCCAAAAAGAATCAGCAGGTCCTTTAAGAGCTCGTGCTGCGCCATTCGGTTAGCTCCGCGGCGGTGACAGCCTCGCCCGACACAGTCTAACCCGCTCGCCAAGCGTTGCCAAAGAGTTCGGTGGATTTCGCAAACAGATGGATCACAAAACTTCGCCTTTCCCCGCGCGATGACTTTCTTGGCCTTGGCACCGGACTCACAATGCCTGTATCCTGAAACACCGGCTTGGAGGCGATACTGCAAGTCGGCAGGAGCATCCCGGGCTGCGCTCTAGCTCATCGATACTTGCGACCCCGGCTCGATCATTTTCTGGGCTCAAGGGAGGTAATTCGTTGAAGAGAACTTGGCAAATGTCGGAAGGCGGAATCGGAAAAGGGCTACTTGTCTTTTTGCTGCTCGTCGTCGCTCTGATCATCGTGCTGGGCGTGAAGGTCTTCAGCCGCGCGGCGCCCACCATCCAACTTCAGGATCAGGTCAAAGGGATTGGAGAGAATACCCCGCTGGTGATTAGGGTGACAGACGCCAGCCACCGGCTTAGGCATATCGAGGTGAGGGTACAGCAAGGTGAGCGTACTTTTGGGGTGATGGAATCGAACCTGGACATACCCCCGTGGTGGAAGTTCTGGTCCAGCGTCGGCCGCAAAGAAGCCGAGTTCAAGACCCACGTGGGTCGCAAACAGATTGCTGAGCTTCAGGAAGGCCGCGCCACACTGCACATCACGGCGACGAACGATTCCTGGGGGCGGTTTTTCCGCGGTGGCCTGAGCGAAGTCCGATTGGACTTGCCCGTGGATTTCACGCCTCCCGAAGTTCAGGTCCTAAGTTTCCCGCATTACGTCAACCTCGGTGGATCGGAGCTTGTGGTTTTCAAAGTGTCCGAGGGGACTGCGGACGCAGGCGTTCAGGTTGGAGACTGCTTCTTCCCGAGCTGGCCGGTGAAAGAATCCCTCCCCGAGACGCGCCTCTGCCTCTTCTCGTTTCCCTACAACATTGACCCGAAAACCCCGGCGCGCATCCTGGCGCGGGACGAAGCCGGGAACGAGGCGCTGGTGAACTTCACTTATCGCGTCTTTCCGAAGACCTTCACCAAAGATACCATCAACATCACCGACGATTTCATCGCCCGCGTCGTCCCACCCATCCTCCGACAGTCGCCGGAACTAACGGATCAGGGGAGCCCGTTCAAGAATTTCCTTCTCGTCAACGGCCGGCTCCGCGAAATCAACGCCCAGCAGCTCATCGCCTATTCGCGAAAAACCAGTCCGAACTTCTTATGGACCAAACCTTTCGTCCAGCTCAGTAATTCCAAAGTGGAGGCGGCGTTTGCCGACCGGCGCACTTACCTTTACAACGGTGAGGTCATCGACCACCAGGACCACCTGGGATTCGACCTGGCGGTAACCGAGCACATTCCGGTGGTCGCCGCCAACGACGGCACGGTGGTTCACGCCGGCAACCTCGGGATATACGGGAACGCCATCGTCCTCGACCACGGATGCGGCCTGCAAAGCCTCTACGGTCACCTGAGCTCGATTGACGTCAAGGTCGGTGAAAGCGTGAAACGTGGGCAGGTGATGGGCCGAAGCGGCCAGACGGGGCTCGCCGCCGGCGACCACTTGCACTTCACCATGCTGCTGGATGGAATTCCGGTGAACCCGGTCGAATGGTGGGACGCTCACTGGATCCACGACCGGATTGAAGCGAAGCTGGCAGCCTACCGATGAGATTGCGGCCGGGTCGGCGTCAGGGAAGCGCAACAACAACTCACGGCGCCACGCGGCTCAGGTAAAGCTCAAAGAACCTCGCCGGATTGGCCTTGAGCGCCACGGTGGCGTTGGGCGCTTTGCCTTCAACCGGACGGGTGACACCCTTCGCGTCAACCTCAATCGCCAGCTCCTGGGTCTCACAAAGGCTCGGGTCAATCAGCATTGCCACGGCCATGGGGTCGAACAGCGTGGGTGTGGGGTGGTTCCAAAGATGATAGACAAGGGTCAGCGCGTTGGTCAGGGGTGTGAGTTGCGTGAAGACGCGATGGCGTCCCTGATCCACGAGTTGCAGCATGGCGGTGACGTCGAGCGGCACCATGAGGATGGGGACGCCGGAAGAGAAGACAACCTGGGCGGCTTCGGGGTCCTGGGCAATATTGTACTCGGCGACCGGCTGGGGGCTGTCCCCGTACCCATGCGCGACCGAGCCGCCCATCAGAACGATGCGTTTGATCTTTTTCGCCACCGTCGGATGGGCCTTGAGCAGTGCCCCGACGTTCGTCAGTGGACCCACGGGAACCAGAGTGATTTCCCCGGGCCGCTTTTCAATCTCCGCCTTCAAGAAATCCACGGCCTTCTCCGAGCGGATGGCCGGACTCGAAAAGCCATCTGCCCAGCGCGTTTGGTCGATGGGCAAGGGCTTTCCGGGTTCCCCCGCCACCACGGGGACCTCCGGGCGGCCCGCTTCGTGGAGCATCTTGGCGGCCAAGCGGGCGCGCGCCTGCGTGTCGCCGCTCGCCGTGGTCACGCCCAGCAGCTCGAATTCCGGGCTGCGGACAATCAACGCCAGCGCGAATGCGTCATCCACATCGCTCCCGATATCGGTGTCGAAGAGGATTGGAATTTTGGGTGATGCCTCGGCGGCTCCCAGGCTGGCAGCCACGAGCAGGCCCGCGATGAATGCCACAAGAGTTTTCATAACCGTCTCCGACTCGAGGATTGGTCCCTATCGGTCGCGCGAGCCGACCCGAGTGCAATCTCACGGCTAACGAATCACCGGCGCCAGAGCGACACAGGTCAAGCCGACGATGAAGAACACAAACATCAAGGCCAGGAATCGTCTGGCCTCCGGACCCGCGCCGCGGAATTCCTTCCACACAAAGATTCCCCACAGCGCCGAAACCATCGTCGCGCCCTGGCCCAGCGCATAAGATGTGGCGGGGCCCACCATTTGCGCATAGGACGCGGCGAAGTTTGCCGTGGTTCCGATACCCCAGACCAGGCCGCCCAGGACTCCCCAAAGGTGAACGATTCCCGGCCCGGCGAAATAAGCCGCCAGGGCCACGGGCGCGGCGCCCGTCACCGGGCGGCGCATGAATGCGTAATTGGCAGGGATGGTCGAGGCGAGGATGCCGAGGGCAAATACAAACATGACGGTATAAGGTCCCAGGTGGTTTTCGCCCACAATGGCCTTGGCGATGAGGGGATAGAACAGGCCGATGCCCACGCCGCTGAGCAGGCTCAGAACGATCCCCTTTGTGGTGACCTTGACGTCGGAAGAGAGTTTCCGGTACGCCAGCGCGTCGAAAACAATCGCCACGCAAACCAGGGCGATGCCGCCGAAGAGAAAAAGCGGGTTCCCTTTGGGCGTGACGATGTAGTTGAGCGTCGAGCCGATGACCAGCGCCAGGCCGATGCCGATGGGAAACGCCACGGCCAGTCCGGCGATTTCAATCGCAGCCACGAGCAGAATGTTCGCCACGTTGAAGATGATCCCGGCCAGGAACGCATAAGCCAGGTTTCTGGATCCGGCGACGCCCAAGTTTTGAAAGAAGCTGTCGGCGCTTGTGGGATCGGTGCGGCCGAAGGTCAGACCCAGAATGAGCGAGACAAGAAGGAGACCCCAAACATAATCCCAGTAGAACAACTCGAAGCGCCAATTCTTGCAGAGCTTGAAGGAATTCGCCCAGCTTCCCCAGCACAGCATGCTCAAGACCATCATGACCAGGGCGACGGCGTAAACTTGCGGGATGAACATAGGCGACCTCACTCGCGAGATCGGGAATCGAAGTGGGTTCTTCGGGCGGCAAGAGGATAGCACGAAAGGCCGGCGAGGTGGCCGGTTTCAGAGAGGACCGCCGAAGGGCGGTGGTCTACTCTTCCTCTTCTGCCTCACCCACGCCGGACGCCTTGGAGGCCGCGATGATCTTCTCGACGATCGGCTGCGGGACGACGTCGTAATGGGAGTATTCCATCGAGTAACTCCCGCGCCCCTGCGTCATGGAAGTCAGGTCCGACGCGTAGGTGAGCATTTCTGCCAGGGGCACCTGGGCTTTGATGATAGTCGATTGGCCTTTCGTGTCCATGCCCTGGATGCGCCCCCGGCGGCCGTTCAGATTCCCCATGATGTCGCCCGAATAGCTTTCGGGGACGGTGATCTCCACGTTCATGATGGGCTCGAGCAGGCAGGGCTTGGCCTGCTCCATACACTTCTTGAAGGCAAACGAACCGGCAATCTTGAAGGCGAGGTCGGACGAATCCACATCATGATAAGAACCGTCGTAAAGGATGACCCTGAAATCCACCACGGGGTAACCCGCCATGTAGCCCTTGGCGGCGGCTTCGATAATGCCTTTCTCGACCGCCGGGATGTAGTTTTTGGGGATGGCGCCACCGAAGATATCGTTCACAAATTCGAAGCCCGCGCCGCGTGCCAGGGGCTCCATCTTGATCTTGCAGTCTCCGTACTGGCCGTGCCCGCCGGTCTGCCGCTTGAATCTCCCCTGGGCATCAGCCTTGCCGCGGATGGTCTCCCGGTACGGAATCTTGGGAGCTTTCAGCGTCACTTCCACGTTGAACCGCCGCTTGAGTTTGGAGACGGCGACCTCGACGTGTTGCTGTCCGGAGCCGGAAATGAGAAATTCCTTTGTCTGGTCGTCCCGAGAAAAGCGCAGCAGAAGGTCTTCCTCGAGCATGCGGTGGATGGCGGTGGAGAGCTTGTCCTCGTCGCCGCGCGACTTGGGCTCGAGGGCGAAGGAGATGGCCGGCTCGCCGAGCTGCACCTTGGGATAGACGATGGGGTGCGATTTGTCTCCCAACGCGTCTCCCGTCAGGGTGTCCTTGAGCTTGGCCACCGCGCCGATGTCGCCGGCGCGCAATTCGGCAACCGGGGTTTGCGTCTTGCCCTGGACAACGCCGATATGCGAGAGGCGCTCGGTGCCGCCGCGGTTGAAGTTCGTGAAATTGTCCTCATTCTTGACGACGCCCGACATCACTTTGAAATAGCTCACCCGTCCCGCGAAGGGGTCGGCAACCGTCTTGAACACGTAGGCGGAAACCGGCTGGTCGTCGGCGATCTTCCGCTTCACGGGCTGGCCACCCTCCTGATCGAGACCCTCCGCTTCGCCCCGCTCGAGCGGCGAGGGAAGGTACGCTTCGATCGAGTCCAGAAGGTTTCCGGACCCGATGTTGGGAAGTCCCGCGCATACGACAACCGGGAAGAGGCGTCGCTCCAGAAGCGCCTGCCGCAAGCCGGGGATCAAGTCCTCCACGGGAATCGTCCCTTTGTCAAAGAACTCCTCCATGAGCGCGTCGTTACCCTCGGCCACCATTTCCACTAGGGCCTCGTGAGCCTTGTCAGCAGCCGCCTTGAACTCCGCTGGAATGTCGGATTCCTTTCCTTTCCCCGAGCCCTCCGCCTCGTACACCGTCGCTTTCATCCGGACCAGGTCAATAACGCCGCGGAAATTCTTCTCCTCGCCGAGGGGAAGCTGGATGGGAATAACCGCCCGCCCAAACGCTTCCCGTAACGCACCCAGCGTGCGCTCGAGACTGGCGCGGTCGCGGTCCATCTGGTTGACCACCAGAAAGCGCGGAAGCCGGTACTTCTGGCACAACGCCCAGGTCTTCTCGGTCTGAACCTCCACGCCCGACACACCATGGACGAGGAGCAGAGCGGAATCAGCGGCGACGAGCGCCGCCTCGGTTTCGTGAAGGAAAATATTAAAGCCCGGAGTATCTATGAAATTGATCTTCGTTTTGTTCCACTCCGCGTAGGCGAGTGCCGCGCTGATGGAAAAGCTGCGCTGGATTTCCTCGTCGTCGTAATCGGTAACGGACGTGCCGTCGTCCACCTTGCCGAGCCGGTTGACCATTCCGGCTGTGAAAAGCAGCGCCGAAATCAGTTGGGTCTTTCCCGTATCGGCGTGACCGAGCAGGGCGACGTTCCGCAGGTTCTGGCCTTCATAGATTTTCACCGGGAACTCCTTCTAAACCTGGTGTGGATTCTCTGTCAGAGAAAACATGAACAGAGCAAATTTGCATCCTAACATATCCCTTCCGGCAGCTTCAATCCGCGGCTGGTACCCGAGTGCGAGATGGAACCCCCCCGCCCGGGGTAAGTCCTGCCGGGATCATCGTGTTCCGACCGAACCAATAACACCTGGCGAGAGAGAAAGTTAAGTTTCAATCCAGATCGATGTCCCGGGTGGGTCGAATGATGGGTTGGTCCTTGGTTTGTTTCAACGCCTCTTTGAATTTCCGCTCGAGCAAATCCGCCTTGACCTTCTCGTCTTCCTCGCTTCGCTTGAAGAGCGCTTCGCGGCGCGCCTTCTCCTTGTCCAGGAGCTGCTTCGCGTGCTCCAGGTCCGGCGCCTTCGGGTGACGGACCGGCGCCTGGTGAGAAAGAACCTTGCCGAGTTCTCCGTCAACCTTCAGCCGGGCGCCGCAACAAGGACAAACCACTTCGAAGTTCCGCGGCCCATGTGCCATGGCTCGAAAATGCTACGCCGCCGCCGTCCTCCTGTCAAATTACGCGATGCGAATAAGTGAGTTCGGCTCCCCGGCGTTCGGCGTTCACCTTGTCCTATACCGGTAGTTAGTTCTTGACGTTATCAGTATCCTGGAATAAAACAATTTGCCGAGCAGGCATCTCCCATGAAAACCCACTTTGGACACATCGCATGGCGCGCCGCGGTTGTTGTTGCGGCGCTGCTGACGTTGTCCCCCCTCGCGCCGGGGCAGGAAGAAACAGGAACCGTTGTGCTGGAAGGTGCCTTGCTCATTGACGGCACCGGCCGACCGCCGCTTCCCAACTCCGCATTGGTCATCCAAAACGGGACGATCCGGGCCGTCGGCAAGACCGGCCCGCTGCGATACCCGGAAGGGGCCCGGGTGATCAAGGTGCGCGGCAAGACGATCATGCCTTCCCTGATCAATCTCCACGGGCACCTCGGCCTGACCCACGGGCTCGAGCAGTCGGCGGAGAATTACACAAAGGAGAATATCCTCGGGCAGCTCACGCAGTATTTGGCGTATGGCGTGGGGGCGGTGGTTTCGCTGGGAACTGACCAGGATTTGCTTTACAGGCTGCGCGATTTGCAGCGCGACAGGGATTGGCCCGGCGCTTGTCTCTACACTGCGGGCCGGGGCTTCGGAGTGGAAGGCGGCTACCCGCCTCCATTGGCCAACGCCCCGGACCGCTACCGTCCACGCACCGCGGAGGAAGCACGGGCGCAAGTGCAGGAGTTGGCTTCCCATCACCCCGATTTCGCCAAGATCTGGGTGGACGACAATTTCGGACGGCTGCCCAAGATGCCGGCGGAAATTTCCGCCGCCATCATCGACGAAGCCCACCGCCATCACCTACGCGCCGTGGCCCACGTCTTCTACCTGGCCGACGCCAAGGCGCTGGTCGAGGCCGGCGTCGACGGCCTTGCTCACAGTATTCGCGATCAGAAGGTGGACCTCGAAATCGAGCGCGAGATGAAGGACCGCGGGGTTTTCCTGGTCCCGACTCTGGTCCGTGACGAGTCCACGTTTATCTACGGGGAGACTCCGGGCTGGCTGGATGATCCTTTCTTCCAGGCAGGAGTGAGCCCCGAGGTACTGAAGGCACTCAAGAGTCCCGCCTTCGTCGAGAAATCTCGCGACAACCCGGATCTTAGGAAACTGAAGGCGGCGTTTGAAATGGCCAAAAAGAATCTGAAATCGCTCGCCGAGGCAGGCGTGAAGATCGGCTTCGGGACCGATTCAGGACCACCCGCGCGGTTCCAGGGCTACTTCGAGCACCGTGAACTGCAATTGATGGTGGAAGCGGGCCTTACACCTATGCAGGCCATCGTCTCGGCAACGCGTACGGCCGCCGAAATCCTGGGCATGGACTCCGAATTCGGAACCCTTGCGCCGGGCAAGCGGGCGAATTTCCTCGTCCTGGACGCCAACCCCCTCGCGGACATTCACAATACAGAAAAACTAGTTGAGGTCTGGCAGTCCGGCGAACCAGTGCGGGCCGTCGGCTCGGATTAAAGTACCGCGAGTCGTCAGAGGCCCGCGCACTGCATGCCGCGGCGTTTTCGAAACTCCTGGATTGCGCAAGGCCCATCCGACCGCCGAATCTCACCTGGCGCAGGAGAACACGGAAGGGTTGAACCGACCCGCCTTCTGAGGGTCCGCAATCGTCCGCGAGCCGCAACCGTTCGACCGTTTGACACACGGCGCGTCCTCCCTGTAGGATGCGCGCCATCTTCAGGTTTCCTGGCAATTCGGGCGAAGGGAGGTGAATTATGGCGGCGACAAACACCCGTCGAATCCTTTTGGGTGGGGCGATCGGCGGCGTGGCGTGGACCCTCTGGACGATGGTGGTGAACGTGGTGATCCTCGGCTCGCGGTACGCCGTGGGCCAGGAAGCCGGACAGTTGCTGGAGCACCCACGCTATCCCCTCTTTGTGCTCTATTGGATCGTCTCGCTTTTCATTCTCTCCTTTGTTCTGGCCTGGCTTTACGCGGGAGTGCGCGCCACGCGCGGCGCGGGGCCGCGCACGGCCCTGAAACTCGGCCTGGCAGTGGGCTTTGCGGCCAGCGTTCCGGCAAATTAC
>DATKYV010000386.1:0-6469 GCA_035528275.1 Terriglobia bacterium | reverse complement strand
CACCCGGACGTCAATCCCGGCAACAAGGCAGCGGAAGAGAGATTCAAGGAGATCCAGGAAGCTTACGACGTGGTTGGCGACGAACGGAAGCGGAAGATCTACGACCAGTTCGGCTTCTATTCCGACAACATTCCCCCCGACGCTTACGCGCAGGCGAGCTCCGCGGGGCCGGGCGGCCCGGCCTTCGGTTTTTCCGGTTTTGACTTTTCCGATGTCGGTCCCGAGGTAGGAAGGGGCGGAGGCTCCGGGGGCGGATTCCGCGACCTCTTCTCGCAGTTCTTCTCCCGCGGGCGCGAGCGCGAAGCGGCGCGGCGCGGGCCGGAGCGCGGCAGCGATCTCGAACACCACCTGCACCTGGGCTTCTGGGACGCCATCCGCGGAACTCAAGTACGCCTGAGCGTGGCACGTGCCGAAGCCTGCGGAAGCTGCCGGGGGACAGGCGTGGCGAGCGGCCCGTCGGTCACCTGTTCAGCATGCGGCGGAAGCGGCGAGACCGGGCGGCCGGCCGGGGTGATGCGATTCTCGGTGACCTGCCCGCATTGCGCCGGCAGCGGCCGCGAGCAGCGCCGCTGTGCGGCGTGCGGTGGCGCGGGCCAACTGCGAAAACCCGAAAGTTTCGACGTCCGAATTCCGCCGGGTGTCGACACGGGCTCACGGGTGCGCATCGCGGGGAAAGGCAACGCCGGAGTGAACGGCGGCCCGCCGGGCGACCTGTTCATCGTTACCGAGGTGGAAGTTCATCCGCTCTTCGAGCGCAAGGGCGACAACATCTACGTCAAGGTTCCCGTGACCATCACCGAGGCGGCGCTGGGCGCCAAGGTGGAAGTGCCGACACTCGAGGGCCCCTCGACCATCAAGATTCCTCCCGGGACGCAGAGCGGGCAGAAGCTGCGGCTTCGAGGCCGGGGCGCGCCGTCATTGCGGGGCAACGTCCGAGGCGACCAGTTTGTGGAGGTCCAGGTCGTGGTGCCGCGCATCGCCGACGAGCGCAGCAAGGAAATCCTGCGCGAGCTGGGGCGGCTGAATCCCGAGGACCCGAGAAAGGACCTGAAAGTCAGGTGACAGGGAACAGGTGGCAAACCGATGGCCCGCGGCTATAACCTGTAACCTGTTCCCAGTAACCTGGGTTTTTCATCATCATGCCTCGAGGCAAAAAAACCCGCGGCAAGACCGGCTACATGATCAGCGCCGTGGCCGAGATGTACACCATCCACCCGCAGACCTTGCGCCTTTACGAGCGCGAGGGGCTGCTGGTGCCCTCGCGCAGCGAAGGGAACACGCGCCTCTACACTCAAGACGACCTCGCGCAGCTGGAAACCATCCTCAACCTGACGCGCGACATGGGCGTGAATCTTGCGGGGGTCGAAATCATTCTCAACATGCGGGGCCGCATGGAAGAGATGGAGAAGGAGATGCAGGCCTTTGTGGAATTTGTGCGCAAGGAGCTGCTGGAGCGTTCGGGCGAGAGCCGCGAGCGCATCGAGAACGCTCTGGTGCGCGTCGCTCCCCCCCACCTGATCCGCACGCAGAAACGATGAATGGTGAACGATGAACGCTGAATGGCGATTAATATATCCCGCGCGTTCTCCATCAATAATCTTCCGACTGGCCTAATCCGTACAACTTGAGCGGGGAGAACCGGGCGATGAACGTGAAGTCGCGATCCAGGGTGAAGAGTGTGGCGCGGTGTTCGAGGGCTACGGCGGCGATGAGGGCATCGACCGTAGTCAGGGTTGTGCCCCGCGCGCGGCCCTGGCGGAACAGCGCGGCGGCGGTGCGAAACGTTTGCGGGCCACGCGGCTCGAGCAGGTCCCATTGGGCAAGGATTCGCTCGATGGTTTCGGCGTCGCGCCTCAGCCCCTGAAGCACTTCCTGGAGGATGATTCCCGAGAGGGCCAACGGTTCGTCCGCCGCGATGAGCCGGCGGAGCTCACGGCCCGCCTCACCCGGTGTGGCGCTGAAGAAGTCAACCCAGACGGAACTGTCCACCAAGATCATTCGCGATTCCTACGCATGGCGCTCAAATCACCCTTCCAGATTCCGCTTGCGTAGTAGCGCAGAATGGCCTTGCGTTTCTCGGCGCGCACCAGCGCCTCCAGAGCTTTGTGAACGACAGCGCGCTTGGTCTTCAGGCGGGTAAGCTTTTGGGCCTTGCGGAGGAGATCGTCGTCCAGATCTATGTTGGTTCGACTCATGAACTCATCATACACCATTTTCCGAAAGTTTTGTGTATGCGGGTTCGGCCGGGTCTCGGGTCGAGCGGGCGGCGAGGGAAGAAAGACGGCGACCGAAACCTGGTTCCGGGGGGCAGGGCCGGCCTGGCAACTTTCCGAACCGGATCGCCGCTGGGCCCATCCTTATCTTTATTCCCGCAACCGCTTCACCTTGATTTAGAATGGCGTCGAGATCATGGCTCGAAAAGACTGTCCGCAGTGCGAGGGCACGGGGTGGAAGCCCGTTGAGACCGACGGCGTCCGCCGGGTGGTGCGCTGCGAGTGCCACGAAGACGAGCGCGCCATGCGCCTGCTGCAGCAGGCGCGTATCCCGCTCCGGTACGAGCACTGCGCCTTCGAGAATTTCGACATTCGCAAGGACCGGAACACCGGCCAGGCGAATCCCAGCCTGGCGGCGGCGCGGCTCTATGCCGAGCGGTTTGTTGATGAATACCCCACGGACTTCGGCCTGCTCTTCCTGGGGCCGACGGGGGTGGGGAAGACGCACTTGGCCGTCGCCGTGCTTCGCGAACTGGTTTTGCGCAAGGGCGTTGAATGCCTCTTCTACGATTTCCGCGACCTGCTGAAGGAAATTCAGGACAGCTACAATCCTGTTTCGCAGACTTCCGAGCTGCGCGTCCTCCAACCCGTGCTCGACGTGGAGGTCCTGGTGCTGGACGAACTGGCCGCCATCAATCCCAGCGATTGGGTGAAAGAGACGCTGGCGCACATCATCAATTCCCGTTACAACCAGAAAAAAGTCACGCTGATTACCACCACGCTGCCCTTTGCCGAGACGGCGGGCCGCACCGGAGTTCGCAAGCCCTCGGGGGAAGAAGTCCCGAACGTCGAGCGGAGTCTGGGCCAGCTCGGCGTCACCCTGCGTTCGCGCCTCTATGAAATGTGCAAGCTCGTGGAAATGCAATCCGACGATTATCGCAAGGCCATCAAACAGGTGGGCTACAGATTTCATACCGAATAGACTGAGCGATCGGGCGGCCGCTCGTTCCAACGCCCGCTTCCGGAAAGTCGGCGGTGGCGGAAGACTTCGCCCGCCGCCGGAGGGCAGCTCCGGGGCGCCTCGTGACATCTGGGGGCGGGCTTGAGGAATTTCCCCCGTGCATTGACTTCCCTCGCGCCGGGACGTTAGAATGAGCTTTCCCTTGTTAGTCTGCGTCGGGTTTGGGGGGAGGTTATGGAATGTCTTCGGAGGAAATCCTTCGTTCTCCGCCTGAAGCACGAACAGGAACTGAGGAGCAAGTCGAACCCGGCGAATTCACTACGGACCCTTCCGAATCCGGCGAAATCGGCCATCTCATCGAATGTATGGAGTCCATGTCCTCGGTCGCACAGGACGAAATTGTCCGGGCCACCGTGGTCAAAGTGACAGACACCGAGGTCATCGTTGACCTGGGGCTGAAGTCCGAAGGGGCTATCTCGCGCGATGAGTTCCTTGCGGACGACGGCAGCCTTACGCTCAATCCCGGCGACTCGGTCGACGTCTGGGTTGACCACTATGATGAACAGGAAGGAACGGTTTCCGTTTCCTACCGGAAGGCGGCTCGCCGACGCGCCTGGGAGGACATCGAAAAAGCCTTTCAGGAGCAGACGGTTCTGCGAGGCCGGGCGGTCGAACGCGTCAAGGGCGGACTGGTGATTGACATCGGCGTTCGGGCATTTCTGCCCGGATCGCAGGCGGACTTGCGGCCCCACTTCAACGTCGACTCGCTGCTGGGACAGGAGATTTCCTGCCGGATCATCACACTGAACCGGAAACGGAACAACGCGGTTGTCAGCCGCCGCGTGGTTCTGGAAGAGGAACTGAGCCGGCGCAAGAGCGCACTTCTCGAGCAGTTGACCGAGGGTGCTGTTTTGGAAGGCCGCGTCAAGAACATGACCCAGTACGGCGTGTTTGTCGACCTGGGGGGAACCGACGGCTTGCTTCACATCACCGACCTCTCGTGGGGGCGCGTGGGTCATCCCTCCGAGGTGGTTCGGGTGGGGCAGGAGCTCAAGGTCACGGTTCTCAAATTTGACCGAGAGCGGGAACGGGTTTCGCTCGGACTGAAGCAGCTGACGCCGGATCCCTGGGAAGGGGCAGTTTCCAGGTACCATGTGGGGGACCGCGTGACGGGCCGTGTGGTGGGCATCGTCGATTACGGTGCGTTCGTGGAACTGGAGCCGGGTGTGGAAGGGCTGATTCACGTCTCAGAGATGAGCTGGAGCAAGCGCCTCAAGCATCCTTCGAAGATTCTCAATCCGGGCGACCAGGTAGAAGTGGCGGTGCTCGATGTCAATCCTCCTCAGCGCCGCATCTCGCTGAGTCTGAAGCAGACGCTGTCTGACCCGTGGTCAACGCTCGGCGAACGGTACAAGGTGGGTTCGGTGGTGGAAGGCCGGGTCCGCAACCTCACGGAGTTTGGCGCTTTCATCGAAGTTGAAGAGGGGGTGGACGGACTGATCCATCTCTCCAATCTTTCCTGGGCTGAGAATGTCAAGCACCCTTCGGAGGTCTTGAGGAAGGGGCAGAAGGTCGAGGCGGTCATTCTGAACATGGACACCGCGAACCGGCGGCTGGCGCTCGGCCTGAAGCAGCTCCAACCCGATGTTTGGGGAACTTTCTTCTCCAACAAGCGGGTCGGCGAAATCCTGCGCGGCAAAGTGTCGCGGGTGGCGACGTTCGGCGCCTTTGTGGAGCTCGAACCGGGGATCGAAGGCCTTTGCCATACCTCGGAGATGGATGAGGACCATAAGGGGAACGGCCCGGGACGCCTGGAGTCCGGCAAGGAGTTCAATTTTCAAATCATCCGGTTGAACCCTGCGGAGAAGAAGATTGGCCTCAGCATGAAAGGCGTTGAGCAAGCCGAAGCCTCGGCTGAAGCGCCGGAAGCCGCCAAGCCGGCCGAGGCGCGGGAAGAGGTGGAGGCTTCGGGTGTGGCGGCGGACGCTTCCGTTTCCGCTCCGCCCGTGGAGGCGACGGAGACCTCCGCAGCGGGCGGGGAATAGGAAAGTCAGTCCTTAGTAGAACAAGTCACCGGTTTGTCGGATAATCTCCTTGCGGCGTGGCTGTCCAGTCCGTTGCCTGCAAATCCGCAGCAAGATAATTTAGCGTCGGGAGTGAACAATGACCAAAGCTGAATTGATCGATGATGTTTCACGGGCCGTGGAGATGAGCCGCAAGGATTCCGAGGTGATCGTCGAGACGATCTTCGAGAGCATCGTCAAGTCGCTGCGCGCCGGCGACAAGATTGAGATCCGCGGCTTCGGAAGCTTTCGCACCCGCCAGCGCAACGCGCGGATCGGCCGCAACCCGAAAACCGGGGCGCGGGTGGATGTCCCTGCCAAGAAGATCCCCTTTTTCAAACCCAGCAAGGAACTGAAGGACCTCGTCAACGGCGCTCAGGGAGAAGCGCCGCCCTCAGCGGACGCTCCGCCGGCCTGAGACGGGTTGGGTCGCGCAGGACGGCAACAGGGTTATGGACTATCTGTGGAGCCCCTGGCGATTTCAGTACGTCAGCGAGGGGACGAAGACCGACCGATGTGTCTTCTGCGATAAGGCCGCGGGGGAATCCTCGCGCGACCGCGAACAGCTCGTCCTTTATCGTGGCCGCGCAAACTTCGTTCTCCTCAACCTCTACCCTTACACGACCGGTCACATCATGATCGCTCCATACGCCCACGTCCCGACGCTGACCGACCTCAACGCCGAGACGCTGGGGGAAATGATGGAGTTGGCATCCAAAGTCCAAGCCTCGCTGGAATCCGCGTATCACCCCGAAGGCTACAACCTGGGAATGAATCTGGGGAAGTGCGCCGGAGCGGGGGTGGCGGATCATCTTCACCTCCACGTGCTCCCCCGCTGGACGGGAGATTCGAGCTTCATGACCGTGATTGGAGAAACGCGCGTCCACCCCGAGGAATTGCTCACCACCTACGACAAGCTGGCCGGCTTCTTTCAACCCGCTGGGAGTTAGCAGGGTGCTGAAAAATCTGTAGCGGCGACTTCACGTCGCCATTGCGAAATTGAATTGACTGAGCTCATGGCGATCCAAAATCGCCGCTACCTCACCAATCCGCGATTTTCCAACACCCTGTTAGTAATACTAGGTTAAGTTTTCAAGACGTGTCATCGAACTGTGTCAGGCACCATGGACAACGCCCGATCAACCTAATGAGTAACGCCAGTAGTTTCTTCCGCACGCTCGGCAGGCTCCAGGTCGCACCAGAAGTTTTTTTTGAGGCGGGCTTGCTCGGCG
>DATKYV010000385.1:0-5654 GCA_035528275.1 Terriglobia bacterium | reverse complement strand
GCGATAGTCCACCAGCGCCAGCGCGCCAGCCAGGGCGGACAATCCGCCAGCCACGGCCAGAAGCGCCGAAGACCAGGCTGCACGATGAGTCCGGATATGTTGCGTCAGGCGGTCCACCAAGGAAGGCGGCGGGACCGGGGCCACGATGGAAATGTAGACATGCATCAGGCGCGCCTCCATCGGCGCGGCTCCAGGCTCAGGCGCAATGGGCGGGGGGCTCATCGGTTTGTCCTATGCCGCGGCATCTGGATTCGCGGCCTGCTCGCCGTTCTCCGGCGTCTCGTCTTCTTCCTCCGAACCCTGCTCGATAGCCTCCAGCAGTGCGCGGATGGGGGCCTCGAAGGCAGCGACTTGTGCCCAATTCGGGCCTTTCTTCAACTGCCCGATAATTCCCTCGGCTCCGTGGATCTTCAGAAACTCGTACACTGCCGGCTCAGTCAGCTCCAGCGCCGCCACTATGCCATCCACTTGGTAGCCGCGATTCATCGCCGCAATCAACAGCGGCACAACACGATTCAATGCCAGGTCGAGAGTCATCGGCGCGGCGGGGGGCGGGATGGCGGCACCCGGAGCAGCTCCCGTTCCCTCAGCCGGAGTTCGATCAATACCTCCAAGCGGGGCCTGGGGGGAAACGAAATGCGTCACCAGCTTATTTAACAACAGGGCCATGCCCGGCGAAGCGAACAAGGACTGAGCAGCACCCGATACAGCACTTGTATTGAGCACATCGAACCAGGTGTGCTCCGAGGCGAATTCGGTGGCCGGGGGAAGTATTCCTTGCAGCTCCTTCAAGGCGAGCAGGGCGTCTTTCAACTCGCCAAGTTGGGAGAGTGGCGCGACGGGCGGCGCCGGAGGCGGTACCACCAGACGCCTCTCCACAAAGCCCAGAATTCTATCCACCAGGTCAAGCGGATCCGCTTGTGCACCTGGGGTCGCCATCCGCGTTACCAGGTCCTCCCGCGCGGCAGCGGACTTCAGGAACAGATCGGCTACACTCTGATCGAGCAGTGGGCGCGCTTGCGCCTGGCGGGCCAGCCGGCCCATTTCACGAACAGCGGCGCCGGACGCTCCATCGGCGCTTCCTTCGTCCTCGCGGCCAGGTGTTTTCTTCGCCGGCCAGAGCGTGTAGTATCTTTCGTTCTCCGTACACTCCACCAGCTCGGCGGGTTCCAGCCGGGGCGGTCGCTTCAAGTCGTGAACCTCGCAGACGACACTCGCCAGGGCCTTGTTCTTGGAGTTGAGCCGCAAGCGATAACGGCCCGACCCCCAGGCGTTGAGCAACCATTCCTCGTCGATCGAATGCTGGACCTTCTCCAGATAATGAGGAGTTTCGCTCTGAACACGGGGCCAGCGGCGGTAAATGTAAATCTTGTGAGTCTCCCAGTCATCCTCAGAAACACCGTCCACCAGCTCGAAGAAGCTCTGCTTTTCGGGATCGGCTTGGGGGGCGGCCGCCGCAGAGCGAGTACCAGCTCGGCGGCGGGGAGGCGCAGCGACTGCGACCGGTTGTTTCGGAGGGGAGCGTTTTGCAGGCATATTCATATGCGTATGATGCGCGCGGCCCGCGCTGTCCGCATTGTACACCCGTTTGCCGCTTGCATCACCGCAAGGAAAGACGGCCTGACCCACGAAACGGCCCCACAATTAAACTTCGACTAGACGGGGGCATCATCAAGGCACACTTGAGTCGTAGGGTAAACAGCCCACCGCCGACATTCCGGACACCGGATCGGTGAGGAGTTCAACGGGTTCGGTCCCGAAACCGCCGGGTAGCGGCGCACAAAAACGGACAAGTACCAGCCATGATTCTCGGCACAGTTCTTGCAGCGCAACAACACTCTGAGTTTGGGAGCCCCGCACCGCCTGCACTCCCGGCGCCTGAACACCAAGGAAGCGCTCTCCGCCGTCACTTCCACTGGATGCCGCATTTGATGAATGCAGCTACAGCCGGCCCGATGGTAACAGGAGCCCCTCGACAAGCCATCAGCCACCACCAGCCCGACAAATGGAAACTCAGTCTTCATCTTCTTCTTCGGCCGTGCGAAGCGTCAGCTCAAAGTCAACAGCCTGCGCCAAATATGACGCCACCGTTTCGGCACTGCAGATGCGGAACGGGTAAGCCGGCGTCCCGTCCATCGTCACCACCACGGCGCCGTCGAAATCCCCGATCGCGGTTAGCAGTTCCGCTGCCGTGAAACACACGCTCGCGTCTTCGTCAGTTTCATAAATCATCGCTTCACCCTCCTAAACCCCAGGGCACAAAATGAAGGCGGCCTGGCCCCACCACACCAGACCGCCAACCGGTCAGCGCGGAGCCGCGAGTAATTTGCAAGTGGCTTCCGCAAAAAGGGGCAAGAGATCAGGCGGGGCGATCTGGTCGACTTCAATAGCGCCGGCCAGGCTGCGTAGAAATTCCACCAGCCAGTGCTCAGGATGATCTTTCAAAAACGCCCAAAACAGCGCGACCGTGATATCGTTGCGCATAGACGGCTTTTTTGCTGCCATGCTGTGCCTTTCTGAAGTTCCCCTCAGAGGCTATCTGAGGGTCCAGGGCCGATCCTGGGGAAGGATGTCCACTCCGAAGGACTCCGCAATGCCGCTAAGGCCCCCCGGAGCCCCAGGAAAGACAGATCAGGATCGGCCCGCTTTCCCCAATTACGGCGGACGCGGGGACGGCCAACTCCGCACCCGCAACACACCGCTGTCATCCCATTCCACTTGATCGAGACGAAGAATCACCGGGATTAGCTCAACGTCCCGAGAACCACAATCGGGACACCTCGGCCCGTGGCCCCCTACCACGTCGTCTTCATCCTCGACCTCATCCAATTTCAAACCATAGAGAGTCCCAAAAGGCCGAATTAACCGCCGCCCATGAAGCACGCCGAATACCTCCAACAGGGCGTCCCGATTGGCGATCAGCTTCGAGGTCTTCGTCACATACTTGAGCAGTTCTGGCAGCGTCCCCTTGGTAACCTCCCGAATATCAACAATTTCCCCACGCCCACTAGTCGCCTTCTTCCACTCGTCGCTGAGCTCCGCCTGCAGAATGAAACTCCCATGAAGGATCACGTTCAGATGCGGATGGTGTTCCGAGGTTTCGGTAAAGGTGGTTTCAAAAACGGGAATGCCGCCGCGCATCCGGCGAGCCATCCGGCGCGATCGGCGCAACCGCCGCAAGGAAGCCCACAAAAAATCAAAGGCTTCCCGTAAATCACCAACCGGGACATTGCGAATGGTCAAGACGGCGTACCGCAGACGCCGGTACCGCGCCAAAGCCGGGCCGTACTTGTGAATCGCGGTAACCGATCGGTCATGCTGCTCGAACGGACACAACCGGACACCACAGGACTCCATCGGCACCGAAAACACGCGATTCTCAGCCCGACAGCGCCAAGCAGTCCATTTGGTGTGGCAGTGGCGAATTTTGGGGGCACAATCGAGGTAAATGGTCCGCTCCAGAGCGGTCGCCAGGTCATCCGCGTGCCGCCGCCGCTCGGCGTGCGCCTCCCGGTGCGTCTTTTTCCTTGTGGGCCGGGCAGTCTTGCCGAAAACTTGCTTCTCTGGATACCGACGACGGGGGGCTCCGCCCCTGCCACCCTCTGGAGTCCGTTGATTCCATTGGGGCGTTTCGGAAGTTGTGGACTTATTCCCTGGTATCAAGTGAAGTTCTCCGCACGCGACCGCGCGGAGAAGAAATGGGGGGCGTTGCCCCTGCCACCCTAGCCCCTTTAAGCCCGAGAGGGGAGGGGAAGGGGAAGCGGGCATCCGCAATTCTACGGGGGGGATTCGGGTGAATGCCGCCGGCGTTGGACCGGCTGTTACGGGTGTAAGAATGCCTCGGGACCAGGTCCGGAGTTGGCACGCCGGGAGACTGGATTTGTTGAGTCATCATTCTGCACTCGCATTCACCCGAAACCTGTAGTAGAATCGGGGTGCTGACCATAACTTCGTGGGCGGTCGGCAAATTTGACATGCTCGCCCGTGGCGGGGTGATGCACACACAAAACACACAGGGCCATCCGTAACGGATGGCCCTTTGTCGTAATGGATGCCTCAGCATGTCTGTTTCAATCCGCGCCTCCATCGGGGAGGCGAATAGTCGATCTATCTTATTTTGCTTGCCGCTAGGGCGTTTGTCAAGTACAATGGGAAATATGCCGAAAAAGACCTCACCTCCGAAACCTCCAGACGACGAGATGGAACGAGCCTTGAAATACTTTAGTCACAAGGGCGGCATGGCCAGAGCGAGAAACCTCTCACCGGAACAGCGCCAGGAAATCGCGCGCATGGGTGCTCTGGCGAAACGGGCCAAGTGGGACAAGCGCCACAAAGTCAGCGGGGCACAAGCCCGCGAATAGCTAGTCCTCGTCCTCTTCGTCCTGCTCGCCTTCCTCGTCCTCGGCGCCTTCCTCGTCCTCGTCTTCTTCCTCCACGTACTCGTCAAGCTGCTCGATGGTTTCGCCGATCGCGCGGGCAAAGGTGCCGCGCGTGGCGTCGGGGGTATAGGCGTCGCTCAGGGCCTCATGGGCCTTGCCGATGACGGCGCGCAATTCCTCGTTTTCGGCTTCAACTTCCGCTTTGGTCTGCACCATGTTGGTTGCTCCTTTTCCGGGGTTCAGTAAAGTTATCCGGCGTCGCGCGGCGTAATGTTCGAGACTCTCATCCTCAATTTCCGCCGCGCGCTCCGGGTCCCCAAGCACATGCTCAACGAACCGGACGGCCTTTTCCTTGCGGCCTTCGAGCTCGTCGCGCGTGAGCTGCATGTTTCCAGTGTGGGCCGGATTGCGGATTCTGAACAGTCCCGAAAAATCACGTGATTTTTCCGCCCCCCTGGCGAGAGTACGGCGAGCAACTGCTAAGCGGTCGGTTTTGTGGGCCGCTGCCGTAGCCAGTAGGTCATGTTCCTTTTGACGTTTCGCCGGTAACTGGCGCGGCGACCGGGACTCCAGTTTGAGTACTCGAGATTGATTAGCCGACAGATCTGGTCCGTCTTTAAATTTTGGGCCCGGAGTTTGAGAGCCCGCTGGATAAGGGGATCGGCGGGACGGCCACGGAACGGCGGGAGCTGCGCCTGGATCATGCGCAACACGCGAGCCTTGGGACGTTGGGACCGGGGAAGCTTCAACAGTTGGGCGATGAACTCGCGGACCAGGGCGCGCAATCCTTCATCGGCGGGGGGGCTTTTCCTGGGCGGGGGGGTGCGGCTCAACTTCGCCTCCGCGCGGCTTAAGCGCAGGCGTGGCGCTCTGCCCGAGGCCTTCGCCTTTCATTGAACGCCACTCCGGTATTTTCTGCAGGAAAGATTCCGGTAGAGATCTGATCATCTGTTCTATGTCTGGTCGAGCGACGGGGCGGCGCATCAGCCTACCCTTGACTGCCGTGTTACCAAGTTGGTTCATGAATGCTTGCGCGATAACTGCCCTGATCTGTTGGGCGTCGGATGGCGGCGGCAGCGCGGCCGCGCGAGCGCGCCGGTGGCGCCTCTGTTGAACGGCGCGCGGTCCCAGCGTGCGATAGTCCACCAGCGCCAGCGCGCCAGCCAGGGCGGACAATCCGCCAGCCACGGCCAGAAGCGCCGAAGACCAGGCTGCACGATGAGTCCGGATATGTTGCGTCAGGCGGTCCACCAAGGAAGGCGGCGGGACCGGGGC
>DATKYV010000384.1:0-11093 GCA_035528275.1 Terriglobia bacterium | reverse complement strand
TCGGCCCGCTGGCGGCGGGGATCGTGGCTTTTACCGGTTCAACACTTACCCGCTACGCCACGGAAGGCCGCGAGAAGCGGCGGTATCGGAAGACGCTTCTCAAGTACCTCTCGCCCCAACTCGTGCAGACCATCATGCAGGACTTCAACTGGGATAGCCTGCGGGCCGAGAAGCGCACGCTGAGCGTTTTGTTCAGCGACATTCGCGGGTTCACCAGCATTTCGGAGAAGCTGCCGCCGGAAACCGTCGTGGCGACACTCAACGAGCACCTGAACATGATGGTCTCGGTCATCTTCAAGCACCAGGGCACGCTCGACAAGTTTGTGGGGGATTGCGTGATGGCCTTCTGGGGGGCGCCGCTGCCGCAGGCCAATCACGCCGAGCTGGCCGCCCGCGCGGCGCTGGAAATGGTGGAAGGACTGGAAAAACTCAATCGAAAGTGGCAGAGTGAAGGGCGGCCGACGCTCCACATCGGCGTGGGGATCAACTCCGGCGAAATGCTTTTCGGCAACATCGGGTCCGAACAGCGGATGGACTTCACGGTCATCGGGGATAACGTGAATCTCGGGTCGCGGCTGGAGAGCGCCACGAAGGAGCTGAAAGCCGCCATCGTCATCAGCGAAGCCACCTACCGGGAGATTCGCGATCTGGCGGAGGTCCGTCCGCTGGGGGAGATCTCTGTCAAAGGCAAGGAAGAGAGGATTGTCGTCTACGAGCTTTTGGGAATGAAGGAAACCGTCCGGACGAAAGAGGCTGCGTCATGAACAGTAAACTGAGATTTGGTTCGCTGGTTCTTGTTTCGGCGTTGATGCTGGGCATCGCCGTCCCCCTGGCGATGGCCCAGGACAACGCGTCTCAGGATCAGGAGAAGCCGCAGAAAGAAGAGAAACCGAAAAAGAAAAAGGGCGGGTTCTTTGGCGGGCTCAAGGCCATCAGCGGGTCGAGCTCGGAACAGCAGGAAGTAACCACCACGGCAGGCAGCAAGACCGTCGGCGAGGGTGAAGAGATCGGCAACGCGAAACCCACCGCCGCCGACCGCCAGGCGGTGAACGGCATGGAGAAATACTCGATCTCACAGGACGATCTGGCCAAGTTCCAGGAGGAAGGCCAGCTGAAGCGCTAAGAGTAGGGAGGAAGAAAATGCAGCCTATCGTTTCGAGAAGGGGAATCTGGATGTTGGGAGCGTTGACGGCTCTTGCCCTGCTCAGCCCTCCGGCGGACGTTCACGCCCAGATCTTCGATCGCCTGAAGCGCGCAACCAAAAAGGCCGAAGAGGTTCAAAAGAAGCTCGAGCCCATGTCGGTGGAGGAGGAGCGCGAAGTGGGGCGGGAGGTGGCGGCGAAACTGATCGCCGCTCTCCATTTGTACAAAGACGAGGCGCTCACCCGTTACGTCAACATGGTGGGCGCCACGGTCGCCGCCCAGTCCGAACGGCAGGACATTCAATACCACTTCGCGGTTCTCGATTCGGATGACATCAACGCTTTCTCGGCGCCGGGCGGATACGTCTTCATCACCAAGGGCGCCGTGGCGCTGTGTGAGGACGAGTCGGAACTGGGGGGCGTGCTGGCTCACGAGGTGGGACACATCGCGGGCAAGCACGTTCTCAAGATTGTCGAGCGCGACAAGACGCTGAGAGTGGGCATGGAAGAATCCAAAGCTCAGATGCCGGGCAGCGATTATCTGAACAAGATGTCCCAGGGCATCCTGGTCAAGATCATCGACCAGGGCCTGGCGCCCGGCGACGAATACGATGCCGACCAGCGAGGATTGAAGTACGCCCACGCCGCCGGATATCCCGCCACCGGGCTGAGTCGGTTCCTGACCAAACTCGACCAGGCCACCCAACAGGGCGGCAAGTCATTTTGGACCCGCACCCACCCGCCGGTGAGTGAGAGAAACGTTCGCCTTGAGAAGGCCATCACCGCCGAGCACTGGGAAGACGCCGACCGGCCCAATCTCGCGGACCGTTTCGCCGCCCAGACTCAGATGCTGAAACCCAAGGCGTGAATGAAACGACGGTCGGTGAGATTGCGGGTCTAATTACCGTTGCCCCTCAGACTCTCGCCAAGGCGAGAGCAAGCGGAATAGAACGTCGACCTGTGCGGCTGAGAGGGTGGAGAATTCTCCCGGGGGAGGCCGTCCGATGCTGAAGGACGCTATCAAGATCATTTCGGCTACGCCGGAAAAAATCCGCCGGGAGCTCGCAGAAATGTCGCCACGGGAGATAAAGACGCGCCCCGCGCCCGGCAAGTGGTTGGTTCAGGAAATCATCGCCCACCTCGACGATGTGGAATACCACGGCTTCCGCGCTCGCATTGACGCGATCCTCGAAGCGGACAATCCCGTGCTGCCGCGCTTTGACCAGGACGCGCGCGTTAGCGCGATGCGTTACAGCCGCAAGGACCCCAGGCACACGCTCGCTTCGCTCGAGCGCCAGCGCCGGGCAAACGTCTGATGGCTGCGCAAGCTCCGGCCCCGCCCAACTCCAACGCCGGGGGACTCACGCCGAGGTGGGCCAGATGAGAGCCGAGGAGTTTGTTTACGAGTGGGCCTTCCACGACCTCGGCCACTTGCGGCAGATCCTTGAAATCAAGCGCCGCGCGCTCTTCCCGCGCATCGGGAACATGGGGAAGTACTATCGCCTGAGTTGAACGTCCGTAGTCCGTTGCAACTGACAACTGACCGCCGACAGAACCGGTTTCGTGAACAAAATCTTCCCTCACGCTGAAGCCGCCATCTTCGATGTCGCCAGCGGCGCGACGATCATGGTGGGCGGTTTCGGCCTCTGCGGCATCCCGGAAAACCTGATCGAGGCGCTGCGCTCGAAGGGCGCGAAGAAGCTCACGGTGATCAGCAACAACGCCGGCGTGGAGGGCTTCGGCGTGGGCCGCTGGTTGGAAAACGGCCAGATCAAGAAGATCATCGGAACTTACATCGGGGAGAACAAGCTCTACGAGGAACTGGTCCTCAAAGGCGAACTCGAAGCCGAGCTGATTCCTCAGGGGACGTTTTCCGAACGCATGCGCGCCGGCGGCGCCGGCATCCCGGCATTCTACACGCCCACCGGCGTGGGCACGGTGATTGCCGAGGGGAAGGAGGTTCGCGAGTTCGAGGGGCGCAAATACTTGTTGGAGCGTGCGCTCCAGGCGGACTTTGCTTTCGTCAAAGCCTGGAAGGGCGACCGCTGGGGAAACCTGATCTATCGCAAGACAGCGCGGAATTTCAATCCTCTCATGGCCATGGCCGCCCGGGTCACCATCGCCGAGGTGGAGGAGATCGTCGAACTCGGCGAACTCGACCCGGAGGCCATCGCGACGCCGAGCATCTACGTGACGCGAGTCTTTCGGGCGGTCGGCCTGGCCAAACGAATCGAGAGAAGAACGGTGAGGAAGCGGGCCTGATGGACAAGCGTGAACTCATCGTGCGCCGCGTGGCGCGGGAACTGAAGGACGGTTACTACGTCAACCTGGGCATCGGCATGCCGACGCTGGTGGCGAACCACATCCCGCCCGGCATCGAAGTGGTGCTGCAATCGGAGAACGGCATGTTGGGGGTGGGGCCGTATCCCTTCGAGGGCGACGAAGACCCCGATCTCGTCAACGCCGGTAAGGAGACGATTTCCGAGGTTCCCGGCTGCGCGTATTTCGACAGCGCCGAATCGTTCGCCATGATTCGCGGCGGCCACATCGACCTCACGGTGCTCGGGGCCATGCAGGTGGACGAGAAGGGCAACCTGGCCAACTGGATGATTCCCGGCAAAATGGTGAAGGGAATCGGCGGGGCCATGGACCTGGTGGCGGCGGCCAAGCGCGTCATCGTGGCCATGGAGCACACGGCGCGCGACGGCCGACCCAAGATCTTGAAGCGCTGCACGCTGCCGCTCACCGGCGTCAGCGTGGTGCGCACGATCATCACCGAGCTTGCGGTGATTGACGTCACCCCGGAAGGGCTGTTGCTCCAAGAAATCGCGCCGGGGATCACCGTCGAAGAGCTGCAGAAAGTGACGGAGCCCGCGCTCAGCGTTTCGGCGGATTTGAAGGCAATCGCCGTTTAGATTCGCCGTTGTCGTTCCCGACCACAAATCGAGGAGACTTCATTGCCGGCTGCTCGAATCCTCCTTGCGGCACTAACCCTTCTATTCCTGCATGCCGGGCCGCAGGGTTACCGGGCCGAAATCGAACTGTGGCGGCGCCATCACCAGGCCGCGCTCGAGGCCGAGGACGGATGGCTGACGGTAGTCGGGCTCTTCTGGGGGAAAGAGGGAAGAAACACCGTTGGGGCCGACCCAACCAACGACATTGTTCTACCCAAGGGATCGGCGCCTGCCCAGGTGGGGGTCTTCGAGTTTCACGATGCTAAGACGACCTTCCAGGCAGCGAGCGGCGTAAAGGTCACCGTCAATGGCCAGCTCCTCGCCAGCGCGCCGCTGAAGCCGGACACCTCAGGAGCGGCCGACCTGCTGCGCATCCGCGACCTGACAATGTTCGTCATCGAGCGCGGCGGGCGCTACGCCATCCGGCTGAAGGACAAGAACAGCTCGGCGCGCCGAGACTTTCACGGCCTGGACTATTTTCCGGTGAACGAACGCTATCGGGTCCGGGCGAAGTTTGTGCCTTACAGGCCGCCGAAGAAAATCTCCATCCCCAATATTTTAGGCCGGACGGAGGAAGACACGAGTCCGGGCTACGTCGTGTTCACGCTCGACGGCCGCGAGTTCCGCCTTGTTCCCGTTAACTCCGGCGACATGCTGTTCTTCATCTTCAAAGACCTTACGGCGGGCAAGGAAACGTATCCCGCTGGGCGGTTCCTCTACACCGCACTTCCTGAAAAGGGTGAAGTGGTGTTGGACTTCAACAAAGCGGTCAATCCGCCTTGCGCGGTCACGGCCTACGCCACCTGCCCGCTGCCGCCCAAGGAGAACATCCTCTCCGTGCGAATCGCGGCGGGGGAGAAGCGCTTCGGGCATTAGCTGCGGGCTTTCTGGACTTGCCCGCCCGACCTTGATTTATGAACTGCGACGGCGTAATCTGCGCGCAACTATGAAAATCGCGCAGTAGGGATTCTGGCGGGTGGCTCGGGGGCAGACCGTGGAAATCAATGCCATTGTGATTGTGAGTCTGACGGCGCCCAAGGACAAGATCTGGGGGCAATTGCTTTCTCTCCAGAACGCCGGGGTGACGGTGCGCGGCCTCGAGCTGGACTCCTTCGACGATTTTGTCCGGCAAATCGTAAACCAGGAAGAAGCCACGGTGGGGATGGCCACCGTGTTCTACCCCATGCATCGCGTGGAGCGCATCGCCTGGGATGAGCCGAGTGGCAGCCTGCCGTCCCTTTGCGACCGCTTTCGAGACAAAGTCGGTATCACCGTTCAAGAATACCTGGGCATCGAGACACCGCGGGTGTGAAACGCTCGTCGGCTGGATCTCAGGTCCTGCGGTTCTCGCGGCCTCACCCTCTCGCCGTAACACCGTTTCAGGTTGACCGCACGACGGCGTCGGTGACACCCTTGCGCTGGTTGTGCGATGACTCTCTTTGAGATTGCCGCATTCTTGTTGTGTCTTTCCGCCGTATTCGGCTACTGCAATCACCGCTATCTTCGTCTTCCGCGCACCATCGGCCTGGTGATCATCGCCATGGCCTCGGCTTTCTCGATCGTAGTGGTTGATCTGGTTTTCCCGGCCCTGCAAGCGGGGGCGATGGTCGGCAGCGCGCTGCGCCAGGTGAACTTCCCCGAAACCCTGATGATCGGCATGTTGAGCTTCCTGCTGTTCGCGGGCGCCCTGCACATTGACTATTCCGAATTGGCCAGCCGCAAGGGAGCCATCTCACTGATGGCCACGGTCGGAGTGATCATCTCCACGCTCACCATCGGCGCGCTGATGTGGCTGGTCCTCAAGTTGTTTCACATCGGCATTCCGTTTGCCTGGACGCTGGTGTTCGGCGCGCTGATCAGCCCCACGGACCCGGTGGCGGTTCTGGGAATTCTCAAAACCATCAAGGTCCCCAAATCCCTGGAGGTCAACATCGCCGGCGAGTCACTTTTCAATGACGGCGTCGGCGTGGTGATTTTCACCATCGTGCTTGCCCTTGCCTCGCGCGGCGGTCAGGAAGCGTTTGGATGGCGCGAGGTTACGGAGCTTTTCGCCATCGAGGCTTTGGGCGGGGCGGGGCTGGGAATGGCCACCGGCTACATCGCTTACCGCGCCATGCGCAGCATCGACGAATACAACCTCGAAATCGTCATCACTCTGGCGCTGGTGATGGTGACGTATGGGATCGCGTTGCGCACCCACGTCAGCGGCCCCATCGCCGTGGTCGTCGCCGGGTTGTTCATTGGTAATCATGGGGTGAAGTTTGCAATGAGCGAAACAACCCGCCAGCGCCTGTTTGATTTTTGGGAGCTGATCGACGAAATCCTCAACTCCGTCCTCTTTCTTCTGATCGGCATGGAAGTCCTGGTGTTGCGGTTCAACGCCGATTACGTCGAAGCGGGATTGCTGGCGATCCCCATCGTCCTGCTGGCACGTTTGATCAGCGTGTCGATACCTATTCTTCTGCTTTCGATTCGAGGGCGAGGCGGGTTCACAAGAGGCGCCGTCCCCGTCCTCGTGTGGGGCGGCCTGCGCGGCGGAATCTCGGTGGCGCTGGCCTTCTCGCTTCCTCCCAGCGAAGTGAAAGCGCTGATTCTCGCCGTCACCTACAGCGTGGTTGTCTTCTCGATCGTGGTTCAGGGCTTGACGGTCAAGGCGCTCGTCGCAAAGACCGTGCACTCGGGGTAGGGAAGCGCCTCGCCTCGGCGCGCAACATCCCTTCCTGCGCTTCGCGGGTACTTTCCCCGTCGAGAATTAGCGGAAACGTCGAGGGGTGGCGCCGGCTGGGCGGTTTGACACCGGGAAAACGCCCCCGCTATAGTGGTTCACGAATTATGCCTTCACGCGTACTCACTTCTGCCAATCAGATCACCATCCTGCGTCTGGTCTTTATTCCCGTGTTCGCCATTCTGGTGATCGACCGCAATTACGGCTGGGCCCTCGCCGTCCTCACGGCTTCTGCCATCTCCGACGTGGTGGACGGAGCGGTGGCGCGGGTGTTCCATCAGGAGTCGCCGCTGGGCGCGGCGCTGGATCCCATCGCCGACAAGATCCTGACGACCACAGCCTACCTGGTCCTGGCGTTCCGTGACGTCTTCCCCTGGTGGCTCACCATTACCGTAATCAGCCGCGACGTGGCCATGATTGTGACCGCAGCCCTCATCAGCCTGGTCGCCGGATATCGGCCCTTTCGCCCCTCGGTGTTGGGGAAGATGTCTACCACTGTCCAGGTGTTTACCGTCTTCGTCGCCGTGGCCTTCCAGGCCGGCATTTCTCTGGTCACGCCGCTCCTGTTGCAGGTCTGTATCTACCTCGCCGCTGCTTTCACAGTGGCTTCCGGGGTTCATTACCTGCTTGTTGTGCGTCACCGCTACTTGCAGCACGAATCGGAACTGTAACCGTAAGATGCGGCGGGAAACTTGGACGGGCTGGAATAGCCCGATAGCGTGGAGAGTTTTATCGCGCCCGCGTCCGTCGCGCAAACCAGACGACCGTCCCGATCATCCCCAGCCAACCGAGCAGGCGGACGACTCCGGCAATCTTGGTGTCATAACGCAGGAGTCCAAGGCTGGAGAAAATGTTGAACCAGTCGTGGCCGCCTTGGGAAGCGTCGCCTACGGTGACCAGGGGCAGGCCTTGCGATCGGGCGTCGGCCATGTAGACGGAGATATAGAGGAAATTCTCGAAGAAGAAGAATGAGGAAAACGCTGTCCCGGTGGGGTGGCGCTGGAAGACGAAGTAGCAGGCAAGCGCCAGCGGGACCAGCAGCTCGAGCAGCGTCCCTCCCCACAGCCCCAGGGTGCGTCCCAACCAACCGAACAATAAATGACCGCCCTCGTGGACGATCAGGTTCACGTGGTCGATCAACAAGAAGCCGCTTTTGTTGGCCAGCGCGTAAACCAGAAACAATCCGTAAAACGCCAGCCAGCCGATGGACTCGGCTTTCGAGACTCCCTTCCACTCTTCTTCGAGTGCAGCCAGGAAATCGAGATCCATCCCGCCCCGTCAGGGAATAAGTTGGCGGGTATTGTAACACCAGGATCGAATTTCAGAAGAGCGAATGACACACGCGGTGATCTCGCAATTTCTTCCTGGGGAAGAATCCTGGCCCCCGGCCCGCCGCTTCCGCCAAGGCTCGAGCCGTCGCGCCTGCGGTGACGGGGGCCGGGTTGGACAAAAAGTCGAAACCATGAGCGCAAGCACGAATGCTCCGGAGCGCGGGTCTTGCCCGGAAGGGCAAAGAACTGTATTCTGAATCTCTCACTCGGTCTCCTCGCAACGCAGATCGCGGGCCGCAGGCCAGACTAATCGGTGGACCCTTCAACCAGCGTGAATCTTCTGCGTCAATCTCCCGAGCCGCACGCCGTCCGGAACGCCGGGCAGTTGTGGACGCTCTGGATACTCGCCACCGGATTCGGCGGCCTGTTTTTGTGGCCGGCCCGGGCTTGCGCGGCAAAGGATGAGGGTCCACCTCCCCCCTACATAATGATTCCGCGCGTTCACCGGCCGATGACGCTGGAGGAACTGGTCGAGGGCAGCATGGGTGAGCGCGCCGTGAAGCTGACGGGGTTCGTGCAGCGCAGCCCGCGGGAAGGGGAACCGGCCAGCCAGGAGACGACGGCCTACCTGGCTTACGATGAGAAAAACCTCTACATCGGATTCGTTTGCCGCGACGAAGAGCCGGAGCTCATCCGCGCTCACGTGACCCGGCGGGACAACTTCTGGGGCGACGATCACGTGGGGGTAACCATCGACACCTACTTTGACCACCGGCGGGCTTACGCTTTCTCGGTGAACCCTCTGGGCATCCAGGAGGAGGCGCTGCTCAACGAACGCACCGGGGACGACCGGAGCTTCGACACGCTGTGGAATTCCGAGGGCCGCCTCACACCCGAAGGCTATGTCGTCCTGATGGCCATCCCCTTCAAGAGCCTGCGATTCTCCCCCGATGAGCAGCAGACCTGGGGAATCACGCTTTCGCGGTCCATCCCGCACGCCGACGAGTACAGCACCTGGCCGCGGATTTCCCGCAGCATTAGCGGCTGGCTGATTCAGGAGGCGGAAGCCCGCGGCCTCGAAAACATAACTCCCGGCAAAAACATCCAGGTCAATCCTTACGGATTCTTCACGTCGCGCCGCTATCTCAACGCGGAGACCGGCCAGTTCGAGCGTGACCGTCTGGACGAACGGCTGGGGCTCGACGCCAAGTGGGTGCTGGCCTCCAACCTCACGCTGGACGCCACGGTGAACCCCGACTTCAGCCAGGTGGAATCGGATCAACCGCAGATCACCGTCAACCGCCGCTTTGAGGTTTTCTTTCCCGAGAGACGCCCGTTCTTCATGGAGAACGCCAGCTATTTTGATACGCCGATTGAGGTCCTGTTCACGCGGCGAATCGTCGACCCGCAGTTTGGAGCCAAGCTCACGGGCAAGGTGGGACCCTATACGATTGCGGGGCTCGTCGCCGACGACCGTGGTCCGGGGGAGGTGGTGGCGCCGGACGATCCCTCCTTCGGCCATCGAGCCTTATTCAACGTCCTCCGGCTCAGCCGCGACATTCACCAGGAGTCCGGCGTGGGAATGATCTGGAGCGATTGGGAATTCCGCGAGGCTTACAATCGAGTTTTCGGCGTGGACGGCCGCTGGAAATATTCCCGGACGACGGCGATTGATTTCCAGGCCCTCAAGTCCTTCAGCAACAGCCTGGAGGGAATTGCCAAGCAAGGCCGGGCGTTGCGCGTGGGCCTTGACCACAACGGCCGGCACTGGAACTCCTATTTGGGATACAACGAAAAGTCTCCCGACTTTGACGTGGCTTCCGGTTTCATTCCCCGCGTGGATTACCGCGCCCTGGGTGGTTATGCGGGCTACTCGTTTCGTCCCGAAGGGCGTTGGATTGTCTCCTGGCGACCCTATGTGGGCGGCAGCGTGGTCCTCGATCAACGGAACGTTCGCCAGGACTACTCGACGAATCCCGGTTTCTGGGTTGAGTTTGCCCAGTTGACGAGCGCCTACGGCCGCTATCGCTACAAGCGCGAACGCTACGAAGGGAATGATTTTCTGCAGCGCGGTTACGAGCTGGGCCTTCGCACCCGCCGCAGCCGGTGGTTCAGCCTGGGCCTTTCCTTCGCATCCGGTGACGAGATCAACTTCGAACCCCCCGACGGTACCGAGCCTTTCCTGGGGGAGGGGCGGGAGGTTTCATTTTTCATGACCGTGCGTCCTTCCACCCGGTTGGCAGTGGAGAACACGGTTCTCGAAAACCGCTTCCTGACGCTCGATCAGAACCAGAACATTTTCAACAACAACATCTTCCGTTCGAAATGGAATTACCAGTTCACGCCGCGATTGTCGCTGCGGGTGATCGGCCAGTATTCCAACGTTTTGCCCGACCCTTGGCTTTCGTCCCTGGAATATTCCAAAAGCCTTGCCGGTGACGTGCTGCTGACTTATCTGCTTCATCCCGGCACGGCGCTTTACGTCGGCTACAGCAACCTGCTCGAGAACTATGACCGTCAGGCGCTCAGTGACGCGGCCTTGCTCGACCGCACCCGGTCGGGTATGCTTTCCACGGCCGCAGGCGCCTTCGTGAAGTTCTCTTACTTGTATCAGTTCTGAGTACCGACGTCTGAATCGCGCCCGCTTCCCTCGCCTCGTCCGAAGCTGCAAGTGCGGTTCCAACTATTTGTGGCTACATGCCTTGAGCCATCCCGCAGAGCGGGACCGAGGCGGTGCCAAAGCAGTGCAGCGCAAAGCCTCAATAAGTCGGAACGGCACGAGTAGAACCGCAACTCAAGGAGGCCCATACCTCATGGACCGCAATCTGTCAAAATCGACTCATCTGCTAATTGTTCTTTCTGCGTTGGTGGGCGTGGTCGTCCTGATGATGGTTGCCTGTCAGAAGGAGGCCCCACCCACTGCCGACCTCACGCCTTATCCGCTTCAAGCTCCCCCTGGCCTGGACGCGGACTTCGCCAAGTGGATTCCCGCCGACAATCC
>DATKYV010000383.1:0-13625 GCA_035528275.1 Terriglobia bacterium | reverse complement strand
GACGCTGGCACGCGCCGGGGCGAGCGTGGTCGTGAACTACAACCACTCGCGAGCTGGCGCACTGGCCACAGCGTGTGAGGTCCGTGCCTTGGGTGTGGAATCCATTGCGATTCATGCCGACGTCACGAAGCCGCGCCAGGTGCAGCGGATGTTTGGCTCGGTGGCAAAACGCTTTCACCGACTCGACATCCTGGTCAATAACGCCGGCGATTTCTTTCCGGTCAGGTGGGATCGGCTGACGGAAAAGGACTGGGACCGGCTTCTGGGCGTCAATCTCAAAGGAACGTTCTTCTGCGCGCAGGCGGCGGCGCGCATAATGTTGCGCCGCAAGCGCGGGCGCATCATCAATATTTCCTCTCTTGGCGGGCTGGAAGCCTGGGCGGGTTACATGCATTACTGCGCTTCGAAGGCGGGGGTCATCATGCTTACGCGGTGCCTCGCCAAGGCGCTCGCTCCGCACATCCAGGTGAACAGCGTCGCTCCCGGATCGATCCTGTTTCCCGCCGAAGGGCGAGGGCCTTGGTCCGAGAACGTCATTCGCGCGACCCCGCTCAAGAAGGCCGGCCGCCCCGAAGACGTCGCTGAGATGGTGCTTTACCTTGCCGCCCACGCCGATTTCATCACCGGACAGGTTTTCGCCGTGGATGGGGGGAAGTCCATTCCTTGAGAGAAGGCAGTAGGCAGAAAGCAGAAGGCAGTGGGCAAGATGGAGTAGACAACGGAGAATAGGGGAAGTATCGGGGCAGAGAAGGGGCACGCAAATGAAGGGAGCAGATTCAGGTGCGCAAACGCAGAGGCCGACGCTTCGCGGGTACAGAGATTTGAAGGTCTATCAACGCGCTTACAAGCTGGCGATGGAGATTTTCAGAGAGACAAACAATTTTCCACAGGATGAGCGCTACTCACTCACCAGTCAGATTCGTCGCTCGTCGCGCAGCGTCGCCGCAAATATCGCGGAGGGATTTCGCAAGCGGCAGTATCCAAATATGTTTCTCAGCAAGTTGGCGGACGCGGACGCCGAGGCGACCGAAACCCAGGTGTGGCTGGACTTCGCACGAGATTGTGGCTATCTTTCACCGGCGCAGCACCGTGAGTTGTTCGAAGGATTTGGCGAGGTAGGAAAAATGCTCAGCAGTATGATGAGAGGTCCGGAGAGATTTCGGCCTTCTTAACCCACCAACAAACGTAAGTACCCTATCCTCTGGGTAATGCGACATACCTTCCGCCTATAGCCTACTACCTACAGCCTACTGCCTTCTGCCATCCGCTTTCCGCCTCCTGCCTTCTGCTTTCTGCCTTCCGCCTTCTGCCTACTGCTTACTGCCAGCAATCTCCTCCAAGAGAGCTCGCAGACGGGAAAGCGAGACCGGCGCTTGCCCATAGCGCAATGCGTTGTAGAGGCGGGTGAACTCCAGGACCGGCCAGCTCAGGCGAGAACCCACGAATGAATATGCGAACTCACGGGGAGTCTGGGAAAGGGGCTTTCGGTAGCCTTTCTTGCGCAGGGTTTTGAGGAAGCGGTTGTAGGAGAGGGTGGCTTCGCGGGGGCCGAGCGGCACATCGCCGCGGCGGAACTTCCATGCCAGCAAGAAGCGCAGTTCGGCGATGGAGTCGGCCTTTTCGGAGACGATCAGCCCACCCAGGACGCCCAGCATGAGGAGCAGAACGAGCAGCTTGTGGGACATCAACCAAGCTTCGACGCGGTAGGCCACCTGAATGACCTGCCGGCGGAAGTTGTGAAGTCGCCGGCGGAAACTGCGCTGGAGTTGCCGGGAGTCTCTCTCCACAGTCTGGGCGAGCTGCTCCTGATGCGCAAAGTCGTAATTGATGACCCATTCGCTCCAGAAGAGACTCACCGCGTCAACATAATCGTCCATCCAGCCGGCCACCACGGGATTGGGGTCGGCGGGAGTGGGGTCAAAGGGAATCCATCCATACTCGGGAAAGTAGACTTCCACCCAACTGTGCGCGTCGCGCGCGCGCACGATGAAGTCCTTGCCGACGCGGTTGTAGGTTCCGGTCTGGAATCCGTTCACCAGGCGTGAAGGAATGTCAATCGTGCGCAGCATCACGGCCATAGCGGCAGCGAAGTATTCGCAATAGCCGGTCTTGGATTCGAAGAGGAAACTGCCGATGGGATTTCCGGGGTCGATGCCGCTCGGGTCGAGCGAGTAGGTGAATTCATTGTGTAAGTAGGCCTCGATAGTCCGGGCGCGGTCGTAGTTGTTGGCCGAGCCGGCGGTGATTTGCCGGGCCAGATCCGCGACCCGCGGATCGATCTCGGGCACGGTAAGGTAAACGAGGCTGATGTCGGCGGGGTAGTCGGTGGGGGCGGCGCGCAACCGGTCCGCCGGCGCGACGCCGGTGTCCGAGACAACCTCGTAACTCAAGGGTGTGTACGCGTGGCCGGGGTAGTGCATGGATGAGGTCTGGTCCAGCGTGATCATGCGCAGGCGCCCCGTGAGCTTGCTCACCTCGCGAGGGACTGAGGCTGCGAACAGGACGTCGGTGGAAACGGGGGAAAGCAGCACCCGATAGCGCAGCGGACGGCGCGGCCGGTTGTTCCAGCCGTCGGTGGGGGGAAGCAGGAAACGGCGCGTCGAGGCAGGTTCGAGGGGTGTCTGAGCGGTGTTATCGTTGTACCAATTCTTGCCGTCGAAGCTTGTGAGGCCCACGCCGCGCCACTTGATTCCCGCGTAGTCCCGCGGATCTTCTTCCACCATTACCCGCATCACCACGATGTTGGAGCGCAGAATCTTCCGGATGTCGCCCAGGTTGACGGTGCCGGAGAAACCCGTGATGTTCTGTGCCTCCATCCCCAGGCCGGTGAGATACCCGGTGCGGTAACGCGGAATCACGAAGAAAAGAATCGCCGCCAACGCGACGATCCCCGCCGCGAGCCCTACCGTCGCGCTGCTGAGCGCGCGCTCGATCGCGGTGCGGTTTTGCGCCGAGGTGCGGTAGGGACCTTCGGGCGGGCGCTGGGCGGCCTCCGCCGACCGCTTGATCTCGTAGCTGATGAACGTGGAAATCGAGAAAAGAACGTAGAACGTGAAGCAGACCAGGTAGGTGGTCCCCACGGTTAGAACTGCGCCGGAGAGCATCATCAGGAAGGAGAGGGTGGCGAGATAGCCGTAATCGCGGTAGGTGCGCGCCGAGAAAACTTTAACGACCGTTGCGAAAAGCACCAGGTGGACGGTGGCCGACAGCATGTTGTCCATGAGCGTCGGGCCGATGGAGAAAATCAGAAAATCGAGCGCGTAAAAGAACATGTAGAAGATGGCCAGCCGGGTCACGGTGCGCGGGGAAAGCGAGTAGTCCAGGTCGCGCGCGTAGCTCCATAGCTTGACCAGCATGGCCAGGGAGACGACGACGATGGAGATGAAGTCGAGCTTTCCGGTGGTGGCGACGGTGATGAAGGCCGTCCCCAGCATCAGCAGCAGCGAAATCTCGAAGTAGCGCTGCACGCTGATGTGCGACTGCTTGAGCGCGATTTCGGCGTGGTCGGGAAGTTTTCCGCTCATCGTCCTGCAATGCCCAGTCTGCGTCCTATTGTAGCGGAGAAGCCGCCGGGGGCCAAAGGCCCACTTGCGGTGCGGACTCCAAAGCCCATGGCGCGAAGCTCAGAGCTGAGCGGCGATCTTGCGAGCCAATTGGGAAACTGCGGCACGCGGCAGACGCGACAGCGGGAACCAGCGAAGGGAACTCGTCAAGGGCTTTCCGGGAATCTCCACCGGATAAACCTCAACGCGGATCGCCCGAAAGGTGATGCCGTGGCGGAGCCGGTACAAACACTCGCCGCAACGAATATCGCCCTCAAAGACCTCGCCGAGTTTGTCTTGCAGGCGGCCGAGCGCTTCCGCGGAAGACCGGCCGAACGCCGCGGGAAAATTCCAGAGGTCGCCCAGCAAATCCTCGTCGAGCCCCCGAACCATCGCGACGCTATTCCCACGGCGGAGCACGCCGGCCGCGAGGTAGCGCGCCTCGGTAGCGCGGCGGGGCCGAGGGGCCGGATAGGATTCCGGGCGGCCGCTCCGGAAGGCCCGGCACCATTTTCGAAGAGGGCAAATGGCGCAGCGGGGAGCACGCGGCAGGCAGACGGTTTGGCCCAGCTCCATCAGGGCCTGGTTGAAACTTCCCGAAGCCCGGGGCGCGAGGAGCGATTTCAGGTCTCGTTCGACGGCCTGGCGGAAGCGAGTCTGATGATGATTGCCGCGGTAGCCTCGCAGGCGGGCCGCCACGCGGGCCACGTTTCCGTCGAGGACGGTGTAGGGGAGGTTGTACGCAATGCTTAGGACGGCGCGGGCGGTATAGTCTCCGACGCCGGGAAGGGAGCGCGCCTCCCCGTAGTCGCTGGGAAATTGTCCCTTTAACTTCCGTGCCAGGAGGCGAGCCGCCGCGTGCAGATTCCGCGCCCGGCGGTAGTAGCCCAGTCCCGACCAAAGTTGCAGCACTTGCTCGAGGGGCGCTTCAGCCAGAGCCTTTGCGGTGGGGAAGGCGCGCAAGAAGCGACGGTAATAGGGCAGGACCGTCGCGATCTGGGTCTGCTGGAGCATGACCTCCGACACCCAGATCTTGTAAGAGGACTTTACTCCCCGCCAGGGGAGGCGGCGGGCGTTTCGACGAAACCAGTTGAGCAGGGCGCGGCGCATCGCCCGCGCCACAAGCCGATCCTCTCGATGGTGCAAACGCGTCCTTGGCGGCCTGTTAACTTGTCCCCAGCCGGGCTCAATCGATCGCGAAAGTCGTGGTCTGTTGCGATGACACGTTTCCCCTGTCGTCCCGCGCAACCATCTCGAGCCGGTATTCGCCTGCCGGCAGCTTGAGCTGTTCCACCGGCAAAAGGAGGCCGACGGGGATTACCGGGCTGCCCTGCTCCGCGAAATTGTTCACCAAAACGGTGTTGGATGTGAACACCTGCTGGTTCGTTTTCGCATCAATGACGTTGAAAATCACCCCTACCCGGGGCGGATTGGGTTGTGCCATGAGAGGCTCGTAAACCTCCACGTAGAGCCCAACCTTTTCCTCCCGGCTGAACTGGTTGTTCGAAGAGGGGATGATCTCCATGCCCCGCGCGACCAGGGGCGTGCGCTCCTCGAGCAAGGCTTCATCCAGGCCGGCCGTAAGGTCTGAAACTGGCTGCATCTGATTGCTGAGGGCCACGCTGCTGATGTGGAAGTCATTTGTGTTGTAGGGCGGGATCGAGAGGGGCATCTCGTACTTGCCGAATTTCTGCCCTCCGCCGGCGAGCACCAGTTTCAGAGTGTAGTCTCCAGGTGCTATGTTGAAGTTGTTCCGGTACGTGTAACTTCCCTTGGAGAATTCCTTCTGCTCTCTCTTACCCAAATCCAGGTTGACCGTGTCGCTGAAGCGCGCGGCCACGGAGTTGTGGTCATCGTACGCGATGCCGAGAATGTTGATCTCGTAATGGAATTTGCCCTTTTCCTTTTCAAAGCCCAGGACGCTGGCGGGCACGGCGAGGGACAGATTCACTCGCCCCACGTCCGCCGCAGTGTAGAAATAAGGACCGCTGAGGCTTACGGGAAAATCGCTGGGCCGCGAGCTGGCAACCTGTTCCTCCAGCACCTTCCCTTCGGGCTTATCCTTGAGCACGTCCTGGCCCTTCGTGTCGTAGTAGCCAGTACGGAATCGGACTTCCACGCCTTTGCGCTCTACTTTCACCTTGATCCTGTGGTAGCTACCGTCGTGTGCCCGGTTGGGCGAAATGTAGCTCAGGATGTAGTACTCGTCCAACTCCTGCACGATCCTTCCGAGTTTCTCTGTGAAGTCGTTGGTGTTGAAAATGGTGAAGCCGCCGGTCCCCGCCGCCAGTGCGTAGAGGACCTGTTGGTTGGTGCTGACATTGTCGATCATCTGGGGAATGATGGACCGGTTCGGGAACGTCTCGTAGCCCGGACGGTTGGGCCCGAAGGGATTATTACCTGTCGCCGCGTTGGGAACGTTGGAGGGGCGACCGCCGGTGGTAGCGCCTCCAGGCGTCCTGCCTCCACCGGTCGAGGGGACGCCGCCGCCGGTGCGGCCACCACCGGTGGAACCGCCAATTGAGCCGCCGCCCGTCGATGGGCCTCCACCTCCAACCCCTCCGCTACCGCCACTGCCACCGCCACTGCCACCGCCACCCCGTGGGGACCCGCCGGTGCCTCCGCTGCCTCCGCCCCCTTGCGGGCGCTGGTCCAGACGCTGGGGCGACCCAAGCACTTCGCGCAGGGAGGCCAGGAGGGCAACTTCATGAGGAAACGGCGGCTCATCCGGAATCAGGCTTGCTCCGGGAGGCCTCCCGGGTACCGAGGGGTTTTCGAATCCCGGCATGCCGGTTGGCTCCGAGGTCCGCAAACCTCGGGCATCCACGGTGTAGATGGCCACATTCGCTTTGTTGGCAGCGTCGATGGTGGCTGAGAGCTCGGATTGGCGCTGGGCGGTGAGCGGAAACCCGCCGGAAAAAAGAATCATGGTCTTGCGCCCGGGAACAGACCGCAGCGTCTTGGCCAGGTTGCGGATCGCCAGGAGGACGCTGCGGGCAGCAAAATCCGACCTCACCTGGACCTGCGAGGGCATGCCCATCGCGGCAAGTTCCCTGGATTGTCCGGCTTCGTTGGGTTGGAGCGAGGCGAATTTTACGCCGCCCACGGCCTTTTTGAGGGCCGCTCCGTCGGCGGTGAAGTTCTGGGCAATCCGGAAAGCGCCGCCAAAATCCACGACCGCCATCATCCGGTCGCTCGCTGCGTTCTTCTCGACAAACTGCGCGGCCGCCTCACGAGCGCGCATCTGATCTTGGGGGTCCAACGTCGAATTATCGAAGAAGAGAACCACGTAGCGTGGTTGCGAGATGCCCTCCCTCGCCGCGGCATCCGCCAAGCGGGAGAAGCTGGCGATGGTCTGTTCCTTGTCGTCCTCAAACACCCGAAAATCGGCGGACTCCAGGTCGCGGATGTAGTTATCCTTCTTGTCCGTTACCACGACGTCGACGAGAACCATGTTGGTCTCCGCCGTGATGACGTCGGGAGACGTGGCCACGGACTGGTCGGATGATTGCTGGTCCTGCAGCGGGGTGGCGGAGGCCCGTTCGGTGCTGAAAACGAGGAAACCCAGGGCCGTCAGCAACAATGCCGGGGCAAGGTATGTGCGGCGCGATCTCATAGGTCACCGTCCTAAAACGGAATTTCCACGGTGCGATTGAGAGCGGAAATGTGGGCTCCTTCGGAGTCTCTCACCACTTGGCGCACCGTGTAAGTCCCCGGTTTGACGTCAAAACTCACCCGGGTGGTAAGGCCGGATTGAAAGAGCTTTTCGAGGCTTCCGTCGAGGAGCCGAAATTCGACGTCCTTGACTTTGCCGTCTACAATCTTCCCGTCTCGGTCGAAGACTGCTGTGACGAGCTTGAGGTTGTTCAGATTGCGCCCATCCTCCTTGCGAAAGGTGACGAACCGCATGTCCAATCGCGTCAGGATCGAGAGGCGAGTGTTCGCGCCGTGGAGTTTGAAAAACTGCGTATGGACCTCAATGGGCAGTTCGCTCAGTTCGTCGCTGGAAAACAGAGCCCTTTCGACCTCTTCCTTGGCTTGGGCAAGCGCATCCGCGGGTTTGCTGGGCGCGAAGTATCCACGCCGAGCCTGGATGCTCAATCCCTTGCCGTTCGCCAGTTTCACTTTCAGATTGTGGAATCGGCCGTCGAGCTTCAAGTTCTGGGGGGAGAAGCCCAGGACGTAGTAATATTCCGCCAGCCGGCCGACCTGGTGGAAGCCCTGCTCCAAATCGTTGCTGTTATGGAAAAACTCCCCGCCCGTGTCATAGGCCAGGTTGCGCAGCACGTCGGAAGCCAGAGATTCTTGCTTGAGCGATAGTTGCGCCTTCTTTCCTACCAGGTCCGCGCGCCGGGGGAGAGCCGCGACATACTTGGCGGCGTCACCCAGCGGAAACGCCACGTAAAGTCCTCTGGCGTCCAGCGAGTTGATGACAACGTCGGCGCGCAAGGCGCGTTCGGCCACCGCACTCACTTGTCGCTCATCGCTGACCGTAAGGAATCCGGGAGAAACCAGGACAATGTTCCGCTGGCCGGGGGAAAAGGAAATGCGGCGAACCAGCCGGCCAAGGGCGCGAAGGGCATACTCTGTTTCAGTCTGGTAGGCGTTCATTATCCGGTAGGCTTGCTCCCTGGCGAGGGACTCCGAGGCGCTCCGGGCAACCTCGCGATCCATCGGCAAGCCCTCGTAATTGCACTGAAACGCTTCCTGAATTGCGATTTCCAGGGCGTCGGGATCGCTGGTATGGACGATCTCGTAGGCTTGGTAGTCAAAGATCTCCGGACAAACGGAATTATCCCGGGGGACGATTTGCCTGGGCAGGAGCTTGTTGAGCGCTTCGTGGATCGCTTCCTTGTCATCGGTGAAATCCAGCTGTCTCTCGCCTGAGGCTGTGAAGATCCCCACGCGGTCTCCGGCCGCCTGCGTGGAAGCCAGGAATCGCTCCGCGGCCTCGCGCGTTCGAGCCAGGTCGGAGAATTCAAGATGGACATCGTCGAAGAACAGAGCCAGGAATCGCTGCGGAGTTGAAGCAGCAAGCGCGGTCTCCGGGATGACGCCCATTTCCTCGTCAACTGTTTCCGCCGGGATGGGTTTCGGAGGGACGGCCTTCGACCCGGGAACCTCCGCGGCGAAGTGGACGATATTCTGGGGCTTGCCGTTGTCCAGAAGCTCGAATTCCTCCTTGCGCAGATTGCCGATCGCTTTGCCTTTTGAATCGCGTACGACGACGCGCACCAGGACCAGGTTGCGCTCCACCTGCATTTTAAAGGTGGGAGTGCTTTCTTGTGTGGTGACTTCGGGCTCCGCGTCATCCTGACCGGCCAGGAGGGGAAGGCAACCGAATAGGATGCTGGCGAGGGTCAGCGCGAGGATTCCGGCAGCCCGTATTTCCGATGCAAGCCGGACACGGGCACGGCCCGAAGCGATCCTTCCGGTCAATTCACACAACATGGCTGGGGAACAGACGGGTCACCCTGCCCAGGTTGGCTCCGCAAAACGACCAGTTGCCGGGAACCCCGCAAGTCTAGTATCCGGCGTGACCGGAGCGTTGTCAAGGGTACTTGCGGGCGAGTGCCGGCCGACCGGTGGAGCGCGGAGACGGCTCCGCGGCGGTCATCGCGGCAACCGGAATAAATCCGTCGCTGGAGAACTCAAGCCCTCGTATGCCCTTCGCGCGACTTGATTTGCCGCGGTCAATCTGCAATGCTTCTCGTTCCATCGCGAAAGTTTCCAGAGCATCTTTGATTTCACGGCGAGGTAGACCTGTGGCGTACAAAGATCTGCGTGATTATCTGCGGCGATTGGAAAGCGAGCGGGAGTTGAAGAGGATCGGCGTCGAAGTAGACGTCGATTTGGAGATCACCGAAATCACCGACCGCGTCTCCAAGGCGGGCGGTCCGGCGCTGCTGTTTGAAAAGCCCTGCTCGGCGAAAGACGGCGCCAGTTACGCGGTGCCGCTGCTCATTAACTCGCTGGGATCGAGGAGACGGATGGAACTCGCCCTCGAAGTGGAGTCGCTGGAAGAGGTGGCGCGGCGGATTGAGGATTTGCTGGAAATGAAACCGCCCGAGGGTTTCTTCGACAAGGTCAGGCTCCTGCCTAAGCTGGCCGAACTGGGGTCGTTTGCTCCCAAGAGCATCAAGAGCGGCCGGGTCAAGGAGGTCATCGAGAAAGAGGGCTTCTCGCTCGCGCGCTTTCCCATTATGAAATGCTGGCCGCAGGATGGCGGGCGGTTCATCAGCTTCCCCATGGTGGTAACGCGCAGCCCCAAGACGGGCCGCCGCAACGTGGGCTGCTATCGCATGCAGGTGTATGACGAGCGCACCACCGGCATGCACTGGCAGGTCCACAAGGGCGGTGCGGAACATTTCCGCTGGCTCGAGCGAGAGGGCAAGGGCCGGCGGATGGATGTCGCGGTGGCCATCGGCGCCGACCCGGTCACCATGCTCGCCGGGGTGTTGCCGCTGCCGGAGGATTTGGATGAGTTTCTCTTCGCGGGATTTCTGCGTCAGGAGCCGGTGGAATTGGTGAAGTGCGAGACCGTAGACCTGGAAGTTCCTGCCCACGCCGAGATCGTGCTGGAAGGTTACGTGGACCTGGACGACATCCGCGTGGAAGGCCCTTTCGGCGATCATACCGGCTACTACTCGCTGGAGGACAAGTTTCCCGCCTTCCATATTACTTGCATCACGCGGCGCAAGGACCCGATTTACGTCTCCACCATCGTCGGCGCGCCGCCCATGGAAGACTATTGGATGGGCTACGCGATCGAGCGCCTCTTCCTCCCCCTCGTGCGCAAACAGATGCCGGAAGTTGTGGACATGCATATGCCCGCCGAGGGGATTTTTCATAATTTAATGATTATTTCAATACGGAAAAGCTATCCAGGTCATGCCCGAAAGGTGATGAACGCTATTTGGGGACTTCCCGGGGCGATGTTCACCAAATGCATTGTGGTGGTGGACCACGACGTCGACGTGCATAACCTCCGCGCGGTCACGTGGAAGGCCTTCAACCACATCGATCCCGAGCGAGATATCCAATTCATGCTCGGCCCCGTGGACCAGCTTGAGCACGCGTCGCGCCTGCCGAACTTCGGCTCCAAGATGGGCGTCGACGCCACGCGCAAATGGCCCTCCGAAGGCTTCGCCCGCCCCTGGCCCGACGAAGTCAAAATGGACGCGGAAGTGAAGAAGAAGATCGACGCCCTGTGGAGCCAGTTGGGATTCTAGCGGCGGCCTTCAGGTCTTCAGAGCTGCTTCCCGGGTACTCTGCATATAAGGCGTTGGATTCGTCACGGCGAACGGAGCCTCACCACGCAGGCTGATGCGTTCATCTCGTTCAGGAACATAGGATGTGGGGATGAAGCTAAGATTTCTTGATACGCAAGGGCCCATAACTGATAAGATTGATTCTAACGGCGACACAAAACGCTCAAACCGTGCTGTGGCGGACCAATGATTATCACGCATGTCCACTTAAAGAACTGGCGTAACTTCCGCTCGGTAGACGTTGCCCTAAGCGATCGAGTATTTCTCGCTGGGCCCAATGCTTCGGGCAAGTCTAACTTCCTCGACGCTTTCCGTTTTTTGCGCGACATTGCCAAGCCCGGTGGAGGGTTGCAGAAAGCCGTCAGTGATCGCGGTGGCTTGTCGAAACTACGGTGCCTAGCGGCGCGCGAGCATCCCGATGTTGAAATAGAAGTCCGTCTCTCCGAAGCTCCGAACCAGGAAGCGACTTGGAAGTACTCGATAGGAATCAAGCAAGAATCACGCGGCCACCGCCAACCATATCTGGCATACGAGAGGGTCTGGCATAGCGGCGAGGATTTATTAGACCGGCCGAATCACAACGACATAGAGGATCCGCTCCGCCGAACTCAAACACACCTTGAGCAAATTGGTGCCAATAGAAGTTTCAGAGACATTTCGAAGTTTTTTGAATCGGTTCTCTATCTCCATTTGGTGCCACAGTTGGTTCGGCGCCCTGACTTATTCGCAGGACCGGGCAATTCCGAAGACCCATTCGGTCGGAGCTTCCTGGAGCGAGTGGTGAAAACCCCTCAGAAAGTCCGGCGTTCCCGACTAAAGAAGATCGAAGCAGCCCTTCTCTTAGCTGTCCCACAAATCAAAGGTCTCGTTGATGTGCAGGACGAAAGCGGAATTCCACACTTGGAGGCAGTGTACGAACATTGGCGTCCCAAAGGCGCCAAACAACGGGAAGACCAATTCTCGGATGGAACGCTACGTCTAATCGGCTTGCTCTGGTCGCTACTTGAAGGTGAATCCCTTTTGCTCTTGGAAGAACCCGAGCTCTCCTTGAATTCCGGAATTGTGCGGAAACTCCCTTCATTGCTCCATCGAGTGCAACGGCAGAAGAAGAGGCAGATTATGCTGAGCACCCACAGCGCCGACCTGCTTTCGGATAGAGGTATCGGAGGAGAGGAAGTGCTCCTGCTGACACCCAGTGTCGAGGGGACGAGAGTAGAGCCTGCCGCTTCAATAAAGGAAGTAAGACACCTTCTTGAGACAGGACTTAGCATTGCAGAGGCCGCCCTTCCCCGCACCGTGCCAGCAGATGTGCAGCAATTGGACCTCTTTGAATGACACCCCCCATCCCGATTCAACTAGCTGTGGAAGACGACCTCAGTGAGGCAGTTCTAAGAAGGGTTCTTTCCGATTCGGGGCGCCCTTATGCGATAGGGACATGCTACCTGGGGTGCGGATTCGGGTATTTACGCAAAACGATACGTGGTTTCAACAACGCTGCGAAGGGGACTCCGTTCCTGGTGTTGACCGATCTCGACAAAACCGAGTGTCCGCCAGAACTCATCGGTACTTGGTTACCAGAGCCTATCCATCCGAACTTAATGTTTCGGGTTGCAGTCAGAGAGGTAGAAGCGTGGCTTCTAGCTGATCGGGTAGGGATCGCGAGGTTCCTTGGTATACGAAGGGTCCTGGTTGCACAGGACGCAGATGCGATTGATGATCCGAAGGGATATTTGATTGATCTCGCCAGAAGGTCTCCGCATCGAGATTTGCGGATGGATATCGTGCCACCGACGGGAAGCACACGGCGGATAGGCCCCAATTACAGTGGGCGACTGACATTCTTCGCCCAGAACCGCTGGAAGCTATCAGCAGCAAAGCAATCCTCACCGAGTCTCATGCGGACTGTGGAGGCTGTATCAGGCTTTGTCCCAACGTGGGCTCAGCATGACAACTGAAGATCAAGACACCAGTTCCCAACTCTTTCAAGTTAGAGTAGCGGGCAGGCTGGCGCATCTATAAGGTCATGGGCGGTGCCAAGAGACAATTTCGCGGGTGGCGCAAACATCGCGATCGTTGCGATGTGTGCGATCCAGAGTCCCCCTGGCGGCGCAGCCCCCGCAGGGGCGGCAGAATGTGGCCCATGGCTTGAGCCATGGGTTTGCGGATCCTCCCTCTCCCCCTTACCCCTCCCCCGCGCGCGCGGGGGAGGGCTCTAGTGCCGTTCCATCTATTTGCGGCTACTTGCCTTGAGCCACGCGGTCAAGTCAAGACTGTAGCAGTGCGGCCTAAAGCATAGCCTCAATAAGTTGGAACGACACTAGCGCCGGTTGGAACCTGCCCCGACGCAGCAAGGGACCGGCGATTGGGTGCAGGGCAGCGCTCCGCGCTGCTACGGGAGTCCGTCAGCCGACGGACTCCCCTACCCGCCGCTCATAGAGCGGCGCTAGAGCATCCAGGGCTGACGCCCTGGGCTACATTGTTCCGGCCCTCCGGGCCTTGGGCGACGTACCAGATGGCAGCTAACGGGGCCCTTGTTGCCGCGCGCCTGCCGCCCGGGATGGCTTGATGAAGAAGGCGTCAAAGTCTAGAATTGCATCCAGAATTCCCAGCAAACACGGAGGCTGCTATGGCAAAGGCAAAGAAGACGGTGATGGGCAGGCGGTTGGAAAAGGCCGCGGTCACGACGGGCAGGGAATTGGGCGCCCTGGTCGGTCGCGTGGAGAAGGAAGCTCGCGAGGTCACGCGCAAAAGCAACAGAATGCAGGTTTCAGCTCGGAAGCGCTCGGTCCAGTTGATGCGGCGCGCTGCCCGC
>DATKYV010000382.1:0-9002 GCA_035528275.1 Terriglobia bacterium | reverse complement strand
GGCCGTAGAGCGAGGCGATGAAAAACGTCACACCTTCGAGGGAGGGCAGGGCGTTGGTACGCCAGACGATGGCCGAGACCCAGGAGCAACTGCTCACCAGGGCTAGACATGTAGCCACGCGGCTGAAACTCGCCGTCCCCGCTTCCGAAAACAGCTCGTTAAGAAACTTCATCATTCTTTGCTTTCTCCAATCACTGAATCACTCAATCGCCCGATGGCCCGATCACCCGATTCTTTCAACCCTCAACTCTTGACTCTCAATCCGTCAGCTGACGGATTGAGAGCCGAGAGTTAAGAGTTGAGAGTAAAGCCTCATCCTCACCAGCCCTTTCTCCACATAGCCCGGGTCGAAAGTCTCGCCATAGGGCTGGCCGGTGTTCCAGCAACGAAACATCTCGTCGAATTCGCGCGCCAGATCGAGCTCGTAGCGCGCCGCGAACTCCGCCAGGAGCTCCAGCGCCAGACGAAAGTGAAAGCGCGGCTCGAGGAGGTCGCGCACCGTGCCCTCGCGCCGCACCAGGTGGTAGCCCATGATCTGCGTGAACCCCCAGGAGGTGGCGAGGTCGCGCAAAGCCGCATCAGAACTGGCTGCAAGCGAGGTGGCGTAGTCCTCGGTGAACGACGCGTTGAGATACACGCCGTGAAACGCCGCGGCCTTGGGGTGCAGCATCTGCTCGATTTCGGCGTCTAGGCTCTCGCGCCGGATGCCGCCGTAGGCGGGAGATTTGCCCTCTGCGACGGCCTTCAGGTGGCGATACACCGCCGGCTCGAAACGCGCCGCGCGCGGGTTCGCCGCCGATTCGTTGGCCGTCAGCGCCGCCAGGAATTCGGACGGGACGGAGGAATACTTGCCGGCTTCGCGAATGACCTCGCCACAGCGGGCGTGGACCTTGCGCATGAGCCGCAGTTCGGCGGGCGAAATTCGCGGCGAAACGACTGCCGAATGCGCGTTGCGGCTTCCGACTCTCGCCGGAACGCGCGCGACACTGGGCAGTCTGCGCCCGCCACCCCTCGGTGGGCTTGTCCTCCTTCTGTCCATGATCCTAGGCTACGCCTATTGAATGAGAAGGTGGAGAACAGTGAGAACAGTGAGACAGATTTTTGTAGGTGGTTTGAAATCAGGCTTCTACAACGGGCCAAAAACGCGATTGGGGCGCAATTCGCGCCTTTCGGGGTCTTGCGGGACCTTCAGAAATGACATAGGGGCTGGTCTGAGGTCCGGAACTTCCGCTCAAGGATTGATGTAGCCCAGGCTGCGGAGCATCTCGACGTCCTCTTCACTGAGTTGGCTCTGGGGTTTCAGGCCGCGGTTGGTGGTCTGGAACCACTTGTTGAGCCGCTGGCCATACTCCGCCAATTGAGCTGCGGCGATGTTGCTGCTGGGTCGTTCCACGTTCCCCGTGGGATCCAGCCGGAACACTCGCGGCTGTTGGTCATCCTCTTCGAGAACCACCTTGAGATCCCGGCTGGCGAATCCGAGGTTGGAAGGTGTCATCTTGGTTTTGGCCCAGCTCCAGAGCCAACTGATCCAGCGCGGGGGCAGCAAGGGCGGCTCGTTGTACGTGAGAAAGTAGACGGGGTCTCGCGCAGGCGGAGGCGAGGCTGCTTCGACGAGGGGTTTGAGGCTCTTGCCTTCAATCGGCAGTCGCGCGGGAATCCCCACATAGTCAAGGATAGTGGGCATGATATCCAGCAGCCCCACATCCTCCCTCACCACCAATCCCTGGGGGATGGTGCCGGGACGAGAAAGAATGAGCGGGATATGAACGATGCCTTGAAAGAGTTTGTCACCGTGACCCCAATAACCGTTCTCGCCCAGGCTTTCGCCGTGGTCGGCGGCCAACACGATCAGAGTCCGCTCGCGGATTCCCATGGCGTTGAGTTGTTGCAGAACTTGGCCGACGTAGTGATCGGAGTAGGCGACTTCGCTGTCGTAGGCGGTCACGCGCTGGGCATCCTCGACGGTCAATTTCCGGTCGGACGCGTGGCGGATCGCTGATGCACCCGGCGTGCGCGGCAGATCGGCGAACTCGGGCCGCAGGTCATAAGGCTCGTGGGGATCGAAGTAGTGCACCCAGAGGAAGAAGCGATCCTTGCCGCGCTTCTTCAGCCATCGGAGCGCCGCGTCGGTGACGTCTTTTCCGTCTCTCGCGGAGTTGACCAGCTTGTAGTGGTAAGTGAACTTCTGATTGTAGACATTGAACCCGCGGCCCAATCCCGTGATGCCTTTTTTCACCGGCCAGGCACTCACGAAGGCGGCGGTGCGATAGCCCAGGCGGTGGAGGATCTGCGCCAGAGTGACGGGGCGCGGTTTCGTGGACATGTGCATGCCGTTGATCGTCGCCCCGTGTTGCTGCGGGTAGAGTGAAGTCATGAGCGCGATGTGAGCCGGGCCGGTCAGCGGAATCGGGCTGTAGGCGTTCTGGAACCGAACACCTTCGCCGGCGAGTTTGTCGATGTTCGGGGACGTCCGCAGCGGATACCCGTAACAGGAGAGGTGATCGGCGCGCAGTGTATCAACGGTGATCAGAAGGATGTTCGGCCCCTCGATGTGGCGCGGCTTGGCCGCCGCCGAAAGAGCCACGGGGAGCGCGAGCACCGCCAGCACCCATCCGGCAACCTTCCTCATGTCGCACCCTGCCTTTCGGTGGCTAAACTTCTTCGGGTTCTTCGCTCTCCTTTTCGTTTCTTTTTCCATTCCCTCGAGGGACTCAGCTATTTCACCCCGGGAAGGGCGCCGAGAGCTTGCGGTGCCACTCCACCCAGGGACGAACGTCCTCGGGTTTCCACTCGCGCCGAATGCTTCCGTCCTGCATCTCGACGATCCGGTCGGCCAGCGCCGCGACGTCCGGATTATGGGTGACAAGGAGAATGGTCAGGCGGAGTTCGCGTTTGAGCCGCAGCAGCAGGTCGAGGATCGCCTCGGCGTTCCGGCTGTCCAGGTTTCCGGTCGGCTCGTCGGCGAGCAGAATATCGGGTTCGTTGATGAGGGCCCGCGCGATGGCCACTCGCTGTTGTTCCCCGGCCGAAAGCTCGCTCACCCGCTGGCGGATTCGCTTCTCCATACCGACCGCCGCCAGCAGTTCTTCAACCGTCCGGCCTTTTCTCGAGCTATTCCAGCCCAACAGCCGCGGGACTTCTATATTGTGCCGCACGGAGAGGAATCCGAGCAAGTTAAATCTCTGAAAAACGAATCCCATCTTCAGGCTGCGCATGCGGGCCCGTTCCGCGTCCGGCAGGCTGGAAATGGCCGTGCCGTCGATGCGGACTTCGCCCGCCGTGGGTTCCGCCAGCCCGGCGATCAAATAGAGCAGGGTGGATTTTCCCGATCCCGACGGCCCCATGATGGCGACGAACTCGCCCTGCTGAACCGTCAGGTCCACTCGCTCGAGCGCCGCCGTGGTCTGGGAGTCGCAGGCAAACGTCTTGCTCAGGCCTCGAGCTTCAATCACCGCGCGAGGCGAGGCTGCTTCCACATGTCGCGTTTCATTCATAGCTCAGGACCACAATCGGCTCACTTCGGGCGGCCCGGTAGGCCGGGTAGGAGGCGCCCAGGACGGCACTGGCCAGCGCCACCGCCACAACCTCGATGGTGAAGTCCAGCGGCAGCAAGAAGCTCAACCCCGGAAACAGGGAGAGGAGAATCACCTTGGTCATTTGATAGGCCGCCAGTCCCAGGGCGGCCCCCACCAGGCCCAGGAAAAGCGCTTCTCCCAGGACCATGTTGATGATGTACTTTCTCGTGGCTCCCAGAGCCCGCAGGATGCCGATTTCGCGCGTATGGGCCAGCACCTGCGTATAGAGGGCCAGGAAGATCACCAGGAAGTTGATGACCGCCGCGAAGCCCACAACCACGATGAGAAATTCCTGCAATCCCACAATCGCCGATGGCGTGAGCAGCGTGGTGAGATCGCGCATCGCGGTGATCTGGTAGTTCCGCAGCGCTCCCCCCTGGAATTGTTTCAGCCTCTCCTTCACCACTTCCGTCGCATCGGACGACGAGCACTTGAGGAAAATCACCGCGCATTTTTCCGGAGCAACGAGGTCCTGCAAAGTGGCGAGCGGGACGAACACGCGCGCGCCTTTGCCGTGTTCGACGATTCCGCACACCGTGAATTGATGGTTCAGGTAGGTGACCTTGCTTCCCAGGCCGACGTGGTGGGTTCGAGTATAGACGTCGTCGACCAAGGCGGTGTAGGGGCCCGTGAAGGGACCCCCGGCCACGTAGCGAAACCCGCCGCTGACGCCGTTGAAGGTTTCAAGATCAATCCCGAACACCACCTCCAGGCGGTTGGTGAAGCTCGCTTCGGTGGCCACCGGCGTTGCCGCTTTGACCCCTTCGACCTCCAACAACTTCTCCGCCATGCGAGCGGGCAGCACGTTTCTTCCCAAGCCCAGCAGGTAAGAGCTGCGCGGCGCCTGGAGCATGAGATCGGCGCCGATCCCCTGGGTTCGAACAATCTTCTCGGTCAGCAGCCCGGAAGCCAGACCCTTGATGACCAGACCCAGGACCAGCGCCACGCCGACCATGAACACGCAGAGAAACGTTCTCGCGGGATGGTGGACCAAGCTGCTGAAAATCAGTTTAAGCATGCAGCCCTCTGTTGCTCATCGCGAACAGCCAACTCCGCTTCTCGCCCGGTCTCTTAATCTTACGGCACAGAAGGGGGCAAGGCGAGGGCAAATGGCCTCTTTTTTCGACTATTTGCATGTTTTTGGGGTTGATTTCTGGGATGATGTGGTAAATTTACGGGCTATGGGTAGAGGGACCCCTCCGCTCAGCGGGTGGAAGTATTCCCCAAGCGACCGCCTCTCCATCTCCAAGCTTCGAAGTACCAGTGTCGGAAGGTTCGGCGTGCTTTCCTGCATTGCCGCCGTCGCCTTCGGCGCCGTTGTTCTCACGGTGGTGATTCGCCAGCGCCTCTTCGCCGAAAGCCGTCTGACGAAACAGGTGCAACTGGCGCAGGAAGATGTGGATGTCATCGCCTCACGCCGCTCCGTTTACTCCTTGGAGGAAATCCCCTTCCGCACGACGTTCAGCGAGTTTCTCGAGCGAGCGGGTTTTGACGGGACCACCATCGATCGGATCATCCGCGATGCCCGTCCCGTCTACGACCTCAGCCGGGTTCGCGCCGGCAACCAAGTCACATTCGTCAGGTCCGGCAAGGGCGAGCTCCGCTCCATCCACTACCAGATCGATCTTGACCGCGTGCTGTGGATCACCAAGGAAGAGGAGGGTTTCCGCGCCGCGATCGAGCCCGTCCCCTATGAAATCTTCGTAACTGGCGTGAAGGGACGGATCGAAGATTCACTTTTCCAGGCCCTGACGGACAGCGGCGAGCAGGCGCAGTTGGCTCTGGAGATTGCCGACATCTTCGGTTGGGACATCGATTTCTATACCGACCCGCGCCAGGGAGATACGTTCGAGGTGGTGGTGGAGAAAAAGATGCTCGGCGGGGAATTGCTGGGCTACGGGCGTGTGCTGGCGGCGCAGTACCAGAACGAAGGCAAGCTCCACCAAGCCGTGCTCTTCCACGATCTCTCGGGGCGTCCCGCCTATTACGCTCCCGACGGCAAGTCAATGAAGAAGGCGTTTTTGCGCTCGCCGCTGAAGTTCAGCGCCGCCGTCACCTCTGGCTTCAGCCGTCGCCGATTTCACCCAATCCTCAAATACTATCGCCCCCACCTGGGCGTCGACTATGGCGCGCCGGTGGGAAGTCCGGTGCAGTCGGTGGCTGATGGTCGGGTACTCTTTGCCGGCTGGAAGGGAGGCGGCGGAAAAACGATCCACCTCCGCCACGCCATGGGTTATGAGACGACTTACATGCACCTTTCGCGCATCCGGGTTCGCGCCGGCCAGCGGGTGAGTCAGGGGCAGGTCATCGGACAGACGGGCGCGACAGGCCTCGCCACAGGGCCGCACCTGGATTTTCGCGTCAAGCAGCATGGGAAGTTCCGCAATTTCCTCGGCCTCAAACTCCCGCCCGCGCAGTCTGTGGCCCGGGCGGAATGGGCGGAATTCGTCGCCGCCCGCGGGCAATTGCTCGATGAGCTTGCATCCCTCCACATGACCCAGTCCGAACACACCGAGTCGGCGGCCCTCGAAAATCCTCAGGAAAGCATCGGGAAGGGAAAGTAGAAGCTTCCCTCCTGGCTCGTGAGCTGTTTCTTCGAAGCTGGCAGCCATCTCTGAAAGCGCGATGCCGTGTCAGGCTGATTTTTGGAAACACCGCGCCGCGTACAGGATGCGGACACGCCTGGTCGGGTGAGAGTGTTTTCAGTTTCGGCTGCCGTCTTCGCGATGTTGGCAATCTTCCTTCGCCGCCGCCGGTGATAGCGGCGCGCGAAAACGTTATGACCCTGAGTGGCGGCGTTGGCTCCCGCCACCAGCGCGGCCAGGACGGTGCCGATCCACAGGTCAATCATCCACCCAGACGGGAACAAGCGATCGACGGGAAGCGGGTAGAGGGCGGGGGCCGATCTACCCGACAGGCTCGCGTGGCTTGCACCTCGGGCCTCTGCCACGGGCGGCCTCCTGCCTTCATTCGAGAATCCAAAATTGCCGATCGGCAATCACAAATCGGCGCTCGGCGACAGCATGTCGGCTCATGGCATCCTGGAGCTGCAGAAGGTTCCAAGGGTTGGGTTGTTCGCCCATTTAGGCGGCGCAGCGCAGAGATGACCCGCCATGGCTTTACCGCTGCTGGGCTCTGAAAACATCCAACATGGGCACCGGTCCTCCACTGGTGACCACGTTGGGCATTACGCCGTTCCATTTCTGCACGGCGAGGCCCTGAACCTCGATCTGCCGCAAACTCAGCAGCAGCGGTGTAATCTGCGCTTTTTGGAGCTCCAGTCCCCTGGCTTCGGCTGTGGCCCGGGTGATTTGCTGTTTGGCTTCAAACTCCACGCGCCGGAGGGCGTTCTCGGCCTCAAGGGCTTGTTGGACGGCCGTCACCTTCGCCTCGATGGCCGACTGGAAGGCCGCTGAGAACTGAAAGTCGGTGATGGAGAGTTGCACAACGGCAATACCCAGTGGACTTAACCTTTCACTCAGCAAATCTTGGAGTGCATTTTTCACCGCTGGCCTCTGGGTGATCAACTCCTCGGCGTTGTACTGGGCCGTGGTAGATTTGACCGCCTCCTGGATGTACGGCTGAATGACCCGGTTTTGATAATCCTGTCGCATACGGCGATAAATCTCCCCCGCTTGGCTGGGTGTCAACTGGTAGTTTAAGGTGACTTCGGTGGTGACCACCTGCAAATCCTTGCTGGACGAGGTGGCCGGAGCGGTGTATTTCTGAATCTGGGTTGACATCAGAACCACCTCATGCACGAAAGGAATCTTGAAATAGAGACCTTCATCGAAGACCGTGTCGGTCACGGCTGAAAACTGCAGTAAGACGCCTCGTTCTCCAGCCCCAACCGTGCCCACGGTTTTCAATAGCACAACCAGGGCGACAAGTACGATCGCAAGAACGGCAATCTTTTTCCCCATCCCCTTCGGAATATCAATTCGCGGAAATCCAATCTCGGGACCAAAATCCTTTGGCATTGCTGCCTCCTTCTCATGGCGATTTTCCTTTTCGATTTTGCCTCTTTGAAATAGGGTACGCCTACCACCCTCGCCTTTCAAGCTCAAAACGCCTCGCGGGTGGCGGCCCACGCCACCCTGTTGGGAAGCGGGCACGGTGTAGAACGGGAGAAGAGTTTGCAGGTTGGGGGATAATAGTTTGCAGGTGCGGGGACAGTAGTTTGCAGGTTCGTCGGTAGAGACCCCAAGAAGGCCGGCGGTGTGGCATGGTTTTTGTCCACATCACCGAACCTTCAAGATGCTTTCCCACGCCACCTACGTCAGACTGCAGGAGGTGTCAAACCAAACCCGGTTGCTAGAGGCTATCTTCGTATCATCAAGCCCCCAAAAGCGCGCTAGCGACCCAACCTACTCGCTACAATGCCATTTCTCGGCGCTGCGTAGAAGTTCCAAACCGAATAGTCTCGGGGCATGCACGGCCTCTCGGAGGACGGGATCCCGCAGGCGTGGCTTGAGGGTGTGAGCGAGGACAAGGTCCACGGGGCAGTCGAAGAGTTCCTCCAAAAACTCCTTCAACCCCATGTAGGCGTCAAAAGTATTCCGGTCGAACTCGACCACGAAGTCCAGGTCGCTGGAAGCGGTGCTCTCCCCCCGCACCACCGAGCCAAAGAGACCGAGGGTTCGCACTCCAAACCGCCGAATGGCTTCGCGGTTCTCCTCCAGGGTCCTCAAGACCTGATCTCGAGTTCGTGTCATAACAGGCTTAGCTTAACCCAATTTGTACGATTTGGATGCGCAAATCAACGCTTGGTGCCCGCGGCGAAGGCGGCGTGCCGTAGCTCCCAACCGCGGCTCCAAGAACGGCTTGCTCTCTGCACACCGACCTGATACAAGACCTCAAAACAACGCGCGCGGAAGGAGGAGTGTCATCGTGCGCTTCATTCAATCTGCTGTTCTCGTTCCGATGTTTGCCCTGATATTTCCTGCAACGGTTAGTGCTTCGACCGTCCAAATCTGGACGCGCTTTGAGGCGCAGTTCACGAGTTCGGCGAAATACGAGAATGCCATCCAGGACGTGCAGGTGAACGTGGAGTTCACCTCCCCGAGCGGCAAGAAGCACAGCGTTCAGGCCTTCTGGGACGGTGGAGCGACATGGAAAGTCCGTTTCTCGCCGGACGAAACAGGAAGGTGGAGCTACCGGTCAAGCAGCTCGAATACCGACGACAAAGGTCTCGATAACCAGTCGGGGGAATTCACCTGTGCGCCGTATGCCGGCGACAATCCACTTTACCGTCGCGGAGCCATCCGGGTCTCTGATGACCATCGCTATCTTGTCCACGCCGACGGCACGCCATTCCTCTGGCTCTCGGATACCGCCTGGAACGGCGCGCTGAAGTCTGACGCCGAGAGCTGGGAGCGTTACCTCGAAGACCGGGGCGGCAAAGGCTTCACCGCCATCCAATTCGTC
>DATKYV010000381.1:0-4523 GCA_035528275.1 Terriglobia bacterium | reverse complement strand
GGCCGAGTGTCTTCTGAACGGCCTCTACGTCGTGAACGGCCGGCAGCACATCGACAACTACACCACCATCGACCACGCCAAGCCCCACGCCAACAGCCGCGAAGTTTACAAAGGCGTTTTGGACGGAAAGTCGGCGGGAGTTTTCCACGGCCGGATCATCGTCCGCAAGGACGCCCAGAAGACTGACGCCAAGCAGAGCAACCGGAACCTGCTGCTCTCCGACGAGGCCACTATCAACACCAAGCCTCAGCTCGAAATCTACGCCGACGACGTCAAGTGTACTCACGGAGCCACGATCGGGCAGATCGACCAGGAAGCGATTTTCTACCTGCGTTCCCGGGGCATCGGCCGCGAGGAGGCCCGCAGCATGCTGACGTACGCCTTCGCCAACGAGATCATCAACCAGATCAAGTATGAACCGATGCGCTCCCGGCTCACCGCCGCACTGTTCGCGCGCTTGACGCTCGACCCGGGAGGGAAGGAGGCGTGATGGGAACCACACGCCAAGTCGCCAATTCGCACCCCATCGCTGCTGCCCGCCAGCCGTTTGATGTGGAAAGAATCCGGGAGGACTTCCCGATTCTGGGAGAGAAGGTCCACGGACACCCGCTCGTCTATCTGGACAGCGCGGCGACCAGCCAAAAGCCGCGGGTGGTCCTGGAAGCGATGCAGAATTTCTACTTGCATGATTGCTCGAACGTACATCGTGGAGTCCACCTGCTCAGCGAGCGCGCCACGCGGGCCTACGAGGACGTCCGGGTGAAGGTGCAGCGCTTTATCAACGCCGCCGACGCGCGCGAAATCGTCTTTGTCCGCGGAACGACGGAGGCCGTCAACCTGGTGGCGCAGACCTACGGTCGGAAGAATCTCGAGGCGGGCGACGAAATCCTCATCACGGCCATGGAGCACCATTCGAACATTGTTCCGTGGCAAATCCTCTGCGAGGAGAAAGGAGCGGCGCTGCGCGTGGCTCCCGTCAACGACCGAGGGGAGCTCATTTTCAAGGAATTCGAGAAGCTCTTGGGGCCGAAAACCAAACTGGTGTCCGTAACACACGTTTCCAACGTCCTAGGGACGATCAATCCCATCCGGGAGATCGTGGAAGCGGTGCACCGATGGAACGTCCCGGTGTTCGTCGACGGGGCTCAGGCCGCGCCGCATATGAAAGTCGACGTCCGGGATCTCGATTGTGATTTCTACGCATTCTCCGGCCACAAGCTCTTCGGCCCCACGGGCGTGGGCGTCCTTTATGGAAAAGCTGCTCTGCTCGAGGAGATGCCTCCTTATCAGAGTGGCGGGGATATGATCAGCTCCGTCACTTTTGAGAAGACAACTTACAACACGATTCCGTTCAAATTCGAGGCCGGGACGCCCCATATCGCGGGCGTGATCGGGCTGGGGGCGGCGATTGAATATCTGAACCAGATCGGCCTGGAAGCGCTCGCCGGCTACGAGCACGAACTGCTCGAACACGCCACGCAGTCGCTCACGCGGATCCCTGGAGTCCGGCTGATTGGCACAGCGAGGGAGAAGGCGAGCGTCGTCTCATTCGTCCTGGAGGGTGTCCATCCCCATGACATTGGGACGATTCTGGACCAGAGAGGAATTGCGATTCGCACAGGCCATCACTGCGCGCAGCCGCTGATGGGCCGATTCGGCGTGCCGGCAACGGCGCGAGCTTCCTTGGCTTTCTACAACACCAAGGAGGAGATTGACGTGCTTGCGCAAGGAGTGGAGGCGGTAAAGCAATTCTTCAATTAGGTTGGGGGAGGCGTGCGCAGATTCCATGATTACTGTGACAGAAAAAGCAGCCGCCAGGATTCAGAGAATTCTGGAGACCAATCAGGTGAAGGGAGGCCTACGCATCGGCCTGGTCGGTGGCGGGTGTTCCGGATTGTCCTACAAGTTCAAGCTGGAATCCACACCCCGGCCCGACGACCATATCTTCGAGGTTGCCGAGGGCGTGCGCGTGTTCGTCGATCCGAAAAGCTTCGCTCATCTCGACGGAATGACACTCGACTTTCAGGAGACGGTCCTGCAGAGCGATTTCGTGTTTCACAATCCCAACGCCAAGAGCACCTGCGGCTGCGGCAAGTCTTTTGCGAGCTAGTGCTGTTCCAACTTATCTGGGCGAATCCCGGTTCGTGAGGCTAACCCAAGTCTTTGATCTCAGGGTGCATAACGTAGGTGTAGTACATAGGCGAATTAAGTTGGAACGGCACTAGACGGCGTATCGCCCAAGGAAGCTGGATTCGATGTCGGATTTGAGGTCGCTTTATCAGGAGGTTCTTCTCGATCACAGCAAGCGGCCGCGCAACTTTCGCCAGGTGGAAGGAGCGGAGCAGCACGCGGAAGGGTACAACCCGCTCTGTGGCGACAAGGTCACCATCTATCTGAAGATGGACGGCGACCGCATCAGCGACATCAGTTTCCAGGGGTCGGGTTGCGCCATCTCCACGGCGTCTGCGTCGATCCTGACGGAGACCCTGAAGGGGAAGACGCGCGCCGAGGCGGAAAGCCTTTTCGAAGCCTTCCACCAAATGGTAACGGGGCAGGCGCCGGATCCGGCCGCTGTCCCTCCGATGGGGAAACTGGTGGTTTTCGCCGGCGTCGCGGAATTTCCTCTTCGCGTGAAGTGCGCGACGCTGGCGTGGCACACCCTGCGAAGCGCTCTGGAGAACGGGAAGGTTATATCCACCGAATGAACCCTCTGTCCGCCGAGGAGTGCGACAATGGACGCCATGGAGGCTATTGCCCTTCAGGACAAGGTGATCGAAACGCTTCGCAACTGCTATGACCCGGAGATCCCCGTCAATATCTACGAGCTGGGGTTGATCTACGAGGTCAAAGTCGAGCTCTCCGGCGATGTTTGCGTCAAGATGACGCTCACCGCCCCCAGTTGTCCGGTGGCGGGCACCTTGCCAGGTGAAGTGGAGACGAAGATCAGGGCTCTTGAGGGAGCGAAGGACGTGAAGGTCGAGGTGGTGTGGGACCCGCCCTGGGACCCGACCAAGATGAGTGAAGCGGCCCGACTCCAGCTGGGTATGTTTTGAGCGTCAGGACGGGATCTGGAATCAAGCCATGAAGTTGACCTCTCAGGAAGAATACGGATTACGTTGCCTCCTGCAGATTGCGCGAGCCGGTGAAACAGCCAGCCTGACGATTCCTGCGCTCAGTTCGCGCGAGGGAATTTCCCGGTCGTATATGGCGAAGTTGTTGCGGGTTCTGCGCCGGGGCGGTTTTATCAAGAGCGCCCGCGGCCAGGTGGGAGGTTACACGCTCGCCCGGGCGGCAAATCAGATCAACGTCGGCGAAGCCCTGGCGCTGCTGGGTGGCCGGCTTTACGACCCGGAATTCTGTGACCACCACGTGGGATTGGAGCCAGTCTGCGCGAACTCCGACGATTGCTCCATTCGCTCACTCTGGCGCGGCGTGCAGCTTGTTGTCGATCACCTGCTCAGCCAAACCACCCTCGCCGACTTGTTGCGCAATGAACAGGAAACTGCGACCTGGGTAAGTCAATTAGTGAAGATTCCCGGCTCCTCGATCAAGCCGCTCGGGGCCCCTTTGTCGACCGGGGAGTAGGCAGAGTCTCGCCTTACGAAGGCCGATCCGGCGAATCCTGTCTCATCACCGCGATCCTTCCCGCCCCACGATTTCACCCGCCGGCCAATCTTTCCTGTCCTCCTTTTGGAATGCCCGCCCATCACAAGGGCTTGTGTCTTTCCCGCCTCACGGTATAATCGCGCTGGTAGCGCGTTCGGCGAAATCATGGGTCCAAGGTTCAAGTCCTCCTACATCACGCGATTTGTGTTCCTGCTCGCGGGGGTTGCTTTCCTCGTTCTGATTGCTTTTCTGGCCTGGGCGGGGCTGGTCGCACCGAACCAATCCCGCCTTCCGGTTCCTTCCCTCGACGGCGCGTACTTTGCCTATTTCAATCCTACACAGAAGGCCTTGGAAGAGGAGAAGACCGGCTACGAATTGGTCATCGCCAGCCGGGAAGGGGGATTAGTCGGGCGCATCCCTGTGGACCCGGGGTCGGTTCTTTGGTCCAACGCCGGGCATCTTGCGGTCGTCGATCACGATCGCACCGTGGCGACCGTAGTCGTAAACGCCATGGCGCGATTCCTGGTCCTGGCGCGTCTGGAACTGAGCCCGGGAGCCGAACCTCGCTGGTCCCGGGACGGCAACAAGCTGGCTTTCCGTCGCCCGGGCCCGCTAGGGGATGAGATTGTGGTTTACGATGTTCAGCAGACTCAGGTTCTGCCCGTAGCCTCCCCGCCAACCTTCCGCCTCCGCCATCCATTGCTCCTCTTCTGGTCGCCGGGGAGCGACTTTCTCTATCTCCTGAATGACGAAGGGGACGACGTCGTTTTGGACCGGCTGAACGTGGCGGGGGGCGAGGTCAAAGTCCTGGCCCAGGGCTTCCCGGGGCGGAGGGTTCCCGGAACAGGACTCCCGCGGATGTCCCCTGATGGGACCAGAATCCATCTCCCCCCACCGTTGAGCTTGGTCCTCGACGC
>DATKYV010000380.1:0-5524 GCA_035528275.1 Terriglobia bacterium | reverse complement strand
AGCCCACGACCAGGGAATCACGATCAGTTGCGCGCTCCCCGACGATTTGCCTGTGTTTGACGCCGACGCCGGGCAGTTGAAGACCTGCTTCGTGAACATCCTCACGAATGCCATTCAGGCGATGCCGGAGGGGGGCGAAATCCGTTTGGCTGCGCGCTGGGTCTCCCACGAGTCGGATCCGGGATTGCTGGAGCTGCGTTTTGCCGATTCGGGGCCCGGCATCCCACCCGGCGACCGGGAGAAAATCTTCACGCCCTACTACTCCACCCGCGCCACGGGGTTCGGTCTCGGCTTCGCCATCACCAGGAAAATCCTGGAGGACCATGGCGGCCGCATCTTCGTGGGTGAGGGTGAAGGCCCCGGGGCCGTCATCGTCATTGAGCTGCCGCTCTCCCGCCCGGCGCTCGCCCGCTCAACTGCTGCCGCTTCATCGGCATCCGGTTAAGGACGCGGTTTATGCTTCACGGTTCCATTCTGGTGGTCGACGACGAAGAACGCCAACGCGAAATTTATCGCGACATTCTGCACGACGAAGGTTACCAGGTGGAGACCGCGGCGAGCGGCGAGAGTGCCCTACGTCTCCTGGGACAGAAACGGTTCGACCTGGTCCTCACGGACCTCAATCTCACCGGAATGACCGGTGTCCAGTTGCTGGGCCAAATCGTGAGCGCCGATCCCACCGTGGCCGTGGTGCTCATCACCGGCTACCCGTCGATCCAGTCCGCCATCGAGGCAACCAAGAAGGGCGTTTACGAATATCTGGAAAAGCCCGTGGACCGTTCCCGCTTGCTCGAAGTGGTAGGCAGTGTTTTCGAGCACCTCACCACCCTCCGGGAGAGCATCATCGGCGATTCGGCGGCCATCAAGACCTTGATTCGGATGATCCTGAAAGTCGCGCCCACCTCCTACACCGCATTGGTCCTGGGGGAAAGCGGCACGGGCAAGGAGCTCGTGGCGCGGGAAATCCACAACCATAGTCCGCGAGGCGGGCGGCCGTTTCTCGCCGTCAACTGCGCTGCCCTGACGGAGACTTTGCTGGAAAGCGAGCTCTTCGGCCACGAGAAGGGCGCTTTCACCGACGCTCATCAGCAGAAAAAAGGGCTCTTCGAGAGGGCCCATCAGTCCACACTTTTCCTGGATGAGATTGGCGACACCAGCCTGGCGCTCCAGGCAAAGATTCTCCGCGCCCTGCAGGAGCGGGAAATCATGCGCGTGGGCGGGACGGAATCCCTCAAGGTGGATGTCCGCATCATCGCCGCGACCAATCGGATCCTCGACCAGTTGCTCAAGGAAGGCAAATTTCGCGAGGACCTCTATTACCGCCTGAATGTCATCCCCATCGTCTGCCCGCCGCTGCGCGAGCGAGGCGCGGACATTGAGATTCTGGCGCTGCACTTCGTGCGAAAAGCGGTCCTGGCCGCGGGACGAAAAGTACACGGAATCTCGCCTGAAGCGTTGAAGGCTCTACACGGTTATTCATGGCCTGGAAACGTCCGGCAACTCGAATGGGCCATGGAGCGGGCCGTGCTCCTGGGGGAAGGAGATGTGATCGAGCCCGCGGACTTGCCGCCGGAGATTCTCCAACCTGCGGCGGCCCTGGCGGCCTCCGCAGTTCCGGCCAGCCACGACGGCGGCCCTCAGCCTGTCATCCCCGAGCGCACCTGGGAAGAGCATGAGAAAACCAAGATTCTGGAGGCGCTCCAGCGCACCAATTGGAACATCACTCGTTCGGCCCAACTTCTGGGCATGACCTTCCGAACCCTTCAGTATCGCCTGGAGAAATTCGGGATCAAGAGGCGCTGAGGGGACTCACGGCAAATCCTTCCGCGGGAGGGTCTTGCGCGCTGCCGCTTGGCTTCCCGCCTCTCGCCCGCCCGGACCCGCGACTGGCCACACTCCCTCCGCAGCGAACCCTTCGGGCCACCCGCCACATCTAATCAGGTGAGTCGGGTAAAGGGCCGGGACGTGCGAGGTGGGGCATGGCGTTGACGCTTGAGACCTTATTCTGGGATTTGGCGAGGTTGCTCCTGTTGGGCGCGGGGGTTCTCTACGTCGGTTTGGTTCTGACGGCTTACCGCCTGGAAGGGCCGCGCATCCGGCTGCGAATCGAATCCCGCGACCCGGGACGCTCGGCTGTGAATTTCTTGGTCTGGTTGGGTGTAAAGGTCCTGGCTGCCATCAGCCAGGCGGCGAAGGCGGCGCTCGACGTGCTCTCGGATACCTCCGCAGACGTGGGGGAGTGGTATCTTCGCCGCCGGGGACATGCCGCTCAAATGTCTCACAGGTCTCGGTTCCTCTAGGATTCTCTCGCTGTCTCAACTCCCGTTCATCTTGAGCCGCGGTTTGCGGGATTAAGGCCCGCAGAGTTTTTCCTTGCGTGCAAACCTCATGTTCTGCGATTTTAGAGTTCGTTCCGGGGTGTTGCCGGAAGAGGGCGAGGCTTGCGGCCACGGTCGTGGAGTTCTCGGGGCGTTCGGAAAGGCGGCGCTCCGGGATGACGATTCGCGGCCTTGGTGGCGGAAGGGCAAGTGGACGAGAATCTCCAATACTGGATGGGGCTCACGTATGTGGATGGCCTGGGGGTGCGCGGGGCGCAGAGTCTCCTCGAACGCTTTGGGTCGCCGCAGGCCGTTTACATGGCCTCATTGACGGAGCTTGAAAGCTGCGGCGTGCCGGCGCACGTGGCCCAGGAGATTTTTGCTCAGGCAGGGCTGAAGGAAGCCGAAAAGGAAATTGAGGCGGCGGCGAAGGCGGGTTGCCGTCTGCTCACCTTGGGGAGTGACGAATATCCGCCCTTGCTCAGACAAATTCCCGACCCGCCGCTGGTCCTCTATGTGCGCGGCGACGCCAGTCTGCTTTCCCAGCATGCCGTGGCGATCGTCGGCACGCGGCGTCCCACGGCCTACGGCAGCCAGGTGGGGCACCGCCTGGCGCGCGACTTGGCCGAGCGCCGGCTGGTGATCGTCAGCGGCCTGGCGCGCGGAATCGATTCAACGGCTCATCGCGGGGCGCTGGAGGGAAATGGCAAGACCGTGGCAGTGCTGGGCTCTGGAGCGGATGTGATCTATCCGCGGGAGAACAGGAAGCTGGCGGAAAAAATCATGGAGACGGGCGTTGTCATCTCGGAGTTCCCGCTCGGCACGGCGCCGACGCCGGAGAATTTTCCCATCCGCAACCGGATCATCAGCGGTCTCTCGCTGGGCGTGGTGGTCGTCGAGGCGGCGGAGTACAGCGGGTCGCTGATCACCGCGCGCCTGGCCTTGGATCAAAACCGCGAGGTTTTTGGCGTTCCGGGTAACATCACCTGCGCGCAGAGTTTCGGCCCGAACCATCTGATCAAGCAGGGCGCCAAGCTCGTCGACCAGTGGATCGACGTGGTGGAGGAATTTCCGGCGGCGATCCGCGTGCAACTCCTGCCGCCCGCCGACGCATCGGAAGAACAACAGGCGACCCCGGAGACCGCATCGCTCTTTGCAGAGTCGTTGACGCCGGAACAGAAGGCGGTCTTTGAGTTGCTGCGCGCGGATGAAGCGGTGTTTGTGGATTCGATTCTCGGTACCGTTCAGCTTCCTCCGTCGCGCGTGCTGATGGCGCTGCTCGAGCTCGAAATGCGCGGACTGATCCGGCAGTTGCCGGGGAAGAACTTTATTCGCAAACTGTGACGGAAGTTGAAAGCCGGAACTTGAGAGTCGAAAGTTGAAAGTTGAGAGTCGAGAGTTGAGAGTTGAAAACCGGAAGGCAGAATTGAGTGCAGGCTGAGAACTGACTACTGAAAACTGAAAACTAGTATGCCCAAATCGCTCGTCATCGTCGAATCGCCGGCCAAGGCGAAGACCATCAACCGTTACCTGGGGTCTGACTACACGGTGAAGGCTTCGATGGGCCACGTGATGGACCTGCCCAAGAAGGATCTGGGCGTGGACATCAAGCGGAAATTCACGCCCACCTACATCGTCATTCCCAGCAAGAAGCAAGTCATCCAGGAGTTGAAGGCCGCCGCGGCCAAGGCGGACTCGATTTTTCTCGCCGCCGACCCGGACCGCGAGGGCGAAGCCATCTGCGCCCATCTGCGCGAATTGCTCGATGGGAAGGAGCGGAAATTCTACCGCGTGCTCTTCAACGAGATCACCCGCGACGCGGTGCGCGAGTCCTTCGCGCATCCGGGGGAGATTGACTCGCGGCTGGTGGACGCCCAGCAGGCTCGGAGGATTCTCGATCGGTTGGTGGGCTACCAGGTCAGCCCGCTGCTCTGGGAAAAGGTGAAGCGCGGCATCTCAGCGGGGCGCGTGCAGACCGTGGCCCTGCGCCTTATCGTCGAGCGCGAGCGGGAAATCCAGGCCTTCCAGAAGAAAGAATACTGGACCATCGGCGTGGAGCTGGCGGGCAAGAATCCTCCGCCGTTTGAGGCGCGCCTCTTCAAGTTCCAGGGCAAGGAACTGGAAATCCCCGACCAGGCGAGTGCCGGCCAGCACGTGGCGGCGCTGAAGACGGCGCGGCCGGTGGTGCAGTCGGTCACCACGAAGGAGAAGCGCAAGTACCCGGTGCCATCGTTTACCACCAGCAAGCTGCAGCAGGAAGCGGTGCGCAAACTGCACTTCTCGGCCAAGAAGACGATGATGCTCGCCCAGCGCCTCTACGAAGGCGAGGAGCTCGGCGAGGAAGGCGCCGTCGGCCTGATCACCTACATGCGGACCGATTCAACCCGCGTCGCGGAGAGCGCCCTGCAGGCGGCGCGCGAGTACATCCACAGGACCTACGGCGAGGCCTATCTGCCTGCTTCCGCCATCCACTACAAGACCAAAAAGGGCGCCCAGGACGCCCACGAAGCCATCCGCCCGACCTCCGTCGAGCGCACGCCGGACTCGATGAAGCGCTTCCTCGGTGCCGATGAGTTGAAGCTTTACAAGCTGATCTGGCAGCGCTTCGTGGCGTCGCAGATGAACCCGGCGTTGTTCGATCAGACCACCATCGACATCGCGGCGGGAGATTACCTGCTGCGCGCCACTGGGTCGGTGGAAAAGTTCAACGGCTTCCGCGCCGTCTACGAAGAAGGCAAGGACGAGAAATCCGAGATGCTGGATGACGAGGAGCTGAAGCATCGCCTGCCCGCCGTCGAGCAGGGGGAAGCGCTGCACACGCGCAAAGTCACGCCCGAACAGCACTTCACCGAGCCGCCGCCGCGCTTCAACGAGGCCACGCTGGTGAAAGCTCTGGAAGAGAAGGGAATCGGCCGGCCTTCCACCTACGCCCAGATTCTCTCCGTGATCCAGAACCGCGAGTATGTTCACAAGCAGCAGGGGCGCTTCTATCCCACCGACTTGGGAATGGTCGTGGCGGAGCTTCTGGTGAAGAATTTCAGCGACATCTTCGACGTGGCCTACACGGCGCGCATGGAAGAAGAGCTCGACGAGGTCGAGGAAGGGAAGCTTTCCTGGACCAGCGCCCTCGAGGAGTTCTACGGAAAATTCAGGAAAGATTTGGAAGTGGCCCAGCGGGAAATGCACAACGTGAAGGGCGAGGGGAT
>DATKYV010000379.1:0-25853 GCA_035528275.1 Terriglobia bacterium | reverse complement strand
CTTCATGGATTGCGCGGGCTTCGTGATAAGCTCTAGCCGCGATGCGCTTCGAATTCTTCGTTGCCCTGCGATATCTGAGAGCCAAGCGGCGGCAGGCGGCGATTTCGGTCATCACGCTGATCTCGGTGCTCGGGGTGACGGCGGGGGTGGCGGCGCTGGTGGTGGCTCTGGCCATCAACAACGGCTTCCGCGAGGAGTTGGAGGACCGCCTGCTCGGCGTCTCGGCGGATGTCACGCTGCTGCGGGCTGAGAACGACGGCATTCGCGACTACGAAGCGCTGAGCGAACGACTGGGGAGGCTGCCGCACGTCGTGGCAACCGCCCCGGCGCTCTACGAGCAGGTGCTGGTTTCCAGCCACTCGCGCTCGCAGGGCGTGGTGCTGAAGGGCGTGAACGCGGAGCAGGAAGTGAGAGTGGGAAAGCTGCTCGAGCGGCTGCGCGAGGGCTCGATTGATGGACTCTCCCAATCCTTTCCCGACGCCGACCCGATCATCATCGGCAAGGAGCTGGCGAAATCGCTGGGGGTCTTCGTGGGCGAAGAGATTCTGGTGACCAGCCCGCAGGGTTATCTGACGCCGCTCCAGGTGGTCCCCAAGTTCCGGCACTTCCGCGTGGTTGGGGTTTTCGACTCGGGTTTCTATGATTTCGACGCTTCGTGGGCCATCACCAACCTGCCCGCCGCGCAGCGATTGTTCAGCCTGGGGGACGAGGTCTCGGTAATTCAATTCAAGCTGGATGGTATTTACCGCGCCCAGGAAGTAGCCGAGGCGGTTCGACAGGCGGCCGGCAAAGGCTTCGATACCACCACCTGGATGGAGCAGAATCGGTCTCTTTTCAACGCCTTACGGCTTGAACGCCTGGTGACCATCCTGACCATCGGTTTGATCGTTCTGGTGGCGGCGCTCAATATCTTCATCACCCTGGTGATGATGGTGATGGAAAAGAACCGCGACATCGCCGTGCTGATGTCGATGGGAGCGAAGCAGCGGCAGGTATGGGCCATCTTCACGCTGCATGGGCTGTTGATCGGGGCGCTGGGCACGGCGCTGGGACTGCTGACGGGCTACGCGCTGTCGTGGGCCGGGGATCGCTACCATCTGATTCCGCTTTCGCCCGACGTCTACGCACTGGCGTCCGTGCCGTTTCATCCCCATTCGCTCGACGGGCTGTGGATCGCCCTGGCGGCGCTGACCATCAGCTTTCTTTCCACGCTCTACCCGTCGCTTTCCGCGGCGCGACTGAATCCGGTGGAGATTCTGAGATATGAATGAGGGGATGGTGCAACTGACTACTGACCACGGACAACGGACCACGGACAACCGACGATGTTGAAAGCTGAGAACCTTACCAAACTGTTCCGTTCCGGCGAAGAGGAGGTTGTGGTGTTTGAAGGCCTCAACTTCGAGGTGCGCGAGGGCGAGCTGGTGGCGCTGGTGGGCGAATCGGGAGCGGGCAAAACCACCCTGCTGCACTTGCTCGCGGCGCTGGACACTCCAACACGGGGTGAGGTATACTTCAAAGGGCAGAAGCTGAATGATTTCGGCGCGGAGGGGCGGGCCACCTATCGAAATGCCCAGGTGGGATTTGTATGGCAAATGCGCTACCTCCTGCCGGAGTTCAGTGCAATCGAAAACGTAATGCTCCCCCAACTGGTGGGAGGGGGCGAATTCGCGAAGGCCCAGTCCCGCGCCCAAGAGTTGCTGGGTGAAGTGGGCTTGGCGCACGCGGGACGGCGTCGTGTGGGGGAGCTTTCCGGGGGCGAGCAGCAGCGGGTGGCGCTGGCCCGCGCCCTGGCGAACCGTCCGGCGATTCTGCTGGCCGACGAGCCAACCGGAAACCTCGACCATCGCACCGCGCTGCGGGTGATGGAAATGCTCGAAGGGCTGCACCGGGCCCACGGATTGACCTCGGTCCTGGCGACCCACAACCTGGAACTGGCGCAGCGGGCGAATCGAACCCTGCGTCTTGCTGACGGTAGGCTGACGGAAACGGTAGTTCCCGAAGTTCACTGACCACCTGCTCCCCGGACCCGGTCCGGCTCGGAGGGTGCGTGGGCCAAAACGAGGGACTGAGGAGCTATGTTCGAGCGATATACTGAAAAGGCGCGGCGCGTCATCTTTTTTGCCCGTTACGAAGCCAGTCAGTTCGGAAGCCCCTACATCGAGAGCGAGCACCTGCTGCTCGGCCTGCTGCGCGAAGACAAGGCCCTCACCAACCGCTTTCTCCGTTCCCACGCTTCCATCGAATCCATCCGCAAGCAGATCGAGGGGCGGACGACCATCCGCGAAAAAGTCTCCACCTCCGTCGATCTGCCGCTCAGCCAGGAGTGCAAGCGCGTGCTAGCTTACGCGGCGGAGGAAGCCGAGCGCCTGTCTCACAAGCACATCGGCACCGAGCACCTGCTGCTCGGGCTGCTGCGGGAGGACAAGTGCTTCGCGGCGGAGATTCTCCACGAGCGGGGGCTTCGCCTCTCCACCATCCGCGAGGAATTGACCCGGACGCAGAGCGAGAAAGTCATCTCCAGCCGCAACAAGGAGACCTCGCTGCTCGCCGAGTTCAGCCGCAACCTGACCCAGGCGGCCATCGAGAATCAGCTCGATCCGCTGGTCGGGCGGGATCGCGAGCTCGAGCGCGTGGTGCAGATCCTCTGCCGCCGGACGAAGAACAATCCCGTGCTCATCGGCGAGTCGGGTGTGGGCAAGACGGCCATCGTGGAAGGCTTGGCGCAGCGCATCGCCGACGGCGACGTGCCGTCGTTTCTGGCCGACAAGCACATCCTGGCGCTCGACCTCTCGCTGATCGTGGCGGGGACGAAGTATCGCGGGCAATTCGAGGAGCGCCTGAAGACCATCATGAAGGAATTGATGGAGTCGCAGAACGCTATCATCTTCATTGACGAGCTGCACACGCTGGTGGGCGCCGGCTCGGCGGAAGGCTCGCTCGACGCCGCCAACATTCTGAAGCCGGCGCTTTCGCGCGGCGAGATTCAGTGCATCGGGGCGACGACTCCGGGGGAATACCGGAAATCCATTGAGAAAGACCGCTCGCTCGAGCGGCGCTTCCAGGCGGTGAAGGTGCAGCCGCCCACCGAGGCCGAGGCCATCAAGATTCTTTACGGCATCAAAGACCGCTATGAAAAATTCCACGCCGTGACCTACACGGACGACGGCTTGAACGCCGCCGTCTATCAGTCCAGCCGTTACATCCCCGACCGCTTCCTCCCCGACAAGGCCGTGGACCTGATCGACGAGGCCGGGGCGCGAGTGAAGCTGCAGCAGAGCATGCTGCCCGAGGAGATGATCGACGTTCAGAAGCGCATCAAGTTCGTCGTCCACCGCATGGAGAACGCCATCGCCAGCCACGAATTCGAAAAGGCGCGCTTCTACTCGGACGAAGAGCGCAAGGAACGCGAGAACCTGCGGCTGCTGCGGGAGAAGTACAACATCGACGAGACGGCGATGGGGGTTGTCTCCAAGGAAGACATCGAAGAGGTGGTCTCGCGTTGGACGGGTGTTCCCGTCAGTTCCATCAAGGAAGAGGAGATGTCAAGACTCCTCCGAATTGAGGAGGAGATCCACAAGCGCATTATCAGCCAGGACAAAGCGATATCCGCGCTGGCACGAGCCATCCGGCGCTCGCGCGCCGGGCTGAAGGCCCCCGGCCGGCCCGTGGGGTCGTTCCTGTTCCTGGGCCCGACGGGCGTGGGCAAGACGGAAATGGCGCGGTCGCTGGCGGCCTTTCTGTTCGGTACCGAGCGCGCCCTGATCCGCTTTGACATGTCCGAGTTCATGGAGAAGCACTCCGTCTCCAAGCTCATCGGCTCGCCTCCCGGCTACGTGGGCTACGAAGAAGGCGGCCAACTCACCGAGCGCGTCCGCCGCACGCCCTACTCGGTGATCCTGCTCGACGAAATCGAGAAGGCGCACGCGGATATTTTCAATATCCTGCTCCAGGTGTTCGAGGACGGCCAACTGACCGACGGCCTGGGCAACACCGTGGATTTCAAAAACGCCATCGTCATCATGACCTCCAATATCGGGGCGCGCTACCTGCAGGGCCGCGCCCACATGGGCTTCCAATCGGCCAGCGAGACGGCCACGGAGAAGAAAGTGGAAGAGATGGTCATGGGCGAGGTGAAGCGGCTGTTCAACCCCGAGTTTTTGAACCGCCTGGATGAGGCCATCGTCTTCAACTCGCTGAATGACAACGACTTGCTGCAGATTATCGAGCTTCTCGTGAGCCAAATGAACCAGCACTTGGCGCCCAAGAACATCCAGATCAGCCTGGCTGCGGAGGCTTCCAGGTGGATCCTGGAGAAGACGTGTGCGGACCGCTCATACGGTGCGCGGCCGCTGCGCCGGGCCTTGCAGAAGTACCTCGAGGACCCGCTCTCCGAGGCGCTGATTCAGGGCGAGATCCAGCCCCCGGCGGTTTTGGAAGTGATTGTTGAGAACGAAGCACTCTACTACCGGTCAGTGAACGACAAGCTGGTCGGGGCCACCCCGCTCTCAGAGTAAGGTGATCGGTCAGTGTCTCAGGGGGCATTCAGCACCCACGCCAGATGGTTCCTCAAGAATCCGGTCAGGGGAGGGCCACAGGGCTCGGGAGGGCCGTGTGACCGGCAAACTTTTGGCCGCGTTGCGGCATCAGATTACCTATATCCAGAATGAAGCCGGCGGGGGGAGAGCGTTCGCTTGAGGATGAATTCCGGGAAGCGAAGTGAAGCGGTCAGAAGCTGGCTGGCGGTGACGGTGCTGGCGGTAAGCATGGCCTCAGGGCCGGGATATGCCCAGGACCCGCCCGCCGCCCAGGAGCCACCCACCGACCAGAAGCAGCCCGCCGCTCCCAGCGCCCAGCAGCCGGCGCCCGAGGCGCCCCCGGCCCAGGCTCCGGCGGCTTCGGAAAAAACCAGCAAGGAAGAGGAAAAGGCCCCCACTCCACTCCGCCTGGAGACTCCGCAAGAGGCGCCCGGGCCGCAACTGGAGACTCCGCAGCCCCCCGCGTTGCAAACCCCAACCCCTGCGGCGCCGGCGCAGAAACCCTCTGAGGACATCATCGAGGAGATCCTCTTCCGCGGCAACCGCCGCGTTCCCGCCGCCACCCTGCGAGCGCGTATTCTTTCCCACCCGGGCGATATCTACAACGAGAACGCGCTGGAGCGCGATTTCATGGCGCTGTGGAATACGGGCTTCCTGGACGACGTCCGCCTTGAGGTCTCGGACGGCGAGAAGGGCAAGATCGTCACCTTCTACGTCCGGGAGAAGAAACTGGTGCGAAGCATCGACTACAAGGGGCTGAGTTCCGTCGCCACCTCCGACGTGCTGGATCGCTTCAAGGAAAAAAAGGTGGGGCTTTCGATTCAGGCGCAGTTCGACCCGGTCGTCGTCAAGCGGGCGCAGGTGGTCCTCAGGCAATTGCTGGCGGAGCGCGGACGGCAGTTTGCCACGGTGAGGACTCGAACGCGGAATATCCCCCCCAATTCCGTCGCCTTGACGTTCATCGTGGTGGAAGGCCCCAAGGTGAAGATCGGGAAAATCCGCTTCGATGGCAACACGGTCTTCTCCGACCACAAACTCGTGCGGGCGATGAAGTACTCGCGGCCCGCCGGGGCGCCGCCGTGGTTCTACTGGTTCCACAAGACCTACGACAAGGACAGGATTCTGGCCGATCTGGAACTCAATATCCGAACCATGTACCAGGATAACGGCTATTTTTACGTGGTCTTGAAGGAACCCGAGATCAACATGATCGACACCAAGCGCCGGTGGCCGTTCTTCTTTTTCAGTTGGGGGCGCGGGAAGCGGGTTGACGTCAACCTCCCCGTCGAGGAAGGCGCTGAGTATCGCCTGGGGCGGTTTGTCATCCGCGGAAACAAGCTTTTCAAACAAGAGCAATTAGGCCGCGTTTTGCAGTTGAAGGAAGGCGACGTCTTCAATCTCGGCAAGGTCCGAAAGAGCATCGAGAACTACCAGAAACTGTACGGCGCGTACGGTTACATCAATTTTACGGCTTCGCCCGACATCGTGCCGGACAACAAAAAGAAGCTGATCAACCTGGCGCTGGATTTCGAGGAAGGGAAGCAGTTTTTCGTCCATCGCATCGAGTTCTCGGGCAATACGAAGACCCGCGATAAGGTGATGCGGCGCGAATTGCTGGTGGACGAAGGCAACGTCTTCAACTCGGAGCTTTGGGAGTTCAGCACCCTGCGCGTCAACCAACTGGGCTTCTTCGACCAGGTGAAGAAAGAGGACTACGAAATCAAGCAGAACGCCAAGGAAGGCACCATCGATATCCTTCTCAAGGTGAAGGAGAAGGGGCGAAACTCCATCGGTTTCTCGGGCGGGGTCAGCGGCTTGGCGGGTAACTTCGTGGGGATCAATTACGCCACCAACAATTTCCTGGGCCTGGGAGAAACACTCAGTCTTCAGATGCAGGTGGGGACCTATCAGAAGCTCTATTCGTTCGGGTTTACAGAGCCGTATCTCCTGGACCGTCCCATCACCACGGGCTTCACGATTTTTAAAAGCGACTACCACTACGACCAGCTTCGCCAGGCGGCGTATTACTCCGGTATCAGCCCCAACGCCCTGGCGCAGTCGAACATCAGCCAGTCGATCTACCAGAACTTCCAGCAAAACTCCTCGGGCTTCACGCTTTTTGCCAGCTACCCGCTCCGCCGCAGCTTCGCCAGGGTCGGCTTGACCTACAGCTTCTCGGTCAGCAGTCTGGAGACCTTCAGCGCGGCTTCCACCAACTATTTCACGGCGATGAATTTCCGGGGGATTGAGGGGCCGAACGCCCTGACCGGGATTACCAGCAGCCAAGTCATGCCCACTTACTTGTACAACACGACGGATCATCCCTGGAGCCCCACGCGGGGAAAGTACCTTTACGCCGCGGTGGCCTTTTCAGGGAGCATTCTGGGCGGAAACGTCAACACGATTCGCCCCGTCGTGGAATTCAAGTACTTCCGCCCGGTAGCGGCGAAGAAGAGCGACCACCCGCACGTCGCCGCCTTCCGAGTGATGGGCTCGATGGTGTCGGGATATGGCGGGCGCGTGCCTCCGCCCTTCTCGCGTTTCTACATCGGCGGGGAAGATGACATTCGGGGATTCTATATCCGCAGCGTCAGCCCCATGGCTTTCTATCCTACGGTCAGCCAAGTCTGCAATCGGGACGCCGCGGGCAACCTCATTGAAGCCCTCGACGCCAACGGCAGGAGGCTTGGCACATGCGGGTCGTACTCCCACTTTCCTTCTTACACGCTGATTTTCCCGGGCGGCGACACAATGCTGATCGCCAACGCCGAATACCGGATTCCCATCGCCGGCCCGGTGACCGTGGCCCCCTTCGTGGACATCGGCTCGGCGTTCATCTGGCGGGAGAGCCAGTTGAAGGTGCTGCAGAGCTCATTGCAGGCCATTACCAAGGATTATCCGTATTTCCCCGTCCTGGAGACATTGAAGCCGATTTCGGTCACGAATTTCAGGCCGCATGGCACGGCGGGGATCGAAGTGCAAGTCGTGCTCCCGGTGGTCAACGCCCCCTTCCGGGTCTTCTGGGGATACAACTTCCTGCGATTGAACGATACGGTGGTGCCGCCGCAGGATTTGCCGCCCGAGTCGATCTTCCCGAATCAGGCAACCTATGAGGCGGCGTTGCCCTTCTTCCGGGGATTCCGCCTCGTTGACCGCAAGTCGCGGCTGGGATTCACCGTTGCCCGAACGTTTTAGCGATGGTCATTTTGGTGTAGAATAGTCCGGTTTGTTTCGTAGCCTCTTCACTTGAAGGAGTTTGAATGAGAAACCGAGTCATCAACATAACCGGGGTGTTAGGGCTGCTTCTGATTCCCACGCTCGCCTGGGCCCAGGCCCCCGCCCCGTCCCCTGGAAAGATCGGGGTGATCAGTTTGCAGGAAGCCATCGGCGAAACCGCCGAGGGGAAGAAGGCGTTCGAAGACCTCCAGAAGAAATACGAGCCTCGACGCCAGGACCTCCAGCGGCAGCAGCAGGAAAGCGCGGCCCTGCAGGACCAGGTCCAGAGGCAGCAGGCTACGCTCAGCGATGAGGAGCGGATGCGCCTCACCCGCGAACTGGAGGACAAGCAGAAGATCTTGAAGCGTGCCACCGAAGACGCCAACGCGGATTTCCAGGCTGACAACCAGGATACCTACCGCCGTTTGGCGCAAAAAATGGGGCGCCTCATCACTGAGTATGCGCAGCAGAACGGCTTCGACCTGATCGTCGACCACTCTCAGATGCCCGTTTATTACTGGGCTCCGCAGATCGACCTGACGGAGGAGATGATCAAGCGGTACGACGCCGCGAATCCGGTCGCGGCGGCAGCCGCAGCGCCTCCCGCGGCGGGGGCGGCCACAACCCCGGCCGCCGCAGCGGCTGCCAAACCGGCGGACCAGCCCAAGAAGTAGGTTCCCGGCCGCCCGAGCTCTAACCCTTCCTCGCAAACCGCTGCTTTGGGATTCCAAGGCCGTGGTGTCTGTAAGGGCTGCATCCAACCGCCGCCTCTCCTGAATTCCACCTTACCCAAGCCCGTCTCCCCCGGTCCAGTCGAGTGGGGGGTTCAGGGTGCGCCGCAGTAGGGCGAATCGTCTCCCGGTCCGGTGGCTGGTCCGATGGGGGTGTTGTTGCGAGTTGACTTGGGCGGGTCCTAACTCCGGCCCTTGGGCTCGGGGTGGATGCTCACCTTGGAAATCTGCGGGAAGGCCTTCCGGAATCTGAACTCCAGCTCCTCCGTGATGTCGTGGACCCGGCCCACGGGCAGGTCGGGCTCCAGAGTGCAGTGCATGCGGACCACCACGTTCTCCCCCACTTGATGCGCTTCGAGCGAGTGGCAGTCGAGCAGGCCGGGCGTATCGCGGGCGATGGCGATGAGTTGTTCTTCCATTTTGGATTGCACGGAGCGCGCCTCGCCCCCGCTCTCCACTTCTTTCAGCAAAGGCTCGATGTGGACGTTCACCTCGCTCACCTCGCGAAGCTCGCGCTGAATCTCGCTTTCCAGATGAGTGGCCTGGTCGTGAGCGGCTTCGAGCGTCAGGTCCGGGTCCACTTCGAGGTCCAGGTAAACGTTGATTCTGCCGTTCAGCTCGTAGGCGCTCACTTCATGGATCGCGAAGTTTCCCCGGTGAGCGATGGAGCGGACCTTCTCCACCAGATCGCCCCGCCCACCGGCGGGCACGCGCGGCGCGGCGTGAATCACCACATCGGCGGAGGGATAGAGCTCGTGGATGCGGGTCTCGACGACCTCCACCACGGATTGCGCGTGCTCGAACGGGATGTTGCTTTCCAGCGTCAGCCGCAGGTCAACGAACAGGCGGTTGCCGCTTTGCCGGACGCGAATGCGGTCCTGAGTGAGCACGCCGGGGACGCCCGTCACGGCCTCTGCAATGTTCGTGGAAGTTCCCTCCGGCGCCGCGTCCACCAGCGCGTCCACGGTGCGTTTGCCCAGGCGCACGCTGATGTAGACGACGATCGCCGCCACCACCAGTGCCGACACCGGGTCGGCGTGCCGCAGCCAGGCGATGTTTTTCTGCTCGGCGATGTAAACCAGTGCCAGCCCGAAGACCACCACGCTCGAGCTCCAGACGTCGGTCGAGAAGTGCAGGGCGTCGGCTTCCAGCGCCTGGCTGTTGTACTTGCGGGCCACGCGGAACAGCGCCCGCGAGCGGAACGTGTCAATGGTGATGGAAATCAGCATCACGCCGAAAGCCCACGCCGAGGGGTCCACGTGGACCTCGCGAAAGAAGAACCGCCGCCCGGCTTCGAAGACGATCCAGGCGCAGGTCACCAGCAGCAGCGCGGTCTCGATGAACGCCGAAAGGTGCTCAACTTTTCCGTGGCCGAAGGGATGATCGGTGTCGGCGGGTTTGTCGGACACGCGAACGGAGAAATACGTGACCGCGGCGGCGATCAAGTCGAGCGCCGAGTGCGCCGCCTCGGAGAGAATCCCCAGGCTGCCCGTCGTCACCCCCACCACGATCTTCAGGGTGGTCAGCAGTGTGGCCGCCAGGACAGATGACAGCGCCACCGACTGCTTTTCCCGCGTCGGGAGATCGGCTTCGTCCGCTGCGTGCAAGGAAGGCATGGCGAGAAAGGAATTATAGCCCCGCCTCGTCGTCCGGGGCAGAGAGAAGCGAACGGTGCCGCGGCATCCCTCTACCGGCCCTACGAGCCGGGGTTGCCTTGGCCGATGAGGAAGGCGGCCAGAACCAAGATAGCGCTTCCCACCAGCATCCGCCGGAACGGCCCTGGTCCGGCGCCCTTCCACTCGCCCAGGATAATGCCCCAGGCGTTTGAGGTGAGGATGATGAAGCCGATGAAGATCGGCCAGCCGAGGCTGGCGCCCAGGCGCCCCAGGCCGAAAACGCTGCGGCCATAAACATAAATGCTTGAAATCCAGAGCGTGCTCATGCCGAGCACTTGCAGGGCATCAAGTGCCGCGCCCGGGGAGACAAAAAGCGAGGCGGAGCGCTCGCTCAACACGCGATAGGCGCAATAACCGGCCTGGACGAGCGCCGAAACCGAAAGGAATACCGCCCAGGCGAGATATATCTGGTTATTGAAACCGCCTGCCGTGGCCGTCCCGCCTGGGCTGGTGGCCAGCAGCTTGGTTCCGTATTCGATGCCCAGCCCCAGTGATGGCGCCAGAATGCCGCCCACAATCGCAATGACTAATCCTTTGCGGAACCTCGCGCCGCTCGAGCCGGGTGCGGCGCTCTTCGCCCCGCCGGCCTGAGCGCAGAGAACGACTCCCACTACCATCAGCATCAGGCCCAGGAGATACAGCGCATCCCGCGCCGTGCGGAGGGAAATCGAGCCCGACATCAGCCGCAGCTCGAGCGCGCCGAGCACGATGGATAGCCCGAGCTGGATGGCAAATCCCAGGGCGATGCCCAGCATGTCCACGGCCACGCCGTAGAGCAGCGAGCCGACGCCGAACAGCAAACCCAGCGCCGCCAGGATCAGCCAGCCGCGCGCCGGCACGAAGCCGAGAATCTCGCCGGGGTTGGGGACCGCGTAGATGGCCACCGCCCAGGGCATCACGACCATGGCGAGGAGCGAGTGCAACGTCCAGATGTGGTGGAATTTCCAGATGCGCGCGGTCTTGAGGGGAACGGCGAAACTGCCGTTCAGCAGCCCCGCCGCCGTCACGCCAAGCCAGCTCAACACGGGTCACCTTGGGGTTGCGGGTGCGAACACCGCCGGGGAATGAGTTAAACGCGGAAAAGTCGGATCAGACATATCCTGGTGCGCGACCCAGCGGGCTGCTGAAAAACCGTAGCGGCGGCTTTATGCCGCCATCCTTCGTGCTGCAATGAATGGACTAATGGCGGGATGAACCCGCCGCTACATGTAGCGAACAACCTTTTTGAGCAACCTGCCAGGAGGCTCCGCCGCCGTGCGAAGAGCCGCCGCTCAGTCGCTGAGCTCGTCGAGAGTCCTCTGCAATTCGCTCTGGGCATTGGGATTCCCCTGCCGCCCCGTCACCTCGATGCCTTTCGCGAGGATTTTGCGCGCCTCCTCCCGGCGCCCCTGGCTCGCCAGAAACGTCCCCGCCTGGTAGTAGGTCGCCGAGTATTCGGGTTGCCGGCTCAGCAGGTAGTCGAAGTGCTCCCAGGCATCCTCGGGCCTTTCCGATTTCCAAAGCTCGAGCGCCAACGCGTAGCGGGCGAAGGTGTCATCGGGTCGGCTCGCCAGGGTTTCGCGCAGGAATTCGAGACGGGTCTTGTTCATGGGCTGGCCTCGAAAACCCCTCCCCGGTTTCTCGCGCCCTGGTGGGAGGCGGCCCTACGGGCTGAAAGGCGGCCATTATACGCCTGCCGAATCGGGTTGCAATGGGCGGATTGCTGAAATAGTATGAACAGTCGAAGTTAGAAACGCAAAATCTTCTCAATTGGAGAGTCCGAACCTGCGCTGAGGTTTGCTTGGAAGCCGTCGCGGCGCGGATTCGGAGGTTGAAGCGGACCGGCGGAAATACGGAACGCGCCGGGTCTCGAACGCATGCGAAATCGCAACGGCAAGACCGTCGCCGAATCGACGGTGGACATGGTGGAGGTGGTGCTGCCCAACGACGCCAACCCGCTGGGAAACATCCTGGGCGGCAAGGTCATGCACTTGATTGACATCGCGGGCGCCATCGCCGCTCACCGCCACTCGCGCTGCCACGTGGTCACGGTTTCGGTGGACTATCTCGATTTCGTTCACCCGATTCGCGTCGGTCAGCTTATTCTTCTGCGCGCGTACGTCACCCGCGTCTTTCGCACCTCGATGGAAGTGGAAGTCAAGGTTTTCATGGAAGACACCCTCACGGGGGAGCATCGGCAAACGAGTTCGGCTTTTGTCACCTATGTTGCCCTCAATCTGCAAGGAAAGCCGACGAGCGTTCCGCCGCTCATCGTGCGGACGGCCGAGGAGCGGCGCCGCCACCGCGAGGCCCTCACGCGGCGGCGACGGAGGCTTTCCATGGCGGCCAGCGCGCACCGCCGCTATTTCGAAAAGGAATCATAATCCCGGGCCCGGCTGGTGGCCCGTCCGTCACGTGACGGATTTTGCCCCGTCGAGCCTTATCCAGGAGACGACCATGAAAGTTAAACGAACCAAAATCTTTTCCGGAACCCCTTGGGAGCCCAAAGTCGGCTATGCCCGCGCCGTGCAGGTGGGCGACTCGGTCTTCGTCTCAGGCACTACGGGGACCGACCCCTCAGGAAAGGTCCTGGCTCCCGGCGACGTTTACCAGCAGTCGGTCCAGGCCATCCGCAATATCGAATCCGCACTCACTCGCTTGGGCCTGAGCCTCGAACACGTTGTCCGGACACGCATTTACCTCACCGATATCGATCGGTGGGAGGAAGCGGCGAAGGCGCACGCCGAATTGTTCGGCGAAATCCATCCCGCCACCGCCCTGATCGGCGTGGCGCGCCTGATTGATCCGGAGATGCTGGTGGAAATCGAGGCGGACGCCGTCGCCTAAGCGGCGGTGTGTGGACGCCGCGGGTGGTGCGTCAGAATTTCCTTTGCGAATTCCTCAGGAGGGGTCGACATGCTGAACCGTCGAAGTTTCCTCAGCACGTTGGTAGCTCCGTCGCTGCTCGCCACGCGCGGGGTGGCAACGCCCGCTCCGGCAAGCGCCGCGCGGCCCGCCCCTGCCCCTCCCTGGCCGGACGGCGCCGATCCGGCTTTTTGGGAGCGCATCCGCGAGCAGTTCTACATTACACCGGGTGAGGCCTTCTTCAACACCTCTACCCTGGGGGCGACGCCACGCCCCGTCCTCGAGCGCGTCATCGAAGAGATGCGGACGCTCCAGCTCACCATTACCCGCTGGGACTATTCACCTCGCGTCCCTGAATGGTTCAGCGGCTACACGCCGGAACTGCCGCTGCGCGAGAAGTTGGGGAAGCTCGTCAACGCCCACGCGCTCGATTTGGCCATCACCCAGAACGCCACCTTCGGCATGAACTTCCTGGCGAACGGCGTAGACCTCAAAGAGGGCGACGAGGTCGTCACAACGGACCAGGAGCACCCCGGAGGGGTTTGCGGCTGGCAGATGCGCGCCAAGCGCGACGGCATCGTCTGGAAGCAAGTGAAGATTCCCGTCCCCGCGAACGACCCGGACGAGTTGGTTCGCCTGTTTTCCGAGGCCATCACGCCGCGAACGCGCGTCCTGGCGTTTCCGCACATCATTTCCGCGACCGCCGTGGTGCTGCCCGTCAAGCGCCTGACGCAATTGGCCCACGAGCACAATTGCCTGGCGCTCATCGACGGCGCGCAGGCCGTCGGCCAGGTCGAAGTAGACCTCAAGGCGCTCGACTGCGACGCCTACTTCTCGAGTCCCCACAAGTGGCTGCTCGCGCCCGCCGGCAACGGCATGCTCTACATCCGCCGCGAGAGGCAAGAGATGTTTTGGACGACGCTGTGCAGCGCTCAGTGGGACAACCACGCCGATGGAATGTACCGCTTCATGCAGTACGGCACGGGAAACCGCTCGCTGCAAACAGGATTCGACGCCGCGCTCGACTTCCACTTTCGCATCGGGCCCGAACGTGTGCGGAACCGGATTCGCGCGCTCGCCGACCGATTGCGTGAGGGCTTGAAGGAAATTCCGGGCGTCAAGATCAATTCGCCCGTCCACCCGGAAATCGCGGGTGCGGTCGCCGTCTATGCGGTGGAGGGGATGACGGGCGCTGGCCTTCAGGAAGCTTTGTGGACTCGACGCCGCCTGCGCGTCCGCGCCATGAGCGACCCACTTGGAGTCCGCCACTCCTGCCAGATCTACAATAGCGAAGCCGAAATCGACGCTGCGCTCGAAGTCGTCCGCGAGGTAGCTCAGAAAGCTTGAGGGCCGGGCTCGCGCCCACCAAGAACTCTCCATCGAACCATCCCAGCCGCCAATCCAGCGACGAACTGATTGCCAACTGATGACAGGGCCGTGACATCCGCGCCGGCCGCGGCCGGTAATCTGGGGGCGATCCAGATTACCGTCGGGGTGGGGTTTCAACAGGCAGATAGCATCCTCAATCCAGTGCTGTGCCGCGGGGAGATTCACAGACGCCGCCGGTGCCTGCCTCTTGCTGCATTGCACTCGCCCCCATCCGGTCGCGACGGCAGAACGCCGCCGGGGCGATGTAGAACACGCGACTGACTAATCTTGAGGAGGGATGATCGTGAGAAAAGCCACGCTACCCGCCACGAGTTTACTGCTTCTCGGCATTGCGTCTTTGCAAAATGCCGCTGCGCAATCCGCTGTGCCTCCGGGCGCGGCAATCGTCGAATTCAAAACCATGGTGGGCGTTTCCGGGCCTTTCCTGGGCGCTTCGAATCCCATTCGAGGCGTTCCGGGTGGGCACCCCTCCGCGCTAAAGATTCCGGTTGACAGCTCGGCCTCATTGTTATAGGCTAGCTAGCTAGGCCATGAGGACCCCGAACCGCCACCCCCGCCTGAAAGGAGCCGCCTTCGGGCTCCTGGGGTTGCTCTCCGAAATGCCCCTGGAGGCCTGCCCCGAAAACCCCGTCACCCGCTTCACACCCGCCGAAGGTTTTGAGAACAGACGGCGAGTTCGGGCTGGAGGCCAGAGACGCCTAAAACGCAAAAGCAAAGCCGCTATGTTGTTGAAAATACAGAACCGGTTCAGAAAAAACGTATTCAAATCGAAGCTATTCTCGGCCGGACAAATCCAGTTTGGCAGGGAATTTGGCATAAACCGGCCGCCGCTCATGGCCTGCGTCAACGTCCTGTTGGCCGACGGGAGCCAGGACCTCGGCTACTGTGGGCCGGTGGGCTTCGAAGGCGAGGATTTCTTCTTGGGGGCGGAGGGTTTCAGCAGTTGGGGAATCTTCGGGAAGAGGGAGGCAGCCTTCCGGACCTGAGGGTCGCTGCGCGTTTCGATTTCTTCTCCCACGTCGAGGCCGAAGACAAGGTTGAAGAGCTCCGTCTTGATGCGGAGCTTCAGAAAATCCTGGTCCTCGCCCCAATACTCTTCGGGGACACGAATTCTCTGCCGGTCCAGAAAGTCGCGGAACCGGGCAAGCACTGGGGCATCGGGTTCGAACGAGCGATTCACGCGCTCGCCGGTGGTGAGGAACTCGGAGGAAAAAGTCGTGAACGTGCCGCGCTGGTTCAGGAATGTCACCCAGGGATCGAGCTCACGGCCGGGAGCCACGACGTCCGGCGTAATGCCGCCACCGGAAGTGAGGGGCCTTCCGCCGGCGGTGCGGAATTCGGGCGTCGCCTCGGACGCCGGATCGGCGCCCGCGGTTGCTTCCGCCAGCAACGTTCCGGGAATGGGCCGCTGGAGAGAGCGCCCGCTGGGGGTGAAATACTGCGCGGTGGTCAGGACCAGGCCGGTTCCTTCGCTCAGCTCGCTGACCGTTTCCACGACGCCTTTCCCGAAGCTGGGCTCGCCGACGATCAACGCCCGGTCGTGCTCCTGCAGGGCGGCGGCCAGCACTTCCGAGGCGCTGGCGGTATTGCCGTTGATAAGAACGATGAGCGGCATCTCAAAGCGCGCGGCAACAGCCCGCGTCCGTTCCGTCCTTTCCGGAAACGCCCGGCCGCGCACCGTGAGCACCGTCTGGTCGGGCGGCAGGAACAGGCTGGCTGCCTGGACGGCCGATTCGAGAACGCCGCCGAAGTTGTTGCGGAGGTCGAGCAGCACGCCCTTCAATTCCGCGCCGCCGAGCCGCTCCACCGCGGCGGCGACTTCGCGCGGGGTTTTCTGGTCGAAGCCGGAAACGTGAAGGTAAGCAATGCCGGGCTCGAGAAGAAACGCCTGGTCGACGCTGGGCATATTCACTTCGGCCGGGAACAGTTCGAAAACCTGGGCCACCACCTGTCCGGGGCGGATGACTCCCAGCCGCACGCGCTGCGAGCGGGCGCGCTGCAGCAGGCGAACCAGCGACTCGAGGTCCAGCCGGTCGATGCGCGTGCCGTTGACTTCCACGATTTCGTCGCCGGGTCCCAGCCCCGCCCGCCAGGCGGGCGAACCCTCCGCCGCCTGCAGAACCATGATCTTCCCCGGCTGAACGTAAAGGATCGACCCGAAGCCGCGTGTCTTTCCCCGCGTCTGGTCTTTGAGCTGTTGGAACTGGTCTTCATCGAGAAAAGACGAAAAGGGATCAAGAACCCTGAGCATGCCTCGAATGCCGCCGTCGAAAATGCCGCGGTTCGGGTCCACCGGCTCCGCAAGATTCTCTTCGACGAGCGAATAAACTTTTGTGAACCTCAGGCTCTCCTGGGTGACGTCGTCGCGAGGGATTTCAGTCTGCGCGGAGAGTCCGGTGGCGGTGAGAAGGATGACGGCAAGCGAAAGAGGTCTGGTGAGCAAAATCCGGGAATTCAATCCTTTCGATTCTCCCTCTACAGTCAGTATAACTTAGATGCCGGACGGCGGGGACGGGATAACCTGCGAGGCCGTGAGGCACGCCGTCGGGGCGGTGCGCGTCCTGTTTCGATTTCAACCCAGTGAATGAGTGCGAAAGGGAGGCTCAAGCTGCGTGTTTTTTCCGCAGCCTGCCGGGGAAATTGACATGAGTCAAGCGGATATGGTATCTACTGTATTTTCAGCTGGTTAGAGGTTGACTTCGACCCCTCGTTTTGGCGAACGAAGTGCTCTAAAGTGAATGGGGAAGACTTTTTGCGCGGAATCTCCCGCCGGCACGGCGAACGAACTCGAAGACGGGAAGGAGACATCAGTATGGAGAAAGAGCACGAGGTGACGCGCCGCGATTTCCTGAAGACCGCTGCGGGCGTAGCGGCCGCTTCTACGATGCCCGCGCTCGGAGCGCCGGCGATCCTCGCCATTCCCCATCCCGGCGAGGTGGTGAATTTTGGATTCATTGGGACGGGCACGCAGGGTTGTGACCTGCTTCGCCAACTGGCCACCATCCCCGCCGGGCGCTGCGTGGCCACCTGCGACATCTACCCGCCGAATCTCAAGAAGGGCGTGGAGACCATCGGCACGAATCCCCAGACCTACGAGGACTACCACAAGCTTCTCGAGCGAAAGGATATTGATGCGGTAATGATCGCCACCCCGCTCTACCTTCACGCGCGGATGATTATTGACGCCCTGAATGCCGGCAAGCACGTCTTCGTTGAGAAGAGCATGTTCTTCAAGGAAGAAGAAGCGGAGCCCATCCGGCAGGCCGCAGCGGCACATTCCCAACAGGTGCTGCAGACCGGTTTGCAGCGGCGGTCGAGCGTCCTCTACCGGGTGGCTATGGAAATGATCCGTAAGGGCGCGCTCGGCAAGGTGATGTTCGTACGCGCCCAGTGGCATCGCAACAGCGACTGGCGCCGGCCGGTGGCGGACCCGAAATTCGAAAGGCTGATCAACTGGCGGATGTATCGCGACTATTCCGGCGGATTGATGGCGGAGCTGGCGTCGCACCAGATTGACGTTGCCAACTGGGCGTTCGGCGCCGAGCCCGTTTCGGTGATGGGCACGGGAGGGATCGATTACTGGAAGGACGGGCGCGAGGTCTGGGACAACGTGGAGGTCATCTTCGAATACCCCGAAGGCCGCAAGATGGTCTTCAGCTCCATCCTCTACAACGCCCACCATCGCTTCGACGAGCAGATCATGGGGGACGGCGGAACCCTGATCATCACCATCGGCGAGGGAATGTACTACCACGAGAAAGCGGCCAAAGCCACCAAGGGCGGCGCCAAGGAAGATTGGTGGGCGGGCGCGACCGTCACCGAGGAGGCTGAGCAGAAAGGCATCCCCATCTTCCCCGAGAAGATCAATGGCGCGGAAGGGTTTCTCGACCGCGAGCTGCGTTACGCCAAGCGCTGGCTGGCCTCCATGGGCATCTACGAGTACGAAGAGCCGCACAACCCTTTGTGGAGCGAGCTCGTGAATTTCTTCACCAGCATCCGGGAAGGGAAGCCAGCGGTGGTGCCGCTGGAGCTTGGAGCGGCCGACGCGCTGGCGGTAATCTACGGCAACCGCGCCATCGACACGGGCCAGAAGGTGTTTTGGCCGGAAAAATCCGCATCCCAACCCAACCAGACGTGAGCGCCCCGAGCGGCGATCGAGCGGAAGAATGAATCTACCCGCCAAGTGTTCCCCCGCCCGCTCAGCGTTTTCCATAATCGCGCGGGGGTTCGAGATGTCTCGCGGTCTCTTCCTCCTCCCTAAACACAATTTCACGATCAAGCCCTCGGCTCTCCTGCTCCTCGCCCTGCTTTGTGCCGTGCCTAACGTCCGTGCGGCGGGCGAGGTGGTGCGCTATGAGGCCTCGCACAACGCGATGGGTACGGTTTTCACCGTGGTGGCGTACGGCGCGGACGGACGTCAACTGGCGGCTGTCGTCAACGAAGCCTTCGAGGAAATCGACCGCATCGACGCGCAGATGAGCAACTACAAGCCGCAGAGCGAGCTCTCCGCAATCAACCGAAACGCCGCCACGGAACAAGTGCTCGTCGAGCCGCAGCTTTTTCGGCTGCTCGAGGATTCGCTGCGCTACGGCGAAGAGACCGGCGGGGCGTTTGACATCACCGTGGGGCCGTTGATGCGCGCCTGGGGATTCTTTCGCGGCCAGGGGCGTTTGCCGGCGAAGTCGGAAATCGGCAGTGCCCTCGAAAAGATCGGGTATCAACACGTGCATCTCAACCCGGCGGCGCGCACCATTCGCTTTGACACCGCGGGAATTGAGATTGACCTGGGCGGAATCGCCAAAGGTTATGCCGTCGATCGCGCCGTCGACATCCTGCGCTCTTATGGGGTGACGCAGGCGCTGGTGTCAAGCGGCACGAGCACGATCTATGCGCTCGGGGCACCCCCCGATGACCGCGCCTGGAGGATTACGATTCGCGATCCCTACGACGCGGAAAAAGCCGGGGACGTGGTCTTTCTCAAGAACTTCGCCCTATCGGTTTCCGGCAACTATGAAAAATTCTTCGAGCTGGATGGAAAAATTTACTCCCACATCTTGAATCCTCTTACCGGACGGCCGGTGGAGAATATGCTCTCGACGGCGGTCCTTGCTCCCCGCGCCACCCAGGCGGACGCGCTATCGACCGCCATGTTTGTGCTCGGCGTGGAAGGCAGATGCCGATACCTTTCCCGCCATCCCAACCTCGCGGCGGTTTTCTATCAGCCCTCGGGCTCCGCCAAGGCTTTCAAGCGGACCATCACGCGCTCGCTTTCATTCCACCTGCCTGCCGATTCACTCGCGGAAATCGAAGGTGATGGGGAAAACACCGGTGCCAAGGCGGAATCCGCGCCTGTCCTGGTGGGGCTCGACTTGGCTCTCTAGGGATCTTTCACTTCGCGGAGGGTTTGGGTAAGCTTGAAGTGCTCGTTTGCCTCTTCGTTCCGGCCCAGTTCCTTGTAAGCCTGCCCGAGCAGATAGTGTGCCAGGTAGTTGTTGGGGTCCATCTTCACGGCCTTCTCCAGGAAGCCTGAAGCGAGCTGGGGGTCACCCTTCTTGATCAGGACTTTTCCCAGCAGGATGTACGGGCCGGTGAAATTCTGATTGAGCCAGATGGCCTGCTTCAGCGCCCGCTCCGCCTCGTTCCAGTTCTGCTGGCGCGCGTAGGCGTCGCCCATGCGCCAGTAGACCAGCCACATGATGGGATTGAGTTCCAACTCCTGGTGAAACTCTTCGAGCCCCAGCTTCTCGTCACCCTTGAAGAGGTAAATCTCACCCAGAAGAAAATGTGCCATGGGAATGCGCGGGTCGAGCTCCAAGGCTTTCCTGAGGACGGGAATGGCCGGGTCTTCAAACTGCTGGCGGAGCATCATCTGGCCCAGCACGACGTAAGCTCCGGCGCTTTCGGGAGGCACGGAGAACATCTTGGCGAAGGCGAGGCGCGCCTTCTCCCACTGTTGGGTCTGGAGGTAGCTGACGCCCAGAATGTAGGACCCGGTCACGTCCGGGCGGGGAAGCTCAGACTGCACCTGCTCGAGAAGCGGGATGGCCTGCGGCAAGCGGCCGAAGAGGTAATAGGAGATTCCCAGGAGCTGCGTTGACTCGCCGTCGCGGGGATCTTCCTTGAGGGCACGTTCGAGGTGAGTGATGGCGAGGGGATAATCGCGCTTTTCGTAGTAGGCCTTTCCCAGTTTGGCGTCGAGTCCCGGAGGCCTCGGGTCTTTCTGTTCGAGCTGGCTGAGGAGGGCGATGGCCTCGTCCAATTGATGCTCATTCAGAAGTTTCGCCGCACGGGCCATCGCGTCGGCGTTGCTCAGATACGTCTTGCCCCGGCCGAACGGCAGCTCCCAGATGTTGTTCACGACAAACACGTGTGTGGCGTAGAAATCGTTGCGACCCCAATCCACGCTCCGGTCCCAGATGTAGTAGCCCCCGCCATAGTTCCATGCTCGCTGCAAGGTGTAATGGGCGAGGAGGGAGTAGCTGCCCGAGAACCGCTTTTCCACCTTGGTCTGGAGCGAGTGATAGCGGTTGTTGGAATCGTCGCCGAAGTAGCGGAAACCCTGCGTCCAGCCGTAGAGATGGTAAAAGGGGCGCCGCTCGTTTTGGCTCACGTCCGGGAAGCCTTCGAGGGTCGGCTCGTTAAAGCTGTAATCGGGCCCTTCACCCACGAACACGTGCGTGCCCTTGTTACCCACATAGGCGACCTCGACGGCGATGGTCGGCGTCAGCTGGTGCTGGAACGTGGCGTTCCAGGCGTCCACGGTGGGCAACCGCATCTTGTTCGGCAGAACGAAGGAGTTGATGCCATCAGGCAAGAGGGAAAAGCCGTTGGGACCAAGGCACGTTGTGAGCGAGCCGTCAGGATTGGTAATCGGATTGGGGGCCTTGCCATCGGCCGTCAGGCAGTTGTTTTCAAGCCCGGTGGCCGGGTCGTAAGGTGGAGGTCCCTCGGAAAGGTTGTATACGCTGAGGTAGTTCTCCGCGGGGGTTGATCTCCTGGCGAGCCAGGACGGGAAGGTTCTGGGTCACACTGTGGCCGAAAGTGGAGCCGAAAACGCCGACGTCAAAGCTCCGTCCGTAACCCATGCGCAGCACCGTCTTGGGCGAGATCTGGTAAGCGATGCCGACGCGCGGCGCGAAGTTGGTGAAGGTGTTGTCCACGTTGCCGTTCAAACCGATACCGTTTTCGCCCGTAACCCAGACTTCGCCGGTGGAGGGCTGTACAAATCCGCCCGCGCCGGGCCCGGTGACCGTCTGTGGGTAGTAAACTTCCCAGCGCAGTCCGAAGCTCAGGGTGAACTTTGGGGTAATGCGCCAGGTATCCTGCCCGTAAAAGAATTGACGGTTTTGGCGCTCGCCCGCATTCGAGATCTTGGAAACGTAGCGGTCGGAGCGCGAAACGTCGCCGAGCAGGAAGGCGGCCAAGCCGAGTCCGCCGCCCGAAGCTCCGCGCGTTCGATCATCGTAGAAGCTCAATTCGCCTGCGCGGTGACTGTCACTGGGAACGCGCAGGTTCGTGGCGTACCGGATGTCCGTTCCGAACTTGAATGTGTGGTTACCTCGGATATTGGTCCAGTTGTTGACGAACTGGAACTGGTTCTCCTCCTGGTCCAAAGGGCAGTTGCACTGGTTGGTGCCCAGCGAGTATCCCAGGTTGAAGCCGCCCGTGCCATAGATGAAGAAGGCGGGCATGCCGATTGTCGTGGGGTCATCCGGGATATTCAATCCGGGGATGCCAGCATCGGTGGCCGGAGTTCCTCCTCCCCCGGGCCGGACAAAGACCCGGTACCGGTAGAACCCGAACCGGAAATCGGTGAGCCAAGTGGGGCTGACCGTGTAATCGAAACCGGATGCAATGCTCTGGTTGCGGACGTCGGACTGGCCGGCGAAGAATATGTTGTCAAAAGCCGGCCCACCGACGAGGTCACCGAAAGCGCCCGGGCCTGCACGCTTGAAGCGGGCAAAGCTGTAGCGGCCGAAGATGTGGAGATTCTCGGACCAGTAGTGGTCCGCGCGAACGTTGAACGCATCGTCGTTAAAACGCTCCGTCCCCGATCCGGTGAAGTTGTTTTCCACGCCAGCCCCGGCTATGTTCGGCATCGGAACCAGATCCAGAATCGCCTGCGTCTCAGGTGACAGGCGAGACGGCGGAATGACGTTGGCCATGCCGTTGTAGAAGAACTGCGACCGATTCGCCGGGGCGACCTCGTTGCCGTTGGCATCGAGTGGGTCGAAGATGGCCGCCGGGTACTCGCTGAGGTCGCCCGTGCGCGCCAACGCCGTAGGCACACTGGTCAGGACGGAGCCGCCATTCTTGCGCCGCGTGCCCTGATAGTCTCCGAAGATGAAGGTCTTATTCTTCTTGATGGGCCCTCCCAATGACCCGCCAAACTGATTCACAGTGTGTCGGGAATGTACTTGTTGGGGTCGGTGTTGGGGAAGGGCAGTGGCTGCGACTGGGAAAACGGCTGACGCGCCATGGTCAGGTCGTTGCGACGGAAGAGGAAGGCGCTGCCGTGAAGGTCGTTCGATCCTGACTTGGTCTGCGCTGAGACCACGCCGGCAGTCGCCTGGCCGAATTCCGCGTCGTAGTTTTGGGTAGTGATCTTGGCTTCGGTCACCGACTCGAGCGTGGGATTGATGACGATGATCCCCAGGATCGGGTCGCGATTGTCCGTGCCATCCAGCTGGAACGACGTTCCGCTGAAGTGCTGGCCGTTGACGGAGATCTGGATGCTGCCCTGAGGGTTTTCGCTCGATGCGTGCTGCCAGCCGAGCATCTGGGTGCCAGGGGTCAGCAACTCGAATTTGGTGAAGTTGCGGTCATAGACGGGGAGCTCCTCGACCGCTTTGGTCTGGAAAGAAACGGCCACGTCGGTGCGCTCGGTCTTGAGAAGCGAAACTTCGGCCGTGACCTCCACGGTCTGGGTAATCGCTCCGACTTGCAGCGTCGCGTCCACGCGGGTGGCGGCGTCGACGGTGAGGGTCACATTATCCTGGACGTGGGCCTGGAAGCCTGGGGCTTCCACACGCACCCGCTCAAACCGCGCAAGGACTAACACAGGGAGTGGTATAACAACAGGGGGTAGGTCACCCTGCTCCAGAAAGCCCAGTGGGAAGACGCCGTGGCCACCTACCGCGCTCTGATTGAACTCGACCCGCGCAGCGCCGAGGCGCACTACAACCTGGGGGTGGCCTACAAACAAATGGACAGGTTCGAAGATGCCACCAAAGCTCTCGAATCAGCCGTTGGGCTTGACCCGGCACTGCCCGAGCCTCATTACACCCTGGGGGTCATTCTGCGGCAGCAGGGGAAACTGCAAGAAGCGGCCGCTCAATTTGACGCGGCCATTCGCGCTCGCCCCGACTACCAGCAGGCCCATTACATCCTCGGTTCAGTCCTCCGCCAGCAAGGAGATCTCGAGGGCGCCCGCAAGGCGCTCGAGACGGCGCTCCGTCTTGACCCTAATGACCCCGGTGCGCATCAGGCGATGGGGATGGTTCTCAGACAAGGAGGGAATCTTTCGGAGGCAGCGGTGGAGTTCCAAAAAGCTGAGGCCCTGAACAAGGCTCTCGCCAATACTCAGGCCGCAACCCTCGCCACCAATACCGGAGCCAAGAAACTGCGCGAGGGCGACCTGGAGGGGGCGATTGCCCAGTTCCGGGCCGCACTGAAGCTGGCGCCCGATTACGCGCCGGCTCACTTCCATCTCGGCTTGGCCTTGCGGCAGAAGGGCGATGCGGATGAAGCCAGGGTGGAATTCCAGAAGGCGCTGGAGCTCGACTCGCGCCTCAAGCCCCCCCGCGAGTAGGTAGGTTCGCTGATGCTCACCGGGGGGCGACTGAAAACCTCGTGAAAAGCATCTTGAAGCGGTGGACTTGACGAGCGTAATATTGTGTGTTAGAAGCAGTTGCATGAATTAAGCGCTTTCATCCTACGGCCCCTGGTGACTGACTGCTGAGGTTGAAATAATCCATGCGACTTGAAGAAGTTGCAAAGCGAGCCAAGGTCTCCATTGCCACAGTTTCCCGCGTTGTTAACAACGTTGGTCCCGTCAAGAATTCCACCCGTTCGCGGGTGGAAAAGGCGATTCGGGAACTGAAGTATCATCCCAACATCCACGCGCGGACGCTGGCCGGCGGGAAGAGCAAGACGCTGGGCATGATCGTTTCCAACCTCGAGAATCCCTTCTTTCTGGATATCTTCCGCGCCCTGGAGTCCGACGCCCATCGCCACGGCTACGAAGTGCTGGTGGCCAACACGGACTACAAGGCGCGCCAACTGGTCTCCTGTGTCCATCTGATGATGGGCCGCCGCCTCGCCGGCTTGGCGGTGGTGGTCTCCGAAATGGAGCCCACGCTGATTCAGGAGCTGACCGAGAGCAACCTTCCGATCGTTTTCTACGACGTAGGCACTCCGGCTCGAAACATCAGCAACATCAAGGTGAAGTACGAGAAGGGAATTCAGAAAGTCGTCGAGTACTTGCACACCCTGGGCCACCGGCGCATGGCCTTTATCGGTCACCACGTCGGCCTCGACCCTCTCATGGACCGCAAGAGGTCGTTTCTCGAAACGATGAAGGGATACGCGGGTGAAGTGGAGTACGCCACGGCGGCGGATCGCGACGGGCCTGCCGGAGGCCAGCAGGCGACCCGGCAACTTCTGGCCACGGGCTTCAAGCCCACGGCCATCATCTGCGTGAACGACTACATGGCACTGGGGGTAATGAAAGAGGTCCGCGAGCACGGTTATTCCATCCCGGGCGACGTATCGGTCACGGGGTACGACAACATCAGCCTGTCGGAGTTCGCGCACCCTCCTCTCACTACGGTGAATATTCCGCGCGAGAAGATCGGTCACCTGGCCTTCGCGGCTCTGGTTCCTGAACTCGGCGACGGGCACGCGCGGGGCAGCGAGATTCTGGTGGAACCCGAATTGGTTATCCGGGAATCCACCGGACGCGCTCGCGCGGTCTGAAACCGCCCGCGCCACGCCGGTTCGGCCCGACGTCAGTTGGACCTTGTCCTTCCGGTTCTTGCCCAATCTCCATTTGGCAAAAACAACGGCGCCGCGATCTTTCGCCGGCGCGCCGAGATTCGTTGCGATGCCTTCCCGAGCCGGACCTTCTATGGGCGCATCGAGCGGATCAGCGGCGGCCTGGGAAGGAAGAAAATCCAAACCGACAATCCCCTGGAGAAAGTGGACACCGAAATCCTGGAAACCTTTGTTGAACTCGAGCCCGGCTCGCCGCTGCGCGTCGGCCTGCGCGTGGGCCTGCGCGTGGACGTCGACGTGCCGCTGGAGTACAAGGAAAACGTCCTGGTGGTTCCCTTCCGCGCCGTGGATTTCGCCGATGGGGTCGCCACGGTTCGAGTCAAGACCGCCGCCGGCCTGCGCGAGCAGCCGGTCCGCGTGGGCTCCCACGACGGCATGTCTGCCGAAATCCTCGAAGGCCTCGA
>DATKYV010000378.1:0-6767 GCA_035528275.1 Terriglobia bacterium | reverse complement strand
GCAACATACCGTGATTCCTGGCAGTCGCCGGTGATTGCCGGTGCTGGGAGTACTCATTACAACTGCGCGAAGATTGCTCCGGTCTGCGTTGTCGGTCACTCGCCGAATTCGGTTGCCAAGGGAGCGGATGCACCCGGCGAGCTTGCACCGTTTGGGTACGAAGCGATCACGCTTGAAATGACTGGGGACCGTAAGTTCACAGTGAAGCGGCTGGCAAAAATCCGCAGCGTGAGATACCTTACAGACCCGACTGTGTACGATAACGACTACGACTCAATGCCCATGTGTGCGCTCTCTGGAGACGCGTCTACGGTGTCCTGTAAGACCAATTTCGGCTTCGTACCGACAATGGCGCACGAACAGATCGACGGTACGCAGGTTAGGCGTTCGATAATAATCACGGATGGAGTGGCTCCACCTCCTCCTGATCCCCCTTCTGTGTTTGTCTGGAGGCTCGTGGGGGGCACCTTACCGCAAGGACTATCCCTATCACAGGATGGCCAAATTGCAGGCACGGCAATAGGTGCGCCGGGCATATACGCCTTCGACGTCGAAGCGAGCCTACCTGACGGCTCCGCGCAGGCTGTCCGCAGTACCCATACAATCACGGTCACCGAACCGCCTCCCCCTCCGCCTCCTCCTCCCCCTCCGGCGAAAATCGTCGTGACCTCGCCGGCCGATCTGGGGCAGGTCGAGCAGGGCCAGCCGTTCAGCTATCAGTTGCAGGCACAGATCGCCTGAGGATTTCTATTTATCCCTACGGTTCGAGCGCCTCGCGGTAGATCCAGCAGTCCTCGCCATTCGACAATCGGATCTGATGCCGGAGGATGCCGGGCTCGAGCATGAGGGCCTGGTCGCCATCGCCGAGCAGAGCAGAACCCGTCCGGCCGACCTCGCGCAGAAATTCCGCCCGGTTCACGCCGGCCCAGCGGCTAACGTCATCGACATCCCCTTTCGACGGGGCACAGAAGCACGCCCGCCGGATCACCCGCTCTTTACTCTCCACCTTAATCCCGCGATCCATCGCCTTTCTCTTCGCCTGTTTGAGCAGGTCCGGCTCGATCACGACACTCGTCTTCCCCGTCACTTTATAGCTCCTCCCTTTGGTATAAAAATTATTCATAACCCTCTTTTAGTATTTCCTCTTGACAGAATACCGGAATACCGTTAGACTCTCTCCTAGATGCCGTCTGAAACAATATCACAAAAACACGGGCACGGAAAGGCCATGGGCAGGCGCTTCATGTCCGTCCGAATGTTGGAGCGCCTCATCAGAGCCGCGAAGAAAGCCGCCATCGATGATGGCGTGAGCTTTCAGGCATTCGTGGAGTTGGCAGTTCAGGAGCGATTGGAGCGGAGGCGTCATGCAGTCTGACCGCCGCTTCCCGGCCGCCCGGCGCGACTTCTATACGGCTGAGGATCTGGTCGGGCGCCTGCAAGAGAAGGACATTTCGACTGAGCATATCGAAACCATCGCCCACTACATGATCAGTATTGCCCGCGCCCAGCGCCGCGAAGATCGCACGTCGACGGCGGGCCCGCGCTGTTCCAACACCACAACGCATTATGCTCCTCCGCAGCAACCAACCGGCGAACACCAAACAAAGGACCATGAAAATGTTCATACGTGAAAATGTTACGCCAAGCGCGCCGCCCCGGAAAGGACCACGGCGTGAAACCGTTGAATACAAAGCCTTTCGCACCGGCAAGCGAATCGTTTCCCCGGTTCTTTCTCGCGCCGTTTTCGACGCCGCGGTGGAGATCCGTGCGATGGGACTCCACGAGGACCACGAGAGGATTTTGTCGCGGCGGTTCGGCCTGACGCGCCATGAGGTCGCATCGATAATTCTGGCCTGTGGCGCCGGATTCGAACGGGGCTACCGGTCACTGCGACTGACGCTGCAGTCGGGCCTCCAGATCGCGGAGCAAGTCCGCCAGCAGACGATGGAGGAAGTTGCGTGACGCAGCTCCAGGAACACCTCGCGGAACTTGACGCCTGCTCGGAAGCGTGTAGATGGGCCGGTGACCGTACGGCAGCCCAGGCGTGGACCGAATGTGAGCGTGCCGACTGGCTGCTATGGTGGGCGGCTGAGACGGAACGGAACAGCCACCAGCAGATAGTAGTCGCTACGGCGGCATGCGCAAGGACGGTACTGCAATACGTGGCTACGGATGACCGCCGACCGCTTCTGGCGATTGAGGCGGCCGAGAGATGGGCGGAAGAGCCAAGCGAGTGGAACAGGGCCGCCGCCGAGGCCGCCGCCAGGGACGCCAGGGCCGCCAGGGACGCCGCCGAGGCCGCCGCCTGGGCCGCCAGGGCCGCCAGGGACGCCGCCGAGGCCGCCGCCTGGGCCGCCGCCTGGGCCGCCAGGGCCGCCGCCAGGGACGCCGCCGAGGCCGCCGCCTGGGCCGCACATCAGGAAATGTGCCGGATCATCCGGTCGATGCTGGTATGCCCATTCGAGGAGGTCGCGTGATTACCCCGTACCGCCCAAGCCGCGAGCAGACGGAGCCCCACCAGGCGGATCCGCGCATGAATACTCGCGTCGCGGCCGTGCTGATGCTCCAGGGAGGTTTGCCATGCCAGCCCAAATAGAGATCGAGATTCAGCGCAAGTGCAGCCAGGTGGAGTTTCTGGCCGGGATGCTGGCCCGGAAGCGCGACCCGCAAGTGGCGGACATCGCCCTCGACGCGCTGGCGGCGGCGTTGCGGCTAGAACACCAGCGGAGGCGGACATGCTCGACGTCGTAATCATCGCCGGCTGGCTCGGACTGATGGTGGCGCTGTGGGGGATGTGGGCGTTGGCGGGGAGGCGGAAATGAATCTCATCCCAGACTATCTGATAATTCCCGGCCTGGTCTGTACCGTGTTGGCGGCCTGTGCGTTTGGAGTTGCCTGCGCTTCATGGGAGGCGTGCCGGATAAGACGGCTGGAAAAGCTGATTAGGAACTCTACCCATTCCAGGAGGCGAAAATGACGTCAGGTGAACGGGCTGTGCTGATCGAACGCCGAGCCGTGGAATTCCCGAAGCGCTGGCCGAATGACCCGGATTTCTGCCCGGCGGACGGGATTTGCTGGAGCTGCAAGGCGGACTTGGTGGAAACACACGGCGAGTACTATCCGACCGCCTTCATCGTGGGCTGCCCGAAGTGCCATAGAAGTTATTGCGATTGAAAAAGAAACGCCGCGCGAAGGCGGTGGAAGGGTAAAACAAAAGTGCCTGAAGCAAATTTACCGCAGCGCGGGGTGATCGCGCGAGAGGAATTCGCGGCGACGGAACTTTCCATCGTCCCGGAAACGGCGGCTGCCGCGGTGGCCGCCAGAGAGAAGGCAACCGTCGAAGCTCGTTTCGTGGTCGCCATGAAGCGGCCGCGGGACATGGAAACAGTCCGCGTGCGGCTACTGAAGGAGTGCTCACGACCGGGCATGGCGAAAATCCCCGGCGGCGCGCGCTGGCGGCGTCCGGTCGGGAGAGAAAAGGTCGCCGGAAAGTGGGTCGATATCATCAAGGAAGGCCCATCGATCCGGTTCGTCGAGGTCGCGTTGCGTTGTTTCGGCAACGTGCATCCCGAATCCTGTATTGTTTTCGAGGACGAGGGGCAGCGTATCGTGCGTATCACGGTCACCGACCTGGAAAACAACCTGACCTACTCAACCGAAATCCTCATCAAGAAAGTAGTGGAGCGGAAGAACCCGCGCGAGGGCCAGGAGGTCATTTCCAGCCGCCTGAATTCCGCGGGCGCGAAAACCTACCTCGTCGAGGCCAGTGAAGACGAGATACAGAATAAGACGAATCTGCTGATCTCCAAGGCGCTCCGGAATAGCGGCCTACGGCTCATACCCGGCGATATCGTCGATGAATGCATGGAAAAGGTCAAGGAAGTCGAGCGCGCGGCGGATAAGGATGATCCCGACGCGGCGAAGCGAAAGGTAATTGATGCCTTCGCCACAATCGGAATCGAACCGGCGGATCTCCAGATGTACCTCGAACACGGACTCGAAAGAATGCAGCCCGCCGAACTATCCGAACTGCGCGGAATCTGGACCGCTATCAATGACGGCGAGACAACCTGGGACGCGGTGATGGAGGCGAAAGCACCTACGGGATCGATCGAGGCGGCGGAGAAGATCGCGGAGGAAAAGATCGCAAGGGCGAAAATGGCGCAGCAAGGGTCGCCGGAGCCAGCCGTCGAAGCCACCACCGTCACGGACCCGCCCACCGAGGAACAGATGCGCGAGTGGACTTCGGCGGAAGAACTACGGGAACAGGAAGAATTCCCAAAACTGCAAACGCCGAAGCCGGTTTTCGGGAGGAAAAAGTGATGGCGCGAATTTCAAGGATAGAAATCCATGACCTCTTCGGAACGGTAAATGCCTGTTTCTCCGCCGGTACGGTCATGGTTCTCTCCGGCGGAAATGGCGTGGGCAAATCCTCGATCCTCCTCGCACTACTCCAGATATTCGCGGGCGGGCACGACCCGGCGATCCGGCGGCGGACGGAAGGCGGGGAGCGGCCTTTCGTGGAGAAAGGCTGGGCTAAGATCACGCTTGATAGCGGGACGACGGTCATGATGACCGTTTCCGAGAAGCGGACTATCTACGAGATCACGGATGTCAATGGGCTTGCGGTTCCGGAGACGCCGCGGAAATTCATCGAGCAGCTCGGCAGTTCGATGGCGGTCGATCCAGGAAAAATTCTATCCACGGATGCGACCACGGCGGCCGGCCGGAAGGCACTCCTCGCCGCGATCCTCGACGCCATGCCGATCACCTTCGAGCCGGCGGACCTCCCGGAACTGTGCCGACAATCTGAGCCGATCGACTTGGAGCAATTCGAGAAGATCCGCAAGTCGATCGAGGAAACCAGGCGCCGTGTCGGAGTCGAGGCCCGCGACGGCGAAGGCACCCTCAAGGAGCTGGCGAAGTCGCTGCCGGAGACGACGGAAGAGAAGGACTGGGCGGCGGAACGGGATGTGCTGGAATCCGATCGGCGAGCGCTGGAGAAATCCGAGAGCGACCGGATTGCCGGCGTGGCTCATGATGCTGGTGTCGAGCGGGAGACCGCGCGGAAACAAGCGGCGGACGGCGAGCGCAAACTACGTGAAAACTTCCAGCTTGCTATTGCGGCGAGAGGCATGGCGATGGAAAAATCCCTCGCTGCAATCGAGCACCTAGAACACGCCGCCATCGACGAAATCCGCCAAGACCTGAAGCCGAAGCGTGATGAAATCGTGGCCGCGCTCGCCGAAGCGAAAGAGAAAGCCGCGCAGCAGGAGCGGACCAAAGGCGCGAAGGAAACCATTGAGCGAATGCGCGTCAAAACCCGCGAGAAAAACCTGGAGTACGAGCGGCTCTCCCGCGCCATGGAGGCGCTGGACCGGGCGAGAAAGGCCAAGCTCGAAGCCTTGCCGGTTCAGGGGCTTGAGTTCGACGGCGATTCCGTCCTGGTCGATGGCGTCGAATGGCGGAACGTGAACCGGGCCCGCCTCGGTTCCATCGCATACCAGATATCCGCGCTCCAGGCCGGTGACTTACCGTTTCTCATCCTGGACGATACGGAGCATTTGGACCGGGGATCCTGGCAGGGCGTGATCGACGCGGCCGTGGCGGGCGGGTTCCAAGTTCTCGCGGCGCGGGTATCCGAGTCCGGCGGGCCGCTCAAGATCGAGACGGACGTGCCGAATCTGGAGGCATCATGACCCGCCTTCTTCTCGCCTGCCGCCTCTTCCGCTGCGCCCTGCTGCACGGCATGGTGGAGCACATGCTGGGCTACCGGTGTTCCGTGTGTAGGCCGGTGCGGAAGCGGCAGCGGGCCGTCAAGGAGGAGGTCCAGCCATGAGAGTTCATGTGGATATCCACCTGAATATGGATGGCGGGAAGTTCGAGGTTCGCCGACTAGTAGACGTGGACCCCCGAGAATTCTTCCCGGATGTTCACGTCCTCAAAACCGAGGCCTCCACGACTTATTGCACCGCCGGGCAGTTGCGGCAGTTGAAGACCGTGCTCGAGAAGTATCTTTCCACCCTGCCCGCCGAGGGCGTAGTTGGATCCGGAAGAAAAGAATCAACCGAAACAAGCTGACGCCAATGAGACAAAGAGTTGACAACGCGACACTCCTGGCGCTGCTGTATGGTACCAATGAAAAGGGATTCCCGAGGACTTATACGGAGATTGCACCCCTTGTCGGTATCTGCCGAGAACGGGTACGTCAAAGAGCCAAGCATTTGCTTGGCGAAACCGGTCGAGAACGTCAACGAGTCCGATTAGGCGTCAAAAAAGAGTTGATGAAACTTTCCTGGCGTGGCTTCAGCCCGAAGGTTTTTTCCGGCATGATCCGCCGATGGCTGTCATCAATTGGGCATTCTTATTGCTGTAGCTGCCATCGCGTCCTGTTGATTACTGACATGGAAAAGGGCCGGGGACGTCGCTGCCGGCCATGTGTAGCGCTGAAGGGTAGGCGATGGTATTCAACCGCCAATGGAAAGACTAAATTGGCCGCTTGGCGGAAAGCGAACCCGGACAAGTGCAAAGCATATCAGAGAACAAGGCAAGGCATGGTCAGGCATGGTGAGGCAAGGCCGGGCGAGGCACGGTCTGGCCGGGCAAGGCAGGCGAGGTGAGGCCGGGCCGGGCGAGGCACGGCGAGGCGAGGCAGGGCAGGCTTGGCGAGGCGGGGCGAGGCGCGGCGCGGCGCGGTTAGACGGGGTCCGGTCGGGCTCGGTATGGCAGGCATGGCGTCGCCCGGCCTGGCGCGGCGAGTCCGAGAC
>DATKYV010000377.1:0-13658 GCA_035528275.1 Terriglobia bacterium | reverse complement strand
ATGCTGTGATCGAGGTCTTTGGTGATTCGGACCGCGCCCGTGGGCTCGGTTGAGCGCTCGTAGCTCGCCACGCCCAGGAAATCAACCGTCACTTCGAGTTCGAGCCGGCGCGCCAGGCTGGCCATGAATACCCAGGACCCTTTGAGGATCCCCACTAGGCGCAGCGGCCGCCCGCGGTAGTCGGCGGAGATTTCCCGGCCCAGCTCCGCGATGCGCCGGTCGAGCGTCTCCGTATCGAGTAGGACTTCCAGATCGTTTCCGGGCGCGCCTTCGTTCATCACACCGCTTCGGGCCAATTTGCTGTAGCGCCGACCTTCAGGTCGGCATTTGGGGCTAAAGCCCGGCGCTACAAAACCAGAATGAGTCGCTGCCCATCACCCGGTGGTGGGCCAGTTTGGCTTTTTGTAGCGGCGGTCTCTGACCGCCGAATCTTAGTTCTCAAGGACTTCCGGCGCTCAGAGAGCGCCGCTACAGCAATTTGACCCACTACCCATCCGCCTTCACCGTTGACGCTTTGGCCGGCCATCTGCTAGATTGAGAGATTGCATTTTGACGAAAAGGAGTTTCTGTGGCAAGTCATAAGTCCGCACTGAAGCGAATCAAGCAAACGCACAAGCGTACGGTGGCCAACCGCACGCACCGCACGAAGCTGCGTCACCAGATCAGCCGGCTGCGCGCTGCCCTCGACGCCAAGGACAAGGCGGCGGCCGAGAAGTTGCTGCGGCTCACGCTCCAGCTGATCGCCCACTCCACCCACAAGGGAATTCTCCATCGCAACACCGCCGCGCGCTACACCTCGCGGCTGACCCTACGCTTCAACGCCCTCGGTTAAGCGAAAGCGGGCGGCCCATCGTCACGCCTCCACGGACGGCGTGGGCAATTCTTCGCCCACCGCCGCCGCGACTCCCGTCTCTTTTCCGGTGATGATTTCCCAGAGGAGAAACTCGAGAAGGACTTTGGAATCCTTCCAGGAGGATTTCACGGCGAGGTCCGCGCGGCGGACGGCGCGCAGGGCGTGAAGCAGCTCCGGACGGGCGTAGTTCCGGGCGGCGCGCGGTGCGATCTGCTGGGTGGAAAAAGGATTGGCGAAGCGCCCCCACGAGCCGCCCCGGCCGGCCGGGGCTCGCCCCCCGGCCTTCAGCGCCTGGCGGAACAGGTCGCCGACGCACCAGAGCAGCAGGATTTCGGATTCCTTCCCGGCCAGCAGGGCGCGCAGTTGCCCGACGGCCTCGCCAAACCGGCGCTCGGCGATGGCGGCGAGTAGCTTGCCGATTTCGTGTTCCTCGCGCAAGGTCACGATCAGGTCGAGATCGGCGGGTTCCAGGCGCTTGGCTCCCGGCCGGGCGGTGAGGACTTTCTCCATTTCCGTGCGCAGCCAGAGCAGGTTCACGCCGGCGCGCTTGGCGTCGCCTCGCGAGTCGGCACCGCGCTCGAATTTCTCCGTGACTTCCGCCGCCAGCTCGTCGGCGATCTCCACGCCAGCCTTGGCGAGATACTGTTTCAACCACGCCGCGGCCTCGCGCGCCGAGAGCGGCAGCATTTCGACGACACCCGTCTTCTTTTCCAGGAGCTGAATGAATCGCCGCCGCCGGTCGGGCTCAACCGCGGCAAATACCACGGTGGCGAAAGGCGAAGGCCGTTCGAGATAGGCGGCGAGCGCTTCGTAGTCCTCGTCGCCGGCGCGCTTGAAATCCTCCGGATCGGAGAAGATGAAGAAGCTGTGCCCGCCGAGCATGGGCATCTGGCTCGCGCCATCCAGTTCGTGCTCCAGGCGCCCGGATTGGAACTCGATTTCCGCCAGGCACCACTCGCGCGCTTCGGCGGGAAGCGAGGCGACGACGGCGGCACGACATTCTTCGTGCACGAAGCGGTCGGGGCCTCGCAGGAAATACGCCGGCCCCGGCTTGCCCTTGCGAAGCGCGGCGATGAATTCGGTGGGTCGCATCTCTTATTGGTTGGCTCAGACGAACCCTGCCAGCCGCGCCGGCGGGCGGGGCTGCCCCGGTCGAAAGGATTATAAGAGATTTTCTCCACCGGGAGGAAAATACGGTAGTGGGCCAGTTTGAAAATTGCAGCGGCGGGTTAATCCCGTCCGTCAATTGACGGACGGCCTAAAGCCGCCTCTACGTCAAAATGGCTTCCGGGAAGGCAAGGACCAGTCAGGCGTTCAGCTTTCGCAGGCTCCGGGAAAATACCTCAGCTTCCAGAACCCTTCCTCGCCACCACGTTGATCTCCGAGGTCAGGCGGGGGCAAAGTCTGCCCCAGGCGGTGTTCAGGCGGTAGTACCAGCGCCAGTTTTCGAGCGGTAGGTAGCGCCCTGCGGAGAGGAATCGGAATCCTCTGACGTCCTCGATCTGAAAATCTTTGAGCAGAGCCCTGAGGGAAGGCAGGGTGAAGAACGTCACGTGGCCGAAGCGCGCCGCCAGCATTTCGGGTCGTTTCTGGGGAGCGAGCAGAGGGAGGAGGCGGACACGCAGAAATCGCGTCAGCCAGACGCAGATGGGAACGCCGACGATGAAAAGCCCGCCGGGTTTCAGGACCCTCGAGACCTCCGCGACCATCTTCTCGGGGTCTTGCAAGTGCTCCAAGACGTGGCTGCAGACCACGATGTCAAAGGCCGAGTCCTTCCAGGACAAGGTGTCGGCGAGGTTGCCTCGAACGACCCGGGCATAACCCCTTTGGCGAGCCAATTCGAGACTGGACTGCCGGACGTCGACGCCGTTGAACTCGACGCCGGGGAATGGGCCATAGAGGATGAGCCGCCCTTCGCCGCAGCCGACGTCGAGCAGCTTCAAGGGCGCTTTCCTGACCTGCGATTCCCGGCGGATGAAGTCCGCCATCGACACATAGCGGGCCAGAGTGAGCCGGTATTTGCAGGAAGAGAGTTCAGCGCCAAAGGCAAGAATGTTGTCTTCCCTTTTGAGGGCGGCGAGAACTCTTTGGATGGGATTCTTCGGCTTCAAGCTTGGCTCGGGGGGAGATTCTATGCCGGTTGCCGTGTGGGTTCAACTCCAATCAGCCTGTCGTGCTCTTTCTCACAAGGAAAAAAGAGGTGGTGCAGTATCTTCCCGGGCTCCGCGGCGCGGAAGGGGGAAGGGACGCCTTTCGCCCGGTTCATGAGGCCAGCCTCGGCGGGCAGGTATCGATTGAGGTTAGTTCGGTGTGGCGATCGGCCTTCTTGAGTTCGGGTCTCTTCTGAACAGAATTTTGAAGCCAAGCACCAAAGGTGCCAGCCAGCCAAGCAGAAGATGACTCCAGCACATAACATACAGCAAATGCGCAATCGGGGAAGGGAGCCGGTCAAACCACTGGGCCAACACGCCGAGGGGCGTCTCTCTGAGAACGTGGTTCCCGACCATTAAACACGAAACGGCAGAAAGCCACACGAAGCCTGAGCTGATCAGGGCGTACGCTTTCAAGTTCATGCCGCCACTTCCGCTGCCAAAATCTTGGCTACCTTCAAATCGCCATTAATGTTTGCGAGCATTGCAGTCAAGAAATCCGTCGGGGATTCCTCAGATCATTCCATTCGGTTGGCCATTTGGGGATGGCCGCGTCAATCTCCGGTAACCGCATACTCCAGGGAGCGGGGGTTTTCCGTCCGCTGGGAGGCCTTCAGGATCTCCAGGCCCACGATGCTGCCGTCCTTGTCGTAATCGAGGATTACCCCCGACTTGGCCTCATCGCTTTCCTCCACCGGAGCGGCGCTCAGCACAATGCGCAGCACGTCCGTCTCCGCATCATAGGTGACTTTCACGGTGTCCTCCAATACTTGCTCACTTTCGCGGTTCGATAAACGGTCACAACTCTTGGCGGTTCGGCCTGCTCATCCACAATCGCCCGGACGAGGAAAATCTTACCACTGAAATCAACTTGCGATTGATAGACCTTCATTCCTCCCCATCCCGGAACGTTTGCCCCGGCCGCGCAGCCCGGCCGAGGGCCGGGGTTTAAGGGGTCGAAAAGGTTTGGCTTTGAATCGCTGCCCCCCTCGGGTAGTGAATCAGTTTGCCGTAGCGCCCCGGCTTGACAACGGGCATGAAATGTGCTAGGCTAGATAGCTGGCGTAGAAGCGGCGGGCCGCGGGGGCGTCCCGGGGGTAGCGGGTGCCGCAGACTTTGGTGAGGAGGGGGAGCAGCATGATGGGGGAAAGCGCCGTGGAGAGCGATTTTCGCGTCGGGAATGAGCCGTCGCGCGAAGAGGGGCGGTCGTTGGCGAGGATGCGAGGCCTCCTTGCGATGGGGGAATCTCTCTCATGTGGGAGCGCAAAAAAAGGATTGTTTTGTTTTTGACCGAAGGATTCCGGAAAGTTATTGAAAACAAAAGGCCGAGCCTGGGGGAAACTGGAACGAAGCCGGAATGTTGCTGAAAATAAAGGACATTGGTCGAAAATCCGGAATGTTATTGAAACCAAAGGATGTTAGTGGTCATTCTGGGATGCATCTTGCGCCCACTATGGCCTCCGCGGCCTCAGAAATTCTCCAAGATGGCGGTGACCAGCGCGCGGGCCAGGTCGCGCGAGAGCCGGTCGAGGGCGGGCAGCTGTTCCTCAAAGAGCGCGGAAGTGTCCTGGCTGATCTGGTACTGCTCGCGGAAGGTGTAATTGGAATTGGCGAAGAGCACCTTTTGGGTGTGCAGGTCGACGAGCTTGACGTCGGCAAGGACCTGGACCTGAAGCGAAGTGGCGCGGCCGGTCTTGAGGTCGAAGGTGATGGCCCCCGACCGAACCTCTTTGATGGTGCCTCGCAGGACGGCGTCCGCGCCCGCCGGCTCGGGAGTGATGCGAAACTTCGTCCGCTCGATGAACTCGCGCGTCACCGCCGCGGCCACACGTTGCTCGATGCGGAAGCGTGGGGTCTCGTTTTCGAAGATGGGGATGGCGATGGTCTTGACGTCGGGCGGCAAGCGGTCGCCGCGCCCCGCCACCCGATAGCCGCAGGCAGCGGGAAGCAGGGCAAGGCAGCAGCCCAGAAGCACAAGGCCAAGCTTCGAGGAGGGAAACTCGCAGACGCTCATCATCCCGCCGAACCCACCGCGCCGGGGCCCAGCCTCTCCGCGATCTCCACGGCGTTCACGGCCGCCAGGCGCATGTTATCCACCGCCGCCCAGATCCAGATGCCCTTAGGGTGCGCGGGGTCGGGAGAGACGCCGTCCACCAGAATATCACTCGATCCGGCGGCGTCAACCTGGGTGGGAGCGTCTTCCGTCAGCCGCGATACCCGCACGCGTGCGCCCTTCAGAGCAGCGGCGGCGTCCGCGGGAGTGACGGTCTGGGCGAACTCCACGTAGAGGGAGCAGGCCAGCGCGTAGAAGACCGGAGTCTGGATAACGCGGAGCGCGGGCACCGGGGCGCGCTTCTTCAGATACTCCGTCAACTGACCGCACACCTGGGCTTCGAGATCGGCCAGGCTGCCGTGCGCTCCCCGCCCCAGGCGCGGCAGGACGTTGAAGGCCAGCTGGCTGCCAAACACCGCCCGGGGAATCTTCTGGAAGCTGAGCAGGTTCACGATCTGCTTCTGGAGTTCATCGATGGCCCGCGAGCCCATCTCCGAGGCGGGCGAGAGCACCTGGGCCACGGCGCTCCGGATCGGGAAGCGCGCCGAGAGGCGCAGCAGGAGCGTGCTGAGGACGATTGTTGCCGGGTGGGCGGATACGATCTCGGTGGCGGCGCCCGCACCTCCGCCACGGGCAGTTTTCCCGTCGAGGAAGGGGATGCTCAAGGCCGGAGCTTTGCCCTTTGCGGCTCCTGGACCTTCGGCGAGATGGATAATCACGCACCGGTTGCCATCCGCCGTGAGGCCGCGCAGAGACGGTGGCAACTTGCGCCGACGCGCGGTGAGAAAGACGAAGTCCAGGTCGCCGGCGCTCACATCTTCGTCGGCGAGCGCGCCCTCGGCGGCGCCCTGCAAGTCGAGGATGGGCAGCTCAGGCTCGCCCTCGTCGGCGGCTAAGCGGATGAGGCGGGAAACGGGGAAGCGGCGCTCCTCGAGCACCGCGGCGACTTCCTTGCCCAAGAGGGACGACGCCCCGACGATGGCGATCCGGTAGCTTCCTTTGCCGGACTTCATGCTGCGTGGACCTCTTTGGGCTCCGGCGGGGGCGGCCGCAACTTCGAAGTAAGGCGGTCGATAGGTCCGGAAAGGAGGTAGGTGAGAGCGATGGTCAGCAGAACCGGTTCGGAGAAGGCCCAGATGGCCCAGACGATCAGGCCGATAATGATGATGGAAACGTAAGGTCGGCGCCGGCGCAGGTCGAGCGCCTTGAAACTGTAATACCGCACGCGGCTGACCATGAGGAAAGCCAGGACCGCAACCACGGCCAGCCAAGCGACGCCGAAGACCCACGCGTTCACAGGGTCCTTCCACCAGTGGACGAGCGCGGCGATCACGCCCGCCGAGGCGGGAATCGGCAGGCCCACAAAGTAGCGGCGGTCGCTCGTCGCCTTGGTGCTATCGATGTTGAAGCGCGCCAGCCGCGCCGCTCCGCAGATGACAAAGCCGAACGTGACAATCCAGCCGATCTGGCGCAGGTGCGGGACAAGTTGCGTCCCATAGGCCTCTTCCAGCGCCCGGACCCCCCAGGCGTAGGCCAGGAAAGCCGGGGCCACGCCGAAGGTAATGACGTCGGCGAGGGAGTCGAACTCGCGGCCGAAGTTCGAAGAAGAATTCGTCAGGCGGGCGATGCGCCCGTCGAGTCCGTCGAAGAGCACGGCCCAGCCGATGGCTTTGGCGGCGTTGTCGAAGGCCACCAGACTCAAGGTGGCGCCGATCCCCGCCGCCATCATCTGCGTCCCTTTCAGCGTAGAGAGGATGGCGAAGTAGCCGCACACCAGCGTCCCCACGGTGAACAGGCTGGGCATGAGGTATACCCCGCGGCGCAACCGGCCGGCCTTTGCTGCCTTAGGCTTGGGGCTGTTTGATTCCAATGATGCTGCTCCCGGCCCGAATATGGTCGCCCAGTTTGACCCGCAATTCAACCTCCGGGTCCATCAGGATATCGACGCGCGAGCCGAACTTGATCAGCCCCACGCGCTCGCCGCGCTCGAGCGCGTCCCCGGGCAGTTTCCAGAAGACAATGCGCCGCGCCAGCAGTCCGGCAATCTGTTTCACCACCACCGTGCCCTGCTCGCCCTCCACCGAAAAGACGTTCCGCTCGTTTTCCACCGAGGCGATCTCCAAGGACGCGACATGGAACGAGCCTTTGTGGTAGGAGACGTCCCGGACCGTCCCCGAGATCGGCGAGCGGTTGACGTGAACGTCCAGCGGGGACATGAAGATGCTTACCCGCCGGACCGGCCGCCCTTCGATTTCCTCTTCCACCACCTGGACGACGCGCCCATCCGCCGGAGAAACCACCGCTCCGGATTCTGAAGGGATCTGGCGTTCAGGGTCGCGGAAGAAATTGAGGATGAGGAACGCGATGATCAGGAAGATGGCGCCCGAGACGTAGAGTTTGAGACCCAACAGGCCGCCCGCCATCAAGACCAGCGGCAGCCCGTACCAATAGCCCTCTTTGACCATGGGTTATGTGCTTTCACCCCCGGCGCCGCACTGGCGGATTGGCGCGGGGTATACGCCGCCTTCTGAGACGCCGCACCCGCCCTGGCGGCCAAGCTGCAACGCGCCTCCGCGACGAACTCCCCCGAAAACCAAATGCCTAGGCGACCTGCGCCCGGTGGACCAGCATCTGCATCTGGTCTTTGGTCCACAGCTTCAGCTTCTTTAACCGGACTTCTTCCAGCTGTTCCTGCTCGGTCAGATAAGTTTTCGAAGCTAATTCATCAAGCTGGGCTGCGTAATGGGCGTGTTCTTCGTGGAGGCGCTGGAATTCCTGGTTGGTGGCCATCAATTGCTCCCGGATGGCCTCGGTAGGGCTGCTCACGGGCGTGTCACCCCCTCGGTTAAGATGGCTCAAAGCGCAGGCTAGCACACCGCTGGGAGGCGTTCAAGCGAAACCGGCGGTGGCTGGCGGCACATTTTGCCCGTTGTAGCGACGAGGTTATCCTGCGTCCTGGCGCTCCCGCTCTGCACGACGACCCTCATAATTAAACGGAATTCGTTAGTGGGATTCCCGACTCAGCCTGGGGGCTATATCCTTGAAAGGACGGTCGGCGGGTGGATCTCCAGGGATAATACGTAGCCGTCTTCTTGCGGCTCGCGGTAGTAGTCCTTGCGGAGGGAATGGATGGCGAAGCCCATCGAGTAGTAGAGTGCCAGGGCGGGTTTGTTCGAGGTGCGCACCTCCAGAAAGACGCGCTTGGCCCCAGCCTCCAGCAACCGCCGCCGCGCATCTTCGAGCAGGGCTCTGCCCACGCCCTGCTCGCGGTGGTCAGGGTCGACGGCCATGTTCCGCAGCTCCACCTCGTCGATGATGCGGTGGAAAGCCGCAAACCCCAGGATTTTGGGCGGGTCCATGGTCTCGAGGTCAGCCACCAGGACCATCCCTTGCGGGTCCTCGGCCAACCGCTGGTAGTCGCCGGCGGTCCAGCGCGCGGTCTCCTGGCATTTCGCCTGCAAGGCGACGATGGCGTGCAGGTCTTCTTTCGAATAGAGCCGGACTTTCATCGCGGATGATTCTCAGCGGGACAGCAAGGCTTCGTCGCTACTCTTTCCAGTTAAGTTCCGCATCCGAGCGGCGAATGTAGCACGCATCGAGCTCCGCAGGTGACGGCGGTTCGCCTTCGCCCTGCGCCCGAAGGGCCAGCCGCGCGATGGCGGCGACCAGTGTACCTGAGATTTTCCGGCAGCGAGTGGACTTCAGAAGGGTATTTGCGAGTTCCAGGGGCGAACGATCCCCGGCCCGTACCAAACACGTGACCGCCGCTCCGCTGGGAAGATTCTCTGCGAGGAAAGTCGCCAGGGCCTCAGGCTTCAGGACCAAGCCTTCGCCTTCCGCAACGAATCGAGCCACGCCTGCCTGCTCCGCTCGCCGGTAAAGGCTGAGGTAGAACTCGCCTCGCCGGGCGTCGAGGATGGGCACCGCCCAGTCCGTTTCGGGGTCGCCTTCGTCCACCATGGCCTCGAGCACCGAGACTCCGCGCGCCGGGCGCTCAAACGCCTTCGCCCAGGCCTGCGCCGCCGCCAGGCCGACACGAATCCCGGTGAACGACCCCGGGCCGTTGGCGACCGCGAAGAGCTCAACATCCCGAAGGCTGAGTTTAGGGCCGGAATCGCGCGCCTGGCCGAACAGCCGTTCAACCATCTCGAAAAGTGAAACCGAGTAGACGTTTGCCGGGCCCTCGTTCGCCAGGCTGGCAAGGCATTCGGCGTCGCGGAAGATTCCCGCGCCCCCGAATTCGCTCGTTGTGTCAAAGGCCAGGACCAACATGCGACGCCATTATACGCAGGCGCGGGTTCGTGCCGCCACGCCCGTTCAGGCTTGTGCCGCCACACTGCCGTAAAGCTTTTTCACCAGATTCGCCACGTTGGCCGCGAAGTGACGGATGGTCTCGATGCCCTCCGTGTCTTTCCAGACCTCGCCGGGCAGCCTGCCGAAGACCATGTTCCAATAGGTCGATCCCGGCACGATCATGTCGTTAATGAGAAAGAACATCAGCATTTCCTGAAGCGTGAAGGTGTGTCCGCCGCGTCGGGCCACCGCAATCGCTCCGCCCACTTTTCCGGAGAGGAAGCGGTCGGTCATACGTGATACGTAACCGATGCGCTGCAAGGCGGCCATCACATCGCCTCGCGCCGTGCCGAAGTAAACCGGAGAACCCACTATGAAGCCTTCCGACTCCTTCACCTTGTTCATGATTTCGCTGAGATCGTCTTCCAGGGTGCAGTAGCCGAGCTCCGTGCATTCCCCGCAGGCGGTGCACGATTCGATTTTCCTGTCCGCCAGAGAGACGATTTCGGTCTCCACTCCCAGCTCTTCGATGATGCGGGCACATTCCCGCATCAGTTGCGCCGTATTGCCTTCCGGTTTTGGACTTCCGCTGAGCAACAGGACCTTAGGCATAAGATTTTCTCCAACGACGAGAGTTTAATCCCCGCCGCATTATCGCACGACGGCCCGCCGGCGAGCCGGGCCCGCTTCGGAACCGGGGGATTGCCCGTCACGCACCGGGAGAGGGCACGAGAGGCTAAATCCCGATCAGGTCATCCTCGCTCAATCCGAAATAGTGGCCGAGTTCGTGGAGAAGGGTGTCGCGGATTTCCCGGCGGATTTCCTCATCGCTGGAGCACACGGCTTCGATGTTCTTCTGGTAGAGGAAGACCCGGTCCGGCGGCGTGGCATAGGAAGTGGATTTTTCGGTAAGGGGGACGCCGTGGAAAAGCCCCATCAGCAGGCCATCCCGGCCCAGTTCGCGGGGCGGCAGGTCCTCGACGATAATGGCCACGTTGGTCAGTTTCTTGCGAAAGACTTCCGGCAGCCGTTCCAGCGCCTGTTCCACCAATCGATCGAAGCGTTTGCGGTCCATCCAGTCTCCACTCCGGCCGGGCTCACCCAGGCGGTATGTTACAATGAATGGTTTAGCCCGACCATCGGCCAGCCCGCTGAGAGACGGGTGGCTGTCGTCAAGAGGGCGCGCCCGGGGCGACTGACCTGAAACGAGAGTAACCGAAACTTCCATGCCGGAGACGACCAAGTTCACGGCTCGGCCGCTGGAATTGACCGAACTGCTGACCCTGCTGCTCGAGGTCAGCGAGCGGATCAGTTCCACGCTCGACCTCGAAGAACTGATGAAGCGCATCGCCGAGCTGGTGAAGCGTGTCATCGACTACGAGGTCTTCGCCATCCTACTGCTCGATGAGAAGACGCAGGAGCTCAAAGTGCGCTTCAGCGTCGGGCATCCGGAAGAAATGGTCCGCAACCTGCGGATCAAGATCGGAGAGGGCATCGTCGGCCGGGCGGCCGAGACGCGTCGCTCGGTTGTGGTCAATGACGTCCAGCACGACCCGGCTTACATCCAGTCGCTCGCCCACATTCGTTCCGAGATGGTGATTCCCCTGATCGTCAAGAACCGTCTCGTCGGCGTGATGGACCTGGAAGCGCCGTGGCCCGATTTTTTCACCGACCTCCACCAGAACATGCTGGAGCTGCTGGCCAGCCGCATGGCCATGGCCATCGAGAACGCGCGGCTCTACCGCCGCAGCGTCCGCCAGGCGCGGACGCTCCGGCTGCTCGCGGACATCAGCCGCGAGCTGAGCTCGGTGCTGGTGCTCAATGACTTGTTGCGGAAGATCGGGACGCTCACCAAGCGCCTGATCGATTACCACCGCTTCAGCATCCTGCTCGCCGACGAGCAGGCGCAGGCGTTCAACACCGTGATCTCCCTGAAGCAGGACGAGCGGATGCCCGACAGGTGCGCGGTGGGTTTCGGGCAGGGGATTGTGGGCGCGGCCGCCGCCGCCCGCGAGCCCATCGTGGTCCCCGACGTGACCAAAGACCCGCGCTACATTCTCTCCGGTCCGGAAACGCGGTCGGAGATGGCCGTCCCGCTGATTCTCGGCGAGCGCGTCATGGGCGTTGTGGACCTGGAAAGCCCGCAACCGAACTACTTCACCTCCGACCACGTCCGAATTCTCTCCACGCTGGCGCCGGAGATCGCCATTGCCATCGAGAACGCGCGCCTGTACGAACGGGCTCTGCGCAGCGAAGCCCGCATGGAGCGTGACCTGGAGCGCGCCACGGAAATCCAGCTCCACCTGATGCCGGGAGCGCCGAAGGCGATTCCCGGTCTGGAGATCGGCACTCGCTTCCTGCCGGCTCGCGGCTTGGGAGGCGATCTCTACGACTTCCTCGCCTACGGCAAGGACCGCCACGTCCTGGCCATCGGCGATGTCAGCGGCAAAGGCGCGCCCGCGGCGCTTTACGGCGCGATGGCCATCGGCATTCTGCGCAGCCTGGCGCCGCAGCGGCCCTCAGCCCCTGAAATGCTGACCGCGCTCAACCACATGCTCCTGGAACGCCGGATCGAGGGCCACTTCATCACCCTCACTTACGCCATCTGGGAGCCGAAGACGCGGACCTTGCGCCTGGCGAACGCCGGCATGCCCTTGCCGGTGCTGGTGCGCAAAGGGCAGGCGCAGCAGATTCGCGTGGAGGGCGTGCCCCTGGGATTGCTCGATCACACCGGCTACCAGGAAACCGCGGTGAATCTGGAAAAGGGTGATGTGCTCGCCATGTTTTCGGACGGCCTGCTCGAGGCGGCCAATCCGCAGGAGGAGGAGTTCGGTCCCCGCCGGCTGGAGAAGGTCTTGCGCGATTACGCCGCGCGCCCGGTGGGGAAAATCCTGGAAGCGGTCTTCGCCGAGATCACCCGCTTCGAACAGGGCCGGCCTCGCCGCGACGACCAGACGCTCCTGGTGGTCAAAGTCCATTAACTCGAATCGAACCCCATGGATGCTTTTCAATACCGCGCGAACCAGTTCCTGTGCGAGACGGTCCCGGTCAAGACCATCGCCGAGCGCTTTGGAACGCCCACCTACGCGTACAGCCGGGCGGCCATCCTGGAAAACTTCCGCGCCGTGAATCGCGGATTGGAGGCGATTCCCAGCCTGGTCTGCTACTCGGTGAAGGCCAATTCCAATCTCAGAATTCTCCGCCTGCTGCGCGAAGCCGGCGCGGGGTTTGACATCGTTTCGGGCGGCGAGCTGGCTCGCGTCCTGCGCGCCGGAGCGGACCCGCAGCGCGTGGTCTTTTCCGGCGTGGGGAAGACGCAGCAGGAAGTCGATGCCGGACTGGCGGCGGGCATCCTGATGTTCAACGTCGAATCGGCGGGCGAGCTGGTATTGATCGAAGCCCGCGCTCAAGCGCTCGGCAAGCGCGCGGGGGTTTCCGTGCGCGTCAATCCCGACGTCGTCGCCGAAACCCATCCCTACATTTCCACCGGCCAAATCGTTCACAAGTTCGGCGTTCCCAAGGACGAGGCGCTGGGCCTTTATCGCCGCGCCGCCGGCTCCGAGCACCTCGCGGTGCGCGGCGTCGCCTGCCACATCGGCTCGCAAATCCTGGAGGTCGACCCGTTCCTCAAGGCCATGGACGAAATCCTCGAGGTTGCGCTCAACCTGCGCGCCGCGGGGCTCGAGGTGGAGTACCTGGATTTGGGCGGCGGCTACGGCATCCGTTACGGCGGCGAGCAGCCCCTGGATTTCCCGCGCCTCGCCCGCGAGCTTGCCGGGCGGATTCAGGGCACGCCTTACCGGCTGATCGTCGAGCCGGGCCGCGCCCTGGTGGGCAACGCCGGGATCCTCCTCACTCGCGTCCTCTACGTGAAACGCAATCAGCAGAAGAATTTTGTGGTGGTTGACGCGGGAATGAATGACTTGATGCGGCCCACGCTCTACGGCTCCTATCACGAAATCGTTCCCGCGGAGCTGCGCGCCGCCGAAAAGCTGAAGGCCGACGTCGTCGGCCCGCTCTGCGAGACGGGAGACTTTCTCGCTCAGGACCGCAGAATGACGGATGTCAATTCCGGCGACCTGCTGGCTATCCTCACCGTGGGCGCCTACGGATACGTCCTTGCCTCAAATTACAACACCCGCCCCCGCCCCGCCGAAGTTTTGATCGACGATGGCAACGTGGAGCTCATCCGCGCCCGCGAGCGCGTCGACGACCTGATGCGTGATGAAGCTATGTAGGGGCGCCCGTCAATCGACGGGATGCGCCCGACCCGGCCGAATGAAATGTGTAGGGGCGCAGCATGCTGCGC
>DATKYV010000376.1:0-3686 GCA_035528275.1 Terriglobia bacterium | reverse complement strand
AAAAAAAAACGAATTTTGGACTTAATAATCGAAGGTATTTTCGTTATATTAGAGCATGAGTAGTGAAGCTTTCCGAAAGGTCAGCGACAGGACTGTCCTGTTGCATTTCAGAGGGTTTTGCAAGTGGCTTTATGATAAGTACATTGACTGTAAGGAAAAAATAACCATGATGAGAACATTGACTGAAAAGAAGAAATCCCGCGGCACCGCCGGAAGAGTAGGCGGAAACGCCCGCCTTTTTTCCGCCCTCCGGTCCGGCATGGCCGGGCGTGGCAACGCGAAGTCCCCACAGATGCCTTCATTCAAGAGCAATTTCCTTGGCGTATTCACGGTGCTACTGGCTTTGACGATGACTCTCCCAATGAACCGGGCGTGGGCCGCCGAGGCGGCAGAACCGCAGAAAGTGCTGCCTCTTGCTGGAGAAGTCTTCAAGGTCGATGGACGCAGCGCATTCGTCATGCTTCCGGCGGCTGAGAACCTTCGCCCGAATCGCCCCACCCCGTGGGTGTGGTATGCACCTACGCTGCCCGCCCTTCCAGAAGCGCGTGAAAGTTGGATGTTCGAACGGTTTCTGGCGGCCGGCATCGCCGTGGCCGGCGTGGATGTCGGCGAATCCTATGGCAGTCCGCAAGGGCGTGCCCACTTCAAGGCGATTTATCAGGAATTGATTGGAAAGCGCGGGTTCAGCCGCAAACCCGTCCTGCTGCCACGCAGCCGTGGCGGGTTGATGCTCTACAACTGGGCCGCCGAGCATCCGGATTCGGTGGGCGGCATCGCCGGGATCTATCCCGTTGGCAATCTCCGCAGTTGGCCCGGCCTCGATCGGGCCTGCGGTGCCTACGGCCTGACCGCGGCGCAACTCGAAGAACAACTCACACAAAACAACCCGATCGACCGCCTCGCTCCACTGGCAAAAGCCGGCGTGCCGATTTTTCACATCCACGGCGATGCGGATGACGTGGTGCCTCTGAAAGACAACTCCGCCTTGCTCGCCAGTCGTTACCGCGAGCTGGGCGGCTCGATGCGGCTTAGAATTCCGCCCGGGCAGGGCCACAATGTCTGGGACGGCTTCTTTCAATGCCGGGAACTCGTCGAGTTCGTCATTGCCCACGCCAGCCCTGCGGCGAGTCGCGAACCCACGGCGGCCTTGTTCCGGGATCCGCCGATTGGCGCGCGCCCAGGGGCTTTATGGGACTGGATGAATGGTGACGTCGATCTTGAGCGAATCACCTACGAGTTGGAGCAGATGAAGGAAAAGGGGATGTCAGGTGTTGAAATCTGGGATATCGGAGCCATCCGTCCCATCCCCGAGGAGCCGATTCCAGCAGGGCCGGCCTTCCTTGGCCCCGAATCACTCAAAGCCGTCAACCATGCCATCGAGCAAGCGGATCGCCTGAATCTGCACTTGGGGATTGTCGCGGCGAGCAGTTGGAATACCGGCGGCAGTTGGGTCCAGCCACGCGATGCCATGAAGGGGTTCTATCATAGCGAAATCACTGTCAACGGTCCGGCCAAACTGTCGCAGGTCTTGCCTTTTCCCAAGTGCAACGCGCCCAAAGGTGCCAATGGTCTGCCGCTCTACTACAAGGAAATCGCCGTACTGGCTTTTCCGCAGACGACGAACAAGGTCATTCGCGACACTGCATCCGTCGTCAACCTCAGCGAAGAGATGAACAGCGAAGGGCTGCTCACCTGGGATGTTCCTGCTGGTTCCTGGGTGATTGCGAGGTTTATCACCAGCAATACCGGACAGAAACTGACGGTGCCCAGCCCCAACTCGAACGGCCTGATCATTGATCACCTTGACGGTAATGCGGCCAGGCGCCATTTCCGCTACATCATTGACCAGATCCTCAAATCGCGTTTGAGTCTGGATTCCATGCGCGTCATGTTTGCCGATAGCATCGAAATCGGTAATCAGACGGATTGGACCGACTCCTTTGTGGCGGAATTCCGCCAGCGGCGTGGCTATGATCCCATCCCGTATTTGCCTGTGCTGAAGGGGAAACGTTTCGCCGATCCGCAGATCACCTCCCGTTTTCAACACGACTATCACAAGACGGTCGGCGATTTGTGGGTCGACGGCCATTACCGCGCGTCCAAGGAATTTCTAAACACCTACGGAATGCAGCTTGTCGCCGAGGGTGGGCACGGTGGCTACCCGCGTGTCGAACCATTGAGAGCCCTCGGCGCGGGCGATATTCCACGGGGAGAGTTCTGGAACGGCTCGCAGTTCTGGGTGGTGAAAGAGGCCGCTTCCGCAGCGCACATCTATGGTCAGCAAATCGTCGATGCGGAGTCCTTCACCGGCTGGCGGAGCTGGCAGGACGGTCCGCTTGAATATAAGCGGCTGGCGGACACCGCCTTCTGCGACGGACTCAACCGCATCACCTTCCATACCTTTGCACATACGCCGCCAAGTGGCGGGGTGCCCGGCAACATGTATCACGCCGGCGAGCATTTTAATGTCAATGCGACCTGGTGGAATCAGTCAGGTCCCATGCTCGCCTACTTCTCGCGCTGCTGCTACCTGTTACAACAGGGCTTGCCGGTGGGGGATGTCTGCTATTACTATGGCGATGACTCGCCCAACCTGGTCGCCACCCGCCGGATTGGTCCGGATTCCAAGCGGCTGGACGGCCCCACCTGCGCCCATTGCGGAAGACCCAACCCGGCACCCGTCGATGCACTCGGCACCGGATACGACTACGACGTCATTAACTCCGATGTGATCGAAAACCGCATGGAGACCAAGGACGGACGGGTGGTGCTGCCCCATGGGGTCGGTTACGAAGTCATTGTCCTGCCCGAGCGCCCCGACATCCCGCTGCCTACTCTGGCAAAACTGGAAACTCTCGTCCGCGAGGGCGCGACGCTGCTCGGCCCCAAGCCCGAGCGGGACACCACATTGGCGGATTACCCCCGCCGTGACGAACAGATCAAAGCCATCGCCGACCGCATGTGGGGGGCTGGCAAGGCTGAGCAAGCCTACGGCAAGGGCCGGGTGATCGCCGACCGCAAGCGGGTCCGCGAGGTTCTCCAGCAGCGCGGCATCGGTCCTGACTTCTCCTACACCAGTCCGGGGAAACCGGCGGATCTCGACTACATCCACCGCCGCACTCAGGACGCGGACATCTACTTCGTCACCAACACGACAATGGAAGATGCTGAGGCTGATTGCACCTTCCGGGTTACGCCGCGGTTGCCCCAGTTCTGGCACGCGGACACCGGCAAAATCGAGCCATGCACCGACTACACGCGCGTTCCCGGCGGGATGAAGCTGAAACTGCGCTTGCCGCCCGCCGGTTCGACGTTCGTCGTTTTCTCTGGAACCGCGCAAGAAACCGACCCGACGCCGGAGCCGAAGGCGGACCGCAAGCATTCCGCGCCGCTCGACATCACCGGGCCGTGGGAAGTTCGCTTTCCCCCGAATCTGGGAGCCCCACCATCGCGCGTTTTCGACGAACTCGTTTCCTGGACCACGATTCCGGACGACGGCATCAAGTATTTCTCCGGCACCGCGACCTACCTCAAGAGCTTTGAGGTCTCAGAGGCCTGGAGCAAGGGGAATCCTCGTGTCGAGCTGTCCCTTGGCGAGCTTCGTAACGTCGCCGAAGTGACGGTGAATGGCAAGCCCCTCGGGATCCTCTGGAAGCCCCCGTACAAGGTTGATGTGACGGGTCTTC
>DATKYV010000375.1:0-6983 GCA_035528275.1 Terriglobia bacterium | reverse complement strand
AGGCGGCGGACCTGCTGGAAGGAAACCCGCAGCTCCAGGGTCGGGCGCTCTACTATCTGGGATACGCTTACGAAGTGATCTACCCTCCGCGGCACAGTTCCGCTATCGAGGCGCTGAGCAAGGCGGCGGAGTTGGCCAGCCCCTGGCAGGGCGAAGCGCGGAATCTTCTGGCCAAGGTCAAGGCCGCCGCAAAATAGCTGTCGCTGCGGCGAGACGCTACTTCCGCTTCCAGAGGAAATACACGGGGATTCCCGCCGCGACGATCAAGGTGCCGATGCCCGCCTCGGCGGGCTTTTCCATGAGTGTGTTCGCGATCAACCAAGCCGAGGCGAGCACGAAGATGACGGGGACCCAAGGATACCCGAAAACGCGGTAAGGGCGCGGGACGTCAGGCTGTTTGCGCCGCAGGATGACCACGGCGTAAGCGGTGAGTGCGTAGAAGACCCACGCGGCGTAGATCACGTAAGTGTAAAGCTGCTCGTAGGTTCCCATGGCCACCATGAGAACCGCCCAAACGCATTGGATCAACAGCGCCAAGTGCGGCGTGTGGTACCGCGGATGGACGGCCGCGCACCACTTGAAAAAGAGCCCGTCCTTCGCCATCGCGTAATAGACGCGAGGGGCGGCCAGGATGCTGCCGTTCAGACTGCCGAGCGTGGAGATGATAATCAACACCGTGACGAGGTAAGAGCCGGTCCGGCCGAAGATGCGCACGGCCGCGTCCGACCCCACGCGCGACGAGCCGGCGATTTCATTGGGGTCCAGCACGTGGTAGTAGACCAGGTTCAGGCCGAGGTAGAGGACGATGACGGCCAAGGTCCCGAAGATGAGCGCCAGCGGCAAGTTGCGCTCGGGATTCTTCACTTCTCCGGACGCGAACGTACACGCATTCCACCCTTCGTAAGCCCAGAGCGCGCCGACCATCGCCACGCCAAACGGGGCGAGCAATCCCGCACCAGATGGGGCAGGAAGCGTGGTCTTGGCAGCCGGCGCGCCGTGGACTAGAACGTATCCAAGGAGAATGAGCCCCACCACCGCCGCGACTTTCAGGCCGGTGAGAATAGACTGAACGGTTCCGCCCTCCCGCACTCCCCGGTAGTTGATGGCCGTAAACAAGACAATCGAAGCGGCCGCCGCGGCTCTCTGCTCCCATAGAGACATCGTGAAGAACTCATTCAGGAATTCCGCGAAACCCACGGCAAGAACCGCGATGCCTCCCGTCTGCGCGGCGAGAAAGAACGCCCATCCGCACAGGAAACTCACCAGCGAGCCGTAGGCCTCACGGAGGTAAACGTACTGCCCGCCCGCCAACGGCATCATAGCGGCCAGTTCGGCAAAGGAGAGCGCCCCGAGCAGGCTGAGCGCTCCCGCCACCACCCACACCATCAGGGCGGCACGCGGGCTCCCGACGGCGCGGGTGATTTCGGCAGGGACGATGAAGATTGCCGTGCCAATCATGATTCCGACGACAATGGCGCTGGTCTGCCACAACCCCAAGGCGCGGATGAGTTGCGGCTGCGTGGAAGAGACGGCGTTCCCGGTTCTGGAGGATTCGTCAGCTTGCATGGTGGTCGAAGCGAAAGCCGTTGACGCTGGGGAGAGCCCCTTCGCGCCGGTGCGGGCCCTCAGCACGCAGTGCGGCCGTTCCGGCAAATCTCACGACACGACGAAAGCCCGCGACAAAATAGAGGATTCGCGCCGCGGGGTCAATGACCATTCATCGCCCGGGAGTATAATGGGCGGCGTCATCGCCATGCCAAAACTTCCTCCATTGCCGCGTGCCGCGGTTCGAGCCGCTCCCCGCCGACCTCCCCTTGCTCCAGGAATTGGCGCGCCGTGGCGAACCCTGGGAGGTCCCACCGCCGGCGGCGAGTGACAAAGCAGGCGCGGAAGACCTCTCCATGGTCGTTGCCCGCGCCCGGTAGCTGGCGGTGTCTCTTCGTAACCTTACGCAGGGCGTTCTCTCACACGGAATCGCAATCACGCGGGCGAGAGTGCGGGGGGTAGGAGGAGATTGCAGGTTGGAGGAACCCGGAAGGGCTTGGAAGTGATTGCAGACAAGTGGGCAGGTCAAGTGCGCTGACTCGACAATTCGTGGACATGTTCGGGTGCATCATTATGGGCCATCTTTATTCATTTCAGTCTCCTCCTCGCTTTCAGCCCCGCCTTCTTCCGGATGCCCCTGCTCCTGAGTCTTGACTTCCCGGGCGCTGCTGGTCCTCTTTCTCTTGCGCCTCCTTATCTTAATAGGTCCCATTTGCTCGCGGGCCTCTATCGAGAATAGGTTCTTGATGCCTGCGACCAGATCTTCTTCATCAATGCTGATACCTTCTGCCCTTCGCAGTTCTCTCCGAATCAAACGGATGACATTCTCAGTGAATAACGTCCTTCCCATGGACTGCGGACTCAAAGCTGTGCGCATCCTCCAAAGTTCCTCATGAAGGTCTTTTCGAACACTATCTCTATGCAGGACAGCGAGAAGGTCTGCGGCGTTGTCGAAGTCATCTCCGGCAACATCGATGGAAAAGACTAAATCGTGTTCAATACCCTCCTCGAACGTTAAATGGTAGAGATGCCAAACCGTCCCATTTGTAAGCACCACCCAACGGATGTTGCCTTCGGCGGCGTATGATCTCGCCTGGTCGATATGACGATCCCTTAAGGGTGTTCCTGCGGCCTTCACTTCAACCAACAAGCGGAGAACACCATCAAGTTTGATCCCGATATCGACGTACTTCCCTTTAATAACGGTCTCTCGGGTAATTTCGTTCATGTCGTCATAGCCCAGCACTTCCGAAAGGACCTTTACGACGCGGCGTACCGTATCAGCCTCATTGAGACTCTGTTCTTGGGCTTGTATGAGGAAGGGCAGGACCTTGCGCATCTGCCCGCGAATTGAAGGAGTATTGATGGCCACCATCCACCTCGCATCGGCTCGGCGTATCTGCCGTCAGCCTCTATATAGGTAATCAACCCACTTGGTTAATTTCTGGTTTCTGCCCCAAAGCCACTATCCCTAACGGCCACAAGGCATTCGACCACCTCAAGAGCGCCGCAAACCCCCCGCGTCATGTCGGCATGCTCGCCGACATTTTGTTGCGATATGCTTGATATCGCCTAGCTTAATCCCGAGGAGCTAGATGTCAAGCCATAAGTTTCCCTGTAATACGAACCCTTTGGCCAACTCGGCTGTCCTTCCCAACACTTGAGCCCAGGCTTGGATGACTGCATGTCTCCAAAGAGCGACCGTGCTGGCCGCCATCGTTGGGTTATAATCGCCCTGCTGTCAATCCTCGAAACGGTGTCTCCATGCGCTACAACAACATTCTGGAAGCCATCGGCCACACGCCGCTGGTGAAACTGAATCGGATCGCGCGCGGCTCAAAAGCCCCCGTCTACGTCAAGTGCGACTACCTCAATCCCGGCGGGAGCGTGAAGGACCGCATCGTCATTGAAATGATCGACCGCGCCGAACGCGAGGGTCTGCTCAAGCCGGGCGGCACCATCGTCGAAGGCACCTCCGGAAACACGGGCATGGGGCTGGCGCTGCTGGCCGCGGTGCGAGGCTACAAGGTGGTCTTCACCATGACCGACAAGCAGTCCAAAGAAAAAGTCGACCTGCTGAAGGCTGTGGGCGCCGAAGTCATCGTCTGCCCGACGGCCGTCGCTCCGGACGACCCGCGCAGCTACTACGCCGTAGCCGAAAAGCTCACGCGCGAAATCCCCAACGCCTACCATCCCAACCAGTACGAGCACCCCGGGAATCCCGATTCGCACTACAAAACCACGGGGCCGGAAATCTGGAAAGACACCGAAGGGCGCATCACGCATTTTGTTTGCGGCATGGGCACCGGCGGAACGATTACCGGCGTGGGCCGTTACCTGAAAGAGATGAAACCCGAGGTGAAGATTATCGGCGTCGATCCGGTCGGCTCGCTGCTCTACGAATTCTTCCACCATGGGACGGTGGGCAAGGCCGAGACTTACAAAGTGGAAGGCATCGGCGAGGACATTTTCCCGGCGACGCTGGATTTCAGCGTCATCGACGACGCTATCCAGGTGACCGACAAGGAATCGTTCCTCTGGACGAGACGCCTGGCCCGCCAGGAAGGCATCTTCGCGGGGGGCTCGGCGGGATCGGCCATCGCCGCGGCGGTGCGCCTGATGCCCACGCTGACCGAAAACGACTTCATGGTGGTCTTCCTTCCTGATACGGGGCTGCGCTACCTGAGCAAGGTCTACAACAACGAATGGATGAGGGATAACCGCTATCTCGAACCTCCCGTCGCGCTGACCGCCGCGGAAATCGTCCAGGCCAAGACCGACGCCGGACAGTCGCTGGCGCTGGTGGCCGCGGCCCCCTCCGACACCGTCGCCCTGGCGCTCGAGCGCATGCAGTCCAATGACTTCTCGCAATTGCCGGTCTTCGAAGGCGGCGCGCCCGTCGGATCGCTCTACGAGGATGAGATCCTGAGCCTGGCGCTGGAAGGCAAAGACCTGAAGAAGTTGGTCGTCCGCGAAGTGATGGGCGCGCCGTTCCCCGTCGTTCCCGCAGCCGCCGCCATCGATCAGGTGACCCAGTGCATCACCCGGGATTGCCCCGCAGTGTTCGTCGACATGAGCGAAGGGCGCTACGAAATCCTGACGAAATACGACCTGCTTCACGCCATTACCCGTCTCGTCGAACAGGCGAGTTGAGCGAACAACGCAGCGCGCGCTCCGGTCACTGGCGATCGCCTCGTGGCACTCAAGCACCTCGACCTAGGTCGTTGCCTCCCATCTCCACAGCAAGCATAATGAAGGTGTGGGGTGTCGAGTCGGCTTGAAAGGGAAAAGTTTGACAAACCGTGGAAGTGCCCTGAAAATTGAACGTTCAGCGGCTTCCGCCAGATTCAGGGAGTTTTCATGAGCTCAAAGATCAGCCCGCAAGATGTTCTGCGCGCGCTCAGCGCCATTCAAGATCCGGATCTGCACCGCGACATCGTTTCACTGGGATTCGTGAAGGATCTCGAAGTGGGGCAGGACCGCGTTTCATTCACCATCCAACTGACGACGCCGGCATGTCCGGTGAAAGACCAACTGGCGGCGAGCGCCAAGCAGGCGGTGGAAGTCCTCGGCGTGAAGAACGTCGAGGTGCGCATGACCTCGCAGGTGACCTCGGGGCACGTCGGGAAGGGTCCCTTGATTCCCCAGGTGAAGAACACCGTGGCGGTGGCGAGCGGCAAGGGCGGCGTGGGCAAGTCCACCGTGGCCGCCAACCTGGCCGTGGCGTTGATGCGCAGCGGGGCGAAGGTCGGGCTGATGGATACGGACGTCTACGGTCCGAGCGTTCCCATCCTCATGGGCGGGAACGAGCAACCGAGCGTCGTGGAAGGAAAGATCGAGCCACCCGTCGCCTATGGCATCAAGATCATTTCCATGGCCTACTTCCTGCCCAAGGGCGAGGCGGTGATCTGGCGCGGACCGATGCTCCACAAGACGATCCAGCAGTTTCTCGGCGAAGTACGTTGGGGCGAGCTCGACTACCTGATTATGGATCTGCCGCCGGGAACCGGTGACATCCAGCTGAGCCTTTCGCAGACCATTCCGCTCACCGGCGCGTTGATTGTCTCCACGCCGCAGGACTTGGCGCTGACCGTGGCGTCCAAAGCTATCGCCATGTTCCAGAAACTCAAGGTGCCCATCCTCGGCCTGGTGGAGAACATGAGCTATTACGTCTGTCCGGAGTGTGGGCATCGCGAAGAGATCTTCGGGCACGGCGGGGCGCGCGGCGTGGCCGCTAATCTCGGCTTCCCTTTTCTGGGCGAAATTCCGCTCGACATGAACGTCAGAATCCAGAGCGACGGCGGCAAACCTGTGGCCCTCGATGAGACCACGCATTGCGGCAAGGCTTTTCAGGATATCGCCGGAGCGCTGGCGGCACAGATCAGCATTGCGAATACTGAAGTGCCGCAGGTCATCAACCTGGAGTAAGCCGACGTTGAATGCCAGTCCGAAGACCATCAAGCTCGCGGGCGCAAACGATACAATCACCATCGAATGGACGGACGGCCACCAGAGCGCATATCCCTACCGTTACCTGCGCGGCCGGTGCCCGTGCGCGACGTGCTCGGAGATGGGACCACCCAGCTCGCCGGCGGCTTCTCCCTTTCCCATGCTCGGAGTCAAACCTTTGAAACCCGAGCGCGCCGAGCTGGTGGGCAGATATGCTTTGCAGATTTTCTGGAACGACGGTCACTCGAGCGGAATCTACTCTTTCGATTTCCTGCGTCAGTCCTGCCCTTGCGAGGAGTGCGCCCGGATGCGCCAGGGCGGATGAGGAATCTTCTTCGAGTTGCGGCTGGTGACCACTGGGACCGCAATTCAGAGCGGGAAGAAATCGAATTCGGCGCCACGCTAGCGTGACGCGCTCGAACATCGGAGGAATTAATGGTGCGTGAACGAGTCTGGATTACGGTTTTTGTGCTCGCCGCGATGCTGCTGCCCTTGCGGGCCGCCAAGGCCGGAGATCCCGCTCACGCTCGCGGCATGTTGCTCGTGGCCAACAAGTACGATCACACGCTGGGCATCGTCGATCCGGAATCCGGTGAGGAAGTGGCGACCGTGGCCGTGGATGTCACGGGACACGAAGTGACTGCATCGCCCGACGGGCGTTTGGCCTATGTGCCCATTTACGGAGATTCGGGAGTCGGCATGCCGGGCTCGGACGGCCACACCATTCACGTCATCGACATCACCGCGCGCCATCGAGTAGCAACGATTGATTTCGGCAAACCCACCCGGCCCCACGACGCGAAGTTCGGACCCAAGGGCCTGCTCTACGTCACCACCGAGCTCACAAATTCCATCAGCGTCATCAATCCGCGCACCAACAGGGTTGTGGCCACGCTGCCCACCGGCCAGCCCGAGTCCCACATGCTGGCCATCACGCACGACGGCAAGCGCATCTACACTTCGAACGCCCACGCCGGAACGGTGAGCGT
>DATKYV010000374.1:0-3092 GCA_035528275.1 Terriglobia bacterium | reverse complement strand
GGGGGACATGTACACGCGGTCCCTCATGCGGACGCTGATGTTTCCACCGCTGGCATCCGTTAAGCGGCGCGCAAAGACCAGCCGGGCGATACGCGCCAGATGTTCACGTGGATCTTCGGGCATTGAGATTCTCCGGACTTCGGTCGCTTATCTTCGGCTGTGGCTGCCGCCCTGTCAAGCATTGTAGGATGGGATTGGAAGGCGTTGACAATGCGACGCACTCCCGTATAGTTTTGCGAACCGGAAACTGAGCTTGCCGGGGACTCGCAGGGGCCGCCTCGCGGACGCTTTGCGTGCCACGCGTCCGTGGCGGTAGAGAGGATTCGGATTATGGCTTCCATGCGACGTCGTGACGTTTTGAAACTTGCCGGTGCGGCGTTTCTTCCCGCCGCGGGAGTTGGCTCAACGAGCGCCGGCGTGGCTGTCCGCTACCGCGAGTCCGGGCAGGAGAAACGGATGGAGGGAGATTATCTGGTCAGCGCCATGTCGTTGGTCATGCTTCGCCAGGTGCCCGTGAAACCTGATTGGCCGGAGGCGAAGAAGTACGCGATTCAGAATTTCCCCTACTACACCGCCTCGCGCCCGGTCTTGCAATCGCGCACGCCGTTCTGGAAGGGAGAGGGTATCAGTCCGAACATGCAATTCGGCGAGCCCAGCCTGTCGCAGGTCTGGAGAATGGCGGACGACGTTGAATCCTCGCGCGGACTCCTGGTCGGCACCGCGCAGGGGCTTACTTCGGGGGAGGAAGCGCTGGCCACATTTCGCGAATTCTACCCGGGCAAATCGGATGACATCGAGCAGGCGTTTGTGATCCATTGGGCGAAAGATTCGTGGGCGATGGCTTGCGAGCCCGTCAACTACGCGCCCGGCGAGCTTCCCAAGTTCTGGCCCTTGGTGATCCAGCCCCAGGGGCGAATCCACTTCGTCGGGGCTTACGCCGACAACCTGGGTTGGGGCATGGAGGCCGCGACTCGGTCCGCCAATCGCGTGGCGAAAGCCATCGATGAGGCCTGACGTCTCCCCCCTCGTGCGGTCGTCAAGATGAAGAGTTCTTTGTGCCGGGTCAACCCAAAGCGCGACGGAGCGTGGTCGGTTCTGGCCGCCGCGATGCTTGCCCTGGCAGCGCTATCTGGGCCGGCGTGCCAGGAGAACGGGGAGGGCCAGGGGGCGATTGTCTCGCCCGGCGCGGGGCAAGCGGCAGGCCCTGTGGTTGATTCCAAGTTCCTGCAAAACCTGCCGAAGACCCTTCGGCTTCCCACCGCCGGCGATGAAGTCGGCTGGCGCGTGTTGGCGGACTACGGCGCCGTGTTCGTTGCTCGCGGAGGGACGTCTCCTTCACCCGTCATCATTTTTCCAGACGAACGGATTGTCACGGGCTGGCAATCGAGCCTCAAGATCGAGCGGATGGAGCTTGGCGGGGTGGTGGTGGAGTTGCAGGCGCCCGCCGCCGCGGCATTGCTGGCCGCGCGCCGGGAAGCGCAAGCGCAAGGGCTCGAAATCTCTCCGCGCGGCCGGGATGCAACGCGCCGAAGCTATGCAGACACGGAAAAACTCTGGGCCAGCCGCGTCGAACCGGGGCTCGCGCACTGGGTCAGCTCGGGGCGGTTGACGAAGCAGGAAAGCGACCGAATCCGCGCGCTTTCCCCGAGAGAGCAGGTAGCTGAGATTCTGCGGCTGGAGAAGCGAGGGATCTTCTTCAGCAAAGACTTTTCGAAATCCATCCTCTATTCGGTAGCCGCGCCCGGCACGTCGCAACACATCTCCATGCTCGCATTGGATGTGAAGGAACATGGTTCCTTGGACGTGCGGACGCTCCTGGCGCGGCACGGTTGGTACCAGACCGTGGTATCCGATCTTCCACACTTCACGTTCTTGGGTGTCACGGAGGAGGAGCTGCCCGCCCTGGGACTCAAGAAGGTGCAGGCCACGGGGCGAAGGTTTTGGGTCCCCGATCTCGCGGCGACGCGGCAGGGCCGTTGATGCCCTTGAATGGCGCAGGGATTGGGAGCAGCCCGCGGCTCGCACGGACGAAATGCAAAATCGCGCGCGCCCGGTATCCCGCGGTTTGCATTCAAAGGAAATATTCGTATAGAGTAGTCGCGCGAGTTCATCCCCTATGCCCTCAAATCGCCGGCACGGAACTCGTTGGACCGACGCCGGATCGAGAGCCCACAGGAGCCCGTCGTCATGAAAATCAGTTGCTGCTGGTTGTACGCGATTACCAAGTACGGTTATCCGCCCTCCCTGCCCGATACCTTTCAAGCTTTGAAGGACATGAAGGCCATGGGATTCGAATACGTGGAGCTCGAAGGTGTCCGCCGCGAAAACCTGATGGCTGTTTATGAACAGCGCTCTGAGCTCAAGAAACTGTGTGACGGCGAAGGGTTGAAGGTCGTCAATTTCTGTCCCGTCCTGCCGGATTCGGTGAGCCTCGACCGGAAAGTACGGGAAGAGTCCTGGAAGCTGTTCGAGCGCGCCCTGGAGATTGCGCAGTTCTTCAATTGTTACACCATCCAGGGTGATAGCTTTACGCCTCCGCTGCGCTTTCGCGGGGATTCGCCGTACAAGGAGAGCATCAGTTACGGAAAACACTTCAGCGTCGAGATTGATCCACATTTCAAATGGCAGGCGCAGTGGGATGCGATGGTGGAGACCTTCAGCCATTTCACGCGCCAAGCCAAGAAGGCGGGGCTGAGATTCTGCGTCGAGCCTCGCGTTGGGGAAATGCTGAGCAACACGGACGCCATCTTGCGGATGATGGATGCTGTCGGCGACGAGAACTTCGGCGCCGTGCTCGACACGGCGCATCTGAACGCCCAGAAGGAGATTCTCGCCCTGAGTGTCGAGAAACTGGGCCCGCGCATCTTCTTCGTGCACGCCGCGGACAACGACGGCCGCGTCAACGATCACGTCGCCGCGGGGCGCGGCACGGTGGACTGGGACGGCGTCTTTCAAGGGCTGAAGAAACACGGGTTCTCGGGATACCTTGCCATCGACGTCGGAATGGTTTCCGATCTCGAGGCGCAGTATCGCGAATCATTCGAGTTCCTGACAAAACTGGCGGAGAAGCACGGGCTGTAATGGCGCCTCGC
>DATKYV010000373.1:0-2231 GCA_035528275.1 Terriglobia bacterium | reverse complement strand
CCGCGAGATTCCCGTGGCCAGCGTCCGCGCGGGCTACATCCCCGGCATGCACGAACTGGGCTTCGATTCCGAAGCCGACACCGTTGTTCTGCGCCACACGGCCCGCGGCCGCCAGGGGTTCGCCGAGGGCGCACTCTACGCGGCGCGTTGGGTGGTGGGGAGAAAAGGACTCTTCAGTTTCGCGGATGTGCTGGAGTCCCCTCAGCAGCGGGATGGCAAAGGGCCGTAAGCTGAAAAGGATGCCGCCCGGAGTCTTGCGCTCTGCTGGTCTTCTGCTATAAATGGAGGAGGATGGCTGCTTATGAAAACCTTCTCGGCGTTTATTGAATGGGACCCCGAGTCGGCTCTTTATGTGGGGATTGTGCCCGGCATTCCCGGCGCCCATACGCAGGCTGCTACCCTCGACGAGCTTCAGAAGAACCTGAGAGAAGTCCTGGAGCTGTGCCTCCAGGAATACAAGGGTTCCCTTGACGATCTCCCGCGCTTCGTGGGGCTGCAGCAGATCGAGGTCGCGGTGTGAGCCGCTTGCAGGTGGTTTCTGGGTCGAGTTTCGAATTTCGAGTTTCGATTTTCCGATTTCAGATTCCGGCCTCGGAGTGAGGTGACACCATGAGCCTGGAGATTCAAGGATGCGGTACGGCGCTGGTGACTCCCTTCAAGCATGACGGTTCGATCGACGAAGTGGCGTTGCGAAAGCTCGTGGAGTTTCAGCTTCGCGAGGGCATCGACTTCCTGGTCCCCTGCGGAACCACCGGCGAGACGCCCACGCTCGAACACGGCGAATACCTGGGCGTGATTCGCCTGGTGCTCCAGGAAGTGAACGGCAAGGTCCCGGTGATTGCCGGGGCGGGCGGATATAACACCCGCAAGGTAGTCGGACTGGCGCAGGAGCTTGGCCCGATCGGCGTGCAGGGGATCCTCTCCGTCGCTCCCTACTACAACAAGCCTACCCAGGAAGGACTCTATCAACACTTCAAAGCCATCGCCGAATCCACCGACCTGCCGGTGATTCTTTATAACGTTCCCAGTCGCACGGGGTCGAACATCGAGCCGGCAACTGTGGCGCGGCTTTCGAAGATTCCGAACATCATCGGCATCAAGGAAGCCTCCGGGAGCATCACGCAGCAGATGCAGGTCCTCGATGCCGTGGGGCCCGGGTTCCGCGTGCTCTCCGGCGACGACGCCTTCACGCTTCCGCTGATGGCGCTGGGCGGCGTGGGTGTGATCTCCGTGGTCGCCAACGAAATCCCCGGCCCCATGACCAAGCTCGCACACCTGATGCTGGAAGGAAAACTCGAGGAGGCGCGAAAACTCCACTTCCAACTGCTGCCCTTGATGCAGGCGAATTTCATCGAGACCAATCCCATCCCCGTGAAGGCGGCACTGGCCATGATGGGCATGATCAAAGAGGTCTACCGCCTGCCCATGATCCCCATGAAGCCCGAAAACCGCGCCAAGCTGGAAAAAGCGCTTGCCGCGCAAGGGTTGCTCGCACGCACCGGGGCGTCGTAGCGCCGACCTTCAGGTCGGCACGGCCCGTATTCGTGAACCCCCAGGCGATCACGCATTTGACTTTCGGTATAACCGCGGTTATACTAGACGCATGAAAACAGCAGTCTCAATACCTGACTCTCTTTTCAAAGAAGCTGAACGCCTCACCAAGCGGCTCCGCATTCCGCGTAGCCAGCTCTATGCCAGGGCCTTGGAGGCGTATCTCCAGCGGCAAAGATCAAAAGGAATTAAGGAAGCGCTCGACGAAGTGTATAGGACGGAGTCATCGGAACTTGATCCCGTAATTGCTCACCTTCAAAGCGAGGCCCTGGGCCGGGAGGACTGGTGATCAGGCGCGGGGAGATTTGGTGGGCATCACTGCCAGAACCGGCAGGCTCCGAACCTGGCTATCGCCGCCCGGTCTTGGTCGTCCAAACTAATGAGTTCAACGAGGGCCGCATCCGCACAGTGATCGTGCTGGCGATCACCTCCAACCTGCGTCTGGCAGGTGCACCGGGGAACGTGCTGTGCCGCACTAGGGACACCGGACTGGCAAGGGAATCCGTAATCAATGTGTCCCAGACCGCCACGGTAAACAAGGCTCGACTTACCCAACGCATTGCAGTGCTGCCTTCGACGCTGATGAAAGAAGTTGAAGCCGGCCTGCGCGTGGTGTTGGGCCTGTAATCCAAATCGAACCGCACACATCGTGAAGAGCGCGATGTATGCGTCACCCACGG
>DATKYV010000372.1:0-13757 GCA_035528275.1 Terriglobia bacterium | reverse complement strand
TGCGTCTCGAGTCGCTACCGTTATTAATTCGCCGTCATCCGGACCCTGAAGGGCATGCTGACGACCCCATACGTCGTCTGAGCGTGGCGGCGTATGACATTCAACTTAGCTTGGTCGCTCCAAGCAAAGGGATTCCCCTCGGGCATGTCAGGGTCGTTCGTGTCCGAAGTAATCAACCAAGTATTCAAGTCTTTTCGATAAACGGCGAGCGACGCATAATCTAGTTCGTACGTCAAGCTCCCCACTTTGAACTCGAGGTCCATCTGGACCTGAGCGGTCGTGCCGATTCCCATATTGATGTATTTCCCGTAGTAGTTGATGGCGAAGAAGTCGATCTCGGCATCCAACGACTCGGGCAGCTTGGAGGCCTCCCAAGGCGGGGACGTCGAATCAAACACAAAGTGAAGCTTGCGGCTGGGGCTGGTGTTGTACGTCACCAGGTCGGCGTCATTCTTGCTGACGCTGATGTAGCACTGCACGCCATCAACGCCATCCGTGTAATCTCCAAGGGTGTCCCCGGAAACGCCTTGCGCTTGGTTATCTACCGTTGCCACCATCGAGATGAAGCTGCTCGTGTTACCACCGCCACCCTTGACCCCGCCTTTCTTGGCAGCGAACCCGAGGGTAGCGAACGAACCGACAACCAACAACGCCAGGATGGGAACGAAGCGCCGCGATTTCATAGAGACTCCTTTTTCTTGAATCCCAGTACCCGAATGCCTTTTTCCGCCTTTGATTTCTTGGCGACTATACCACTTGGGCCGCGCCGGCGCAATGGTACTTAAGTACTATACTCGAGATTCTTGGCCACACCCTGCGTGCCCGTATCTACTTGAAAACGCGACCGTTATCGCCAACCCAGAGGGCTAGAACCGAAAACGCAAGCCCGCCGTGACCTGATTGCTGTGATAGGCGCCCATAGGGGCAGCCACGATGATGGCCTGAACTGCCGAGGCCGCGTTAAAGTAATCGTAGCCGAGGCTCAGGGTGACGCTATCCGTAAAGTTGAAATCGAGCCGGCTGCCTGCCGTGGAGCTGAAACTCAAATGCGGCGCCTGGCGTATCTGCTGGACTCCCGCCGACCCGTGGAGGTCCCAATGGATGTATCGTGACGGGCTCAGTCCGAGGCGCATCGTGCCCGCATGGCGCTGATAGAAGCTGGGAGTGAACACTCCCGTATTCAAATAGAATTCCGGCGCGGGCAATCCCGGCGGATGGTTGTAGCCAAACGCCATGGCATCGTATCCCACCTCGAATTCCGTGTTTTCCCCACGGTAGAGAATCCCGGTGGCGGTCAGGGTAGCGCCATTGCCGATTTTCTTGAACGAACGGCCCTCGAAGACCAGGACCGGTCCCGGCTCCGGTAGCAAATCCGGATCGAATACGAAGATATCAGGGATCTGGAAGGGCCGGGAAATCTGGCGGTGATAGTAGCCCAGGGCAATTCGCGAGCGGTTGTTGGGCATCAAGACGAGGCTTCCCGTGAGTTCATCGACATGAATCTCCTGGGCCGTGGACTTCGGCGTGTAAGCCCAGTACTGCCGCGAGGAGCCCAGACTGAACAGGACGTGGCGGCCGAGATGAAACGTCGGTGAGGCGTTATAGATGAAGCGCGTGCGGGAGGTGGGGAGCCCCGCGGCGTCCAAATCCGGGCCGCCGTGCCGCAGCATGATGGCGCCCGCCCCGCCTGTCCAGGAGAACCACCGGTTGACGCGCATTGACCCGCCCGCCTGAAACTGGCCGGCGGACTGACGGATCCGAGTCCCGCCGGGAACGAGAAACCCATCCGGGAAATCAGGTTCATTGAGAAGGGTTGGGGACGGGATGAACCCGTCGAGGGGGACGTTGGGGGCGAAGACTGCCTCGGGCCCGCCGTACACCGGATAGCCGAAAAGCGCCGCCAAAGCCGAACTGGGAAGGTAGTCCACCTTCACGTAAGTCCGCAGCCGGGGATGGAGGTTGAAGCTGAAGTCCACCCGATACGCCCAGATGTTGAGCGCTTCGGTGTCCCGGAGGTAACTCCAGCCCAGCCGGAGTTCGGGCCGCAACGCGGCGCGAATCTGTTTCCGCAGGGCTGCGGCGTCGGCATTGGTGGGTTCCAGTCTCTGCGCCTCGTCCAGCAAGTTGAGAGCCCGGTCGGGGCGCGCCAGGGCATTTTCAGACGAGGCGAGAGAAATAAGCACGGCGGTATCCGTGGGATTCTCGGCGTGAAGGCCGGCGAGGATGGGCTGCGCCGCCGCGGCATCGCCCGACCAGAGAAGCGCTTGCGCCCGATCCCGGCTCGCCTCTGGTTCCTTGGGCCGGGCTTTGAGCGCCGCGTCGTAGGCTTTAAGGGAATCCGACCAGCGCGACTGGTAGCTGTAAACCCGCCCTTTCCCCAGCAAAGCGTCGTAATTCTTCGGGTCCTGCTCGAGCACCTGATCGTAGTTCTCGAGGGCGGGGCCGTACTGCTTGGCCCAGCTCAAGACGCGCGCCATTTCCAGGCGAGCCGCCATGTTGTTGGGATTGCTCTTCAGGATCTCCTGGTACTCGGCCACGGCGCCGTCATAGTCCTTGTTCCAGCTCAACACGCGCGCCAGTTCCAGGCGCACATTCTGGTCGCCGGGATGGCCGTTCATCCATTGGCGGTACAGGCGAATGGACTCCGGATATTCGCGGTTCCAACTCAGAACCCTGCCCAATTTCAAGCGAAGGTCGTCGCGGTCGGGTTTCAATTCCAAGGCGGCGCGCAGTTCTTTGATTCCCGGGGGAAATTCTCCCCGAGCGAGATACACGTCGGCAAGCTCGACTCGCGCCGCGATGTTCTGGGGGTCTTTCTCCACCTGAGCGCGCAGGTATTCCGCCGCCCGCTCGGGTGACTGGATCCGAGCCCGGTCAATCTCGAACAGCTCCAGTTGTTGCTGCAGCGCGGCGACCTCAGGGTCGTCGGCGTTGGTGCGCTGAAGTCCGGCGAGTTCTTTCCTCGCGGCTTCCGTCTCGGCGTTCCAGATCAGCGCCCGCACCACGCCCTTCCGGGCCTCCAGGCTCTCCGGATTCAGGCCCCGGGCGATTCGGTACTCGTCGAGGGAACGGGGAAAATCCCTCATGGAGGAATACACCTGCGCGAGTTCGAGATGGATGACCGGGTCGCGAGGCCGAACCTCCAGGCCTTTCCGGTACGCCGCAATGGCGTCGGCGTATTTCTCGTCCCAGCGAAGAACTCTGGCGAGCTGCACGAATCCCTCGGGATTCTGCGGATACTTCTCCACAAACCCCCGAAGGATGCTTTCCGACTCCGCGTACTGCTTGTTCCATCCCAGGACTCGCGCCAAGCGAAAGCGCGCGTCGTCATCGTCAGGAGATGCCGAGAGATATTCGCGATAGTGGGCGATGGCTTCCGGGTAGCGCGCTTCGGCTTCCGCCTGCTCGGCCAGCTGAAGCTCCGTGGGCCGGACGGGCTGCGTGGGCTGACCGGGCGGAGCGGGCCGGACCGGCGGGGCGCCGGGAGCCTTAAGTTCGGCGATGGTTTTCAATCCCTGCTCGACGTCGGCGTTCCCGGGACTCTCCTTGGCCAGGGCGGTGAAGAGCTGCTTGGATTCGTCGAGCTCCCCCAGCCACAAATGGATGAAGGCTTTGAGGAGGCGAGCGTCGAAATTGCGCGGCTGGTCGGAAATAAGCGCGTCCACCTGGGCGAGGGCGGGACGCAAATCACCGGACCAGGCGGAAACCTGCGCCAGCCCCAGGCGGGCCCCGGCATTCCGGGGCTGAAAGCGAAGGACATAGTTGAACTGCTCGGATGCGCCGGAGAAATCTTTCCGCCGGGCCAGCAGGGTTCCCAGTTCGTTCCGGGCCGAGAAGTCGGACGGCGACTGGCCCAAGTAGGCCCGGTATTCGCGTACCGCCTCCTCGTCCTGGCCGGACCAGGAGAGCACTCGCGCGAACTGCAGCCGGTAGGCGGCCACGGAGGGTGCGAGACGGACCAGCTCCCGATACATCGGTACGGCTTCATCGAAGAGGCGAGCCCACGAGGCTACCGAAGCGAGGTCGCGCAGCACGTCGACGTTGGTGGGTTGAAGCTGATGGGCTTTCCGCAGAAAAGGGATCGCCCTTCGCCACTCGGTTCGCGGCCCGCTGAAATAGATCCATCCGATGCGCCGGTTAAGCTCGAAGTCTCCCCCGTAGTTCGGGTAGACGCGCAGGTAGTTCTCGAGCGCGTCGGAAAAATTCTGGGTGGCAAAGTCTTTGTCGGCTTGGGCCCGTAACTGCGCGGCCGCCGCGTCCGGAAGCCGTGCCGCCGTCTGGGCGGCGAGGTTCAAGCCCCCCACCACTCCCAGGCAGCCCGCCAGCAGGAAAAAGCCAGCCAGTCGCCTTATTCTTCTCCACTCATTTCTGTAAAGCCCCATCATTCCTCCGCGGGGTGTCCCGTCATCTTACCGAATACGTTTCTGAGGACCACATAGCTTTTCTTGGGAATCGCCCAGGCTTCCACCGACGACCACCTGGGCCAGGGAATCGTCCACGCTTCGCTGATCACCCGGTCTCCCGCCCTTTGGGCGAGGACCTGGATGGGCTCGCCCTCCGCGGTCCCACTTCTCTTCATATAGGTGACCGCCGCAAGCCTGATGTGCCGGGACTCCTTCCCGATCGTCTTTCCCTCGCCGTCGGTTCCATTGAAGATGAACCCGTCGGACGGATCCAGGGCCAGCAGGAGCGCCCAGGAGAGCCGCAGGCGGATCCTTCCGCGATCGGCATCGAAGTAGACCTGCCCCAGGGAATCATAATCCCCGGCGACCGGATCGAAAACCCCGTAGCGAAGCAGGCTGCGGCTGTAGCGCTCGGGCGGGAAGAAAGTTCCGTCCTTTCCATAACGGCGCCGGTTGGTTTCAATAATCATTTCCTCGAACGGCTCGTCGGGGTTGAATCCCGTATGAAAGTTGCGAGGCACGAAAATTTCACGCAGGCCCGGGACCCCTTCGACCGGCACGTCCTGATAGGGGTTGTAGTTGCGGGCGACGAGCAGCAGGGAAGATTCCGGTCCGGTCCAGTGGACCAGGAAGTTGGCTCCGCTTTCCACTCGCACGCCGCCGACAAAAGGCAGCCTGCCGGACCCGCACGGAGCGTCGCAGGTATTGATCGTCAGAAGATATCCCCCCGCGGACCAGTCCGGGACGGTTCCCAACGGGGTGTTGAGAACCAGGTCCACGTAAAGCGCCGAAGGGTCGAAGCTCGTTTCGATGGCGCGAATCAAAGGTGGCCGCGGGACGCCCGCACTTGCATTCTCGGATAAAGTAGCCGCCGGTGCCTCTCCGACCTTGACGAAAGACGGGGGCTTCCTCAGGGCGAATTTGAGAATCCCGAAGGACTGTTCGGGGTTCATGTCGTTGTGCCAAAGCGCCTTGCGGTAATACGGTTTCTCGAAATCCTCCGCGATCCAGTTTGATTTCCACCACTCATCAATCCATTCGAAGACCAGCCCGCCGGCGCACCCACCCTCCCGGATGTTGGTGGTGAGCCGCACCAGGCCCGCGCCCTGCTGGGCTTCGCTGAGGCCTCCGTGGTTCAGCCCGTTGGGGACGAAGTGCGCGATGCCCAAGCTGGTGGAGAGCCCGTACTCTCCCACCAGAAGGGGTGTCTTCCGGTAGTGTTTCTTCAGGTCGAGTAGGTAGCCCCAGTAGCTGTTCAAACCCTGCTCGTCTCGCGCCTCCCGATATTGCGGGTCCAGGAAAATGAAATCCGGCCAGAAAGGATAGACGTGATAGAGGGCGAAGTATCCCGCCTTCAGTTCGGGCTTGGGCGATATCTTCTCCTCGTCCAGGGAGACGACATCGAGGTCGTCCTGAACGCCCAACCCCAGAGGGGCCAGTTTCTCGCCCTGTTCTCTTCGGATGCGGAGCTCATCAACGAGTCTCAACTCCGTCGCATGGGTCAGCGGGTCCAGGGGCGGCCAGTTGACAAAGGCAACCGGCCGCTGAGCGTTGTAGCGGCTCGCCTCGTAATCGACAACCGAGTCGCACATCCGCGCCAGCCACACTTCCGTGGGATTGCCCTTCTGGATCTTGAGATATGAACCTTCAAAGCTGCTTGCGCCCGGATTGCGAAGGTTGGTGGTGATGACCACGTGCGACTCGACCTCGCGGCCCACCAGCCAGCCCAGAACGTAAGCCGATACATCGAGAGAGTAGATCCCGCCGGCATGTCCTCTGACGATGGGGAGGTCCTTCTGCCCGTGGACGGCATCAACCACGTCGCGAGTTTCCTTCTCAAAGTCCGCCATGAAGGCTTCGTCGTAGAGATTGCCCTCCGGGGGATCTTTGAGCCAGATTTCCTGAAGCAAGTAGAGGGGAGCTTGCGGGTTCTCCTGATTGTACGTGTAAAGGGCGCGATAAAAGCCCGGCGGGAAGAGCGTGTACACACGGATGGTGTTCGCCCTCATAGCGCCGATCTGTCTCAACCAGTCCAGGTACAGAGAAGACTCCACCGGCGGTTCGGAGGCGAAGTGGCCCGGCGTGGCCGGTCCGATGTTCACTCCCACCACATACATCCTCTTCCAATCATTCCCTTCGGGGACCTGAAAGAAACCGTCTTCGAGCCGCGCGGCCAGGACCAGATTGGACGGGCGTGGCGCAACAGGCGGTGTTGATTCCAGAGACTCGAGATCGGCGGTGCCGGTGAGGATCGTCAGCTCGTTGGCCGCCAGTTTGTTTCCCGGATCCTGTCGGAGGACGCCGGCGGCCAATTGCCGCGCCATCTGATTCTCACCCAAAATGCGGTTGGCTCTGGCCATGGCCACGCGGACGTCAAGCGTATTGCGGGTCACCGGGGCCAGCCGCTGAAAAGACGCCAGAGCCCGGGCATCCTCGCCCTGTTCGAGCCAGGTCAAAGCCAGGCCCAGCCGGGGATCGTCCAAATGGGGATTCAACAACAGGGCGTGGGCGAATTGCCGGCGCGCCCCGGTGTAATCCCCCGTTTTGAGGAGATTCCACCCGTAAAGCGCCGGGATAGCGCTCTCGAGGGAATTGAGTTGGCCGGCTTGTTCGAGCAATTCCATGGATCGCTTGTAATCCTGCTCCTGGTACGCGCCCAAGGCCGCCGCAAAAAACGCCTGGCTGATGGGCTTCGTCCGAACCTCCCGGTAATATGCCGCCAAGATGACGATGACCAGCGTGACGATCACCAGGGGGTTTTTGAGAATTCGCATCCTGGAAGCCTTACTGATACCCCCTGTTGCCGAGCGCCCTCTCCCCCACCGGCGCTCTCCAAGAAATCGGATCCCAGCCCTGCCGAGCGACCGCAGGGAAACTCGCCGCGCGCTTTTCAAGGGTTGTCCTACGGTTGCACCGGGAAGGACACTGGCCGGAATCTAACGCCTTCGACGTCGGGACCACGCCGACCGACCGCTGCCAGGAACGGGAAGGGCAATGGTCAATGCGCCGCCATGCGAGTGCTTTCATGCAGCATCCAGTCTTCCGCGACATGGCTCACCTGCCGGACGAGGGCGCGCCGCGACGCTGCATTGCCTGCCGCCCCCGGGTTGACCCGGGCGCGGCCAGCTGCGCGCGACCGCCTGCCGTAGCGGGGGTTTCCGGCAACGCCTGGAAAGCTTTCTGCAAAATCGAGTATGACGCCTTGAGCCTCAAGCTGTACTGGGGAGTGTTCCACCCCACCCACCGATAACTCTTCAGGGCGGTTGCGAGAATCTGCGTCGGACCGGCCATGCCGGGCAGAGCATCAGCGATTGGATGGTGCTGTTCCATGATGGGGCGGTTCTGGACCCCTTCGCGCGGCTGGTAAGAGAAAGCCACCAGGGCAAAGCCCGGCGTATCTGCGGTAATTACAGTCCCGTCCCGCTCCATCCCCACCATAACCTTGAAGCTCGAGGGGTCGGTCACGTTCAGCAGACTCCAAGGAATGCGCAAATCGATGGAATTGGTCTGAACGTTGGCGTTCCACCCCGCCAGCGAATTGTAGTTCGGCGCCTGGGGGCTCAAGCTGCCTTGGCGGAGAACTCCGCGCTCGTAACGATCAGGGGGAAAGTACTTTCCATCACGGGAAAAGCGCCGGCGGTTGGGCTCGGAGAGCTGAGGTTCGAACCGCCCCGAGTCCGTCACCGCGGCCCGCCACCCGAGCTTCAGCCCCAGGATGTTGTGGGCGGGGATTCCCTCCACAGCCCGGATTTCAAAGGGGTCATACGTCGAGGTAATCAGGACCCGTGTTTCATCCGGGCCCGCCAGTTGGATGGCATAAGTCATTCCCATGGGGAAACGGACGGGAGCGATGAAGGGCAGACTCGTCAGACCGGCCTGGTCCGGGACGGTGCCCACGCCGATCAGGTAGTTGGCGTTCTTCCAATCCGGTTTGCCGTCATTGTCATTGTCGAGTTTCCCGACCACCAGGCGCAGGTAGAGGAAGCTCTCGTCGGCATCGACATAAAGGGCCTTCAGGTCGCGCGCCGGATCGTAACGGTCGCCCACCGGTTCCACCATGGGGGGGCTGAGTTCCTGGTAGAGTGGATTCTTGTTGGCCCACTCCGCGGGGTCGCCCTGCAACTGGTGGACGCCGCGGCCGCGCGGGTCCGCAGCCATGAGGCCGAAGTACTCGGGGGGGTTCATAAAATTCTTCCAGAGTATTCGGCGCTCCGCCGGCATCTCGAACCTGCGCTCGATCCAGGATTGTCGAAACCACTGGTCCAGCCATTCCAGGACCGTTCCACCGGCCGCCCCGGCGTCGTAGATGGTTCGCGTCAGCCTGGCCAGAATCCGGCCTTGCTCCACCTCGGTTTTCCCGCCCTCGTTGAAGCCCGCGGGGCTGAAATGTCCGACCCCCAGACTGGAGGGAATTCCATAGTCGGTAACAAGGAGAGGCATTCCCTTGTGGTAGGCCTTCAGGTCGCGCAGATAGCCGAGCACCGGGTTCGGGCCCTCGGAGTCCCGGACGTTCTGGTAGCGGGGGTCATAGTTCAAGAAATCCGGATAATTGGGCTGGATGCTGTAGGCTGTGAAATAGCCCGCCACGAGCTTCTCAAGGGGCTTGAGGTGCATCGGGTCCAGGGACACCGCGTCATCGTCGTCGTAAGGTCCGGGGGGCGTTACGGCGCGCTCACCGATCGCCCGGCGGATCGAAATCTCTTCCAGCAGCGTGCTCTCCGTGGGATGGCGCAGGGGGTCCAGCGTGGGCCAGTTGAAGAACGCTATGGGATGCTGCCAGTTGTACTTCTTCTCTTCGTAACCCACGGCGTAATCGATCATCTGCGCCAGAAAGACTTCCGACGGGGTGCCGCTGGAGACCTCGACGTAGGTTCCCTGAAAGCTCCGCACCTCGGGATTGATCTGATTGGTGCGGGTAACCACGTGCGAGAGCCACGAGTCGCCGACGATCAATCCGTTCACCCACTGGGCGATGCTGTAGTTATAGATTCCGCCCACCCGGCCGGGGCGCGAGGCGACATCTCCCTGGCCGTGAATCACATCGACGGCGTCGCGGATTTTTTCCTGGCAGTCGCGGACGTAGGCGGGATCGAACATGTTGTCCTGCGGCGGGTCCCCGAACGACACGCCCTGGAGGAGCCACAACGGCCGCGCCGCCGAATCGTTGAACTTGTAGAGTGCCCGGTAAAAGGCCGGCGGAAGTAGCGTGTAAACGCGAATCGAGTTGGCGCCCAGAGCGCTGATGGACTTCATCCAGTCGGCGAAAAGGGCGGGGTCAGTGACCGACTCGGCGGGAAAGCGGCCCGGCAGGGCCGGCAGCAAATCCACTCCCGCCAGGTAGACCGGCCTGGATTTTCCCTCCGCGCGGCGCGCGAAGTAATCGCCCTCGGCGCGGAAGGAGTAGGTGAGCGTTTCGGGACGGACAAAAGGTTCGCGCTTCTCCTGGATTTCACTGATGTCGCCGGTGACGTTGTACATCTCCTGGAGATTCTTGACGGCCAGGGGATTATCGGGATCGGCTGCCAGAGCGTTCTGGAATTCCTCGGCTGCTTCGCGGTTCTGCCCGAGTTTCCGGTAGAGCGCGGCCCAGGCCAGATGCATGTCCGCGCCCTTCTCCCCCGCCTGGCTGAGCTGCTTGAGAAGTCTTCGCGCCTCGTCGAACTTCCCCAACTCGAGCTCGGTATAGGCGTAACCCAGGGTGAGGTCCACGACTTGGGGGGCCATGCGGTAAGCGCGCACGAAGTGGGTCTCAGCGGCGTGCGCATCCCCGAGCTTCAGGTAGTTCCATCCCATCAAAGTGAGGACCGCGGTGTCGTTGGGATCGACGTTCCAGGCTTTCCAGAGAAGGTCAATCGAGCGGTTGTAATTCTGCTTTTTGTACTCGGACACCGCCGCGGTGTAAAGCGGGCCGCTCACCGGCTTGACGTAGAACTCCCAAACGAACGTCGCCGCCAGGATGAAAACCAGGGAAACGATAATGCGGTTCTTAAGCAGATGCATGAGCGTTCGCCTATTCGCTTGCTCCCATGTGGACCACTTTCTCCCAGCTTCGGAATCCCGCAATGAACCGCCACATGCCCTGGACTCGATACCAGAGGACCACCTGACGGTAGCCGATGTTTTCCATGACCGCGTAGATGAGCAGAATCATGAGGTCTCGGAACGCCGGATAGCGTCGGTACGTCAACTCCTCCAACAGGACCGAGCCGACGGAGAGAAACGATCCGTAAACCAGGCTGAGGGCGACAAACAGAATGAAGAGTGGCACCGGGACCATGCCGAAAAGCAGGGCCAGGGGGACCATGAAGTATCCAATGAATTCCACCGGCGCCCCCAGCGCTTCCACATACAGGTGGAACGGGAAGCTGGCCATGCCGACCAGGCCGAACTTGCCGTTAAAGAGCATCTCGGAGTTCTTCCAAAGCGTCTGACCGAGCCCCAGTTGCCAGCGGCGGCGCTGGCGGCCCAGCATCTTCAAGTTGGAGGGACACTCCGTCCAGCAGACGGGGTCGGACGTGAAGCGCATCTTGATCTTCCGATTGTTGTGGACCGCCCAACGGTGAATCTGCACGATGAGGTCCATATCCTCGGTGACCGTGTCGTGCTGGAACCCTCCGGTCTCGAGCACCGTTTCCCGGTGGAAGACCGCGAACGCGCCGGAGACGATCAACGTCCCTCCCAGCAGGTCCCAACCCGTGCGGCCGAAAAGAAAGCTGCGCAGGTACTCGACCACCTGGAATCGCTCGATGGCGGTTTTGGGAAGCCCGACCTTCACCACCTTGCCGTCCTGGACGTCGCAGCCGTTCAGGATCCGGACGATCCCCCCGCTGGCGACAGTGTTGACGGGCGAGCGGACGATGGGGCGCATCAAACGCAGCAGGGCATCGCGCTCCAGGATGCAGTCCGCGTCCAGCGTGCAGAAGTAGGGCGTCCGGCACATGTTGATGCCCAAGTTCAGCGCGTCGGGTTTGCCGCCGTTCTGCTTGCTGATCACCAGCAGGTTGGGGATGCGCGGATTCATGTAAAAGCCGCGAACGGGCTTGGTGGCCATCCGGGGGCGGTAGATGAGATCCATCTTGGCCAGGCGAAAAGCCTTGATCAATCGATTCAGCGACTGGTCCGTCGAGCCGTCATCGATGATGATAATCTCCAGGGCGGGATAGTCGGTGCGAAGAATGGAGCGGACGGAATCGACGATCACGCCCTCCTCGTTCCAGGCAGGCACTAGGATGGTGACGGGAGGCGTCACGACGGATTCGCGCAGCTCGTCCAGGCCTTGGTAACTCAGCTTCCGGTTGTGGAGCCACACGGTGCCCAGCGAAAGCAGCATCAACACCGTGTAAGTCCCGTTGGCCAGGAAAAAGTAGGAAACGATCAACACGTTGAACATGTTCATCGTGTGGTAGAAGAATTGTCTCCACTCTTCCATAGGCTCGGTGGTCTCCTATCCGTAGCTCATGGCTCGCGAATGATCGGCGCCTTGCGGATGGCCGTCTGGGCCAGGGCGCGCAACGTCGCGTCGGTTTCGCGTTCCGCCACTTGAGCGACCCATTCTCGAATCTGCGGGTCGGGATGACGGCCGAAGTTCTGCAAGAACTTCCGCCGCACGTTCGGGTCCGACGTGGTCTGCAGTATACTCACCATGTAACTGGTCTTACCCATATCAGCCAACTGCGTGATGACCTCACCCTCTTGAACGCCGGCGTCCCCGGCGTACTGCGTGAGCAGGGCGGGGACGAGCCCGGCGCGCTGCATCTCATCCGCGATCTGTTCCTGGCTGTAACGATCCTGGGTGCGGAGGAAATGGGAGGCGAGTTGGTCGCTGCCCGCGCGCCCGAAGACCAGCAAGGTCCGCGCCGCCGCTTCCCGCACCATCCAGTTGGGGTCGGTCAGCCGCTGGGCGATGTGCGAGGCCAGAGGCAGAAACTTCCGCTTGGCTACGGCGCGCACCGCGTGGAGCCGCACGAACCACTGGGTGTCCTCGGAAAGGGTCAGCAGAACGGGAGTCGCCCGGGAATCCACCAGGTAGGCGATGACCGGAGCAGTCCGGGCACGGACGTCCGGGTTCTCGTCGAAGCAGAGTTGTTCGAGAAACAGGTCGGTCAGCTTGGGCGAGAAGACTTTGGTTTCGAGTGCGAAATCCTCTTCCCACGCCGCCATGCGCTCCACCATCTCGCGGATAATGTCGGTGGCCATAAAACGAATGCGCCGGTGGGAATGCTCGAGAGAGGGCGCCAGGGCGGTCGCTTGCTTCAATGGAAAACTGACCAGCGCCGTCTTGATGGTTCGCAGTGAGAGGTGCGCGGACGGCTTGAGAACCACGGCGTGCATCCGTTCGATAAGCGCCGAAAAGCTGTCCGGCTCCTGAATCGCCGCCAGGGACCGCACCGCCACCGCCGAGACATCCGGATGGGGGTCTTCCAGAGCCCTCACCAGCAGCGCCCAGCTCGGGCGATGTTGGATGATGCCGAGATAATCCGCGCTCCTCGCCCGGACCAGGAATTTCAGCCGGCCCACCCTTTCGATGAAGCCCTCGGGACGCAAGACGACATCACGGATAGAGGAGATGCCCATGCGGCCCGTCAGCCGTTCCTGCCAGATCTTGACCAAGCCCAGTTCTTCACAGAGCCGGCGTAAGATCGGAACTTGCTCGGGTGCCGGTCTCCGCTCCAGGCAGAGCTGTTCCAGAATGAAAACTCGATCGAGCCCCAGGATTCCCTTCAGGACCTCGACCCCTCGCTCCAACTCGAGCTTCTCGGTCAGGATGGATGAAATAACCGGCCCGTACCGCTGCCGCATGTCGTCGATACGCTGGAAATAGCGCTCCCGGCGCTGGCGGCGCCCGATGGCGAGCGCCACGAGCGCGCCTGTACCCAGCAGGACGCAGATAACAATCGCGACGACGACTTCCGTGATGTGCTCAATGAGAAATGGCATAAATACCGTAGATCGCCCGCGAGCTTTCAGCGGTTACTGAAGAGGTGGAGTGTGGCCATGGCAGCTCGTCGGCTCCGCCTCGGACTATGGCGACTCTGGCATGGCATTCCTCCCTCCGACCATGTCAGAGTCTCCCTCTGCGGAGGCGGGTCTTGAATGACACGGGAGTACCAGTACCAAAGTCCCGACGTCTCTGGGCAGGATGTGAAGCGGTCCCCTGCTGTTGAAGTCCAGATACCCGCAAGCTGAACAAGACTCAACACACTCCTCGGCTCCTAATCGGACTAGGCTGATCTCAAAGCTTGACTACCCGTTGCGTCACGCTTCTCCCTCGCCCAGTCTTCCCAGACGAGCTGAACCATGAACACACATTCACAGGTGATTATCGGCAGCGGACTCCCCGGGAATGAGTCGCGC
>DATKYV010000371.1:0-12326 GCA_035528275.1 Terriglobia bacterium | reverse complement strand
GACGCTTCCAGGATGAATTCCAGGAAGCTCGAGAGCGCGCCTTCATATTCCGCGTGGGGATTCATCCAACTCGTATGGGTCTTGGCCTCGCGCGCCGCTTTCAGCATGAATGCCTGCAAACGCTCCTTGAACGCCGGCACTTCACGTTCATCCAGGGGCCACGCGCCCAACATCGTCTGATACAGGAGGACTTCTTCTGCGGGATCGGGCACGGGCCGTCCGTTGACGATGGGTTTCTTGGACTGGTTCCACCGGTTCCAGCGGCGCAGCGCGTTCTCCCACTGGTCGGGGAGTTCCGAGAGGACGTTGATGCGCGCCCGAACGTCCTCGCTGCGTTTTGTATCGTGTGTCGACGTCGCGTTGAGCGTGCACGGCCAGCGGGCAGGCCGCTCCTGGTTAAAGAGGTGGAACGCCTCGAGATCGATGGGAAGATTCTTGCGGATGGGATCTCCTCCGACCTCGTTGAGCGAGATCAAGCTGTTGTGGACGTAATAGGCCGTGTCCTCGAGCCCCTTGGCCATGACCGGGCCGGTGAACTGTTGCCAGCGCATCACGAACGCCAGCCACTCCTTCTTGTGGACATCCGCGTAATAAGGGGGATCGAGCATCAGGACGCAGCGCAAGAAATCGAAGGCGGCGGTGCTGAGCCGTTCGTGAGGGGTTCGCACTCGTGCCGCTCGCAGGGCCCGATCGATATAGATGCGGTCCCTGGGAGAAACTTCGAAGTCACGAATGTAAGTGCGATAGACCGGAAGGCAGGCGGTAACCTCGACGAGGGCCTGCATCAACTCCGAAAAGGGCAGGTCTCGTGCGTGGCGATCCTGCGCCGCGATCCTGCCCAGGAGGTGCGCCAGGGCGTTCACTTCTCCCTGGAACAACTGTTCCATGACCAGCTTGTTCCGCGAGTAGCAGACATCGTTGAACGTCGCCGCGTTTCCGGTGAAACGCGCGTAATTCGCCTCCAGCATCTGGAGCCCTCGCGGCTCGATGAAGACCCCGTTCGCCGCGTTGAGAAAGTCGTAGCCTGTCGTCCCGCAAACTGGCCAGTCCTCGGGAAGCGGCTCGTCGCCCCCCAGCACTTTTTCCACGACAACGTAGAAACCGGGACGGCCGGAGGTTCCCGCGGGTGAAGCGCTCAGCGAGCCTTGGAGCCGCCGGAGATAGTCCTGCGGATCGTAAAGGCCATCGATGTGGTCCACGCGCAGTCCAGTGACTTTCCCTTCCCGCGCGAGCTGAACGATCTGGGCGTGCCGCGCTTCGAACACCTCCGGATCTTCGAGGCGAAGGCCCACCAGGTCGCTGATGTCAAAAAAGCGGCGATAGTTGATCTCCTCCGCCGCAATTTTCCAGTAGGCCAGCCGGTAAGCCTGCTCGGAGAGGAGTTGATCCAGCCGGTCGAAGCTCCGTTTGTCCGCCCGGTTGCCGTTGAAAACCAGCAGGGTTTCGTCGAGGGATCTCCGAACATCCCGGTCGTCCTGGTACAGCCGCCACAAGTCTTGCTTGATCTCCTCTTTGCCGGAACGCCTCGCGGCAATTTCGCGGGACTCCCGGGCGCCCCGGTCCGGCAACTGCTTGACGGCCTCGCGCACCGCAGCGAGCTTCTGGAGCGACTCGGCGGGACACTCGGGATCGTTTCGCATACGATCCAGGGAGTCCTGCAATAGCAACCGATATGATTTCGGATCGAGGGGCAGTCGCGCGTCATAATAGCGGACGAAGAACCCTCTTTCATCCAGCTTCAGGGCAAGTTCCTGATTTTCGAGAACCCTGCCGTATAGGTCACCGAGCACGGGAAGCAGAATTCTGTTTTCTTGCAGGAAGGCGGCCTTGGTGGTCGCCGGGTGCCAGTCGATATCGAAGAAGGAAGCGAAGCGCGAGCTCGTGCCGTTTTCGAGCACATCCATCCACCAGGGATTCTCGGGGCTGGCGGCCATGTGGTTCGGGACGATATCGAGAACCAGGCCCATGTCGTAGTGCTTGAGCCTTTGCACCAACTCGTCGAATTCTTCTTCCGTCCCCAACTCGGAATTCACGCGCTCCGGATCAGCGACGTCGTACCCGTGCGAACTTCCCTTGCGAGCCTTGAAGCGTGGAGATGCGTAGAGGTCGGTGATTCCCAGGTCGTGCAGGTAGGGCACCAGATTCCGGGCGTCGGAGAAACGGAATCCCAAGCTGAATTGAATCCGGTAGGTCGCCACCGGCACGCGGAATGATCCCATTTGCTTTCTTCCTTAATCCACTCGAACTCGCAGGGTTGCGCCCAGGGCACGAAACTGCTCCACCCAGTTCCTGGCATCTTCTTCCCCTTGTTCGGCCCTGGCCCGAACATCGGGGTAGATATCCTGCACGGCGTCGTAATAGAGGTTCTGAACGGCCCAGAGATTGATCTCAAACGGCAGTGAGCGGGCGAGGCTGGTCTTTATTCCGAGCTCCTGGAGAACGGCAGTATCGCCGGGCTCTTGCCGGAACCGCCGGGCCACCTCCTCGATCTTCCTTCGCAGCGAGAACTCGAGGGTGGGTTCGTCGAGGGCGATGCCGGCCTTCCTGGCCTCCGCCAGCAACGACTCGATCCGAGCGAGGTCGAGGGTTTCGGCCTCCAGTTCCCTGCGCAGGTCGGCGTTGAGGGTGAATTCCGCGGCAATCTGAAAGCTTTTCGGCAGGGGCAAGTTCAAGGCCGTCACGAATCGCATCAAGGGGGCATAGTTCTCGTAGACGTGGCGGTAGGACGCCTCGGCCTCGGCCAGGGCGGATTCCAGAACTTGTCTCAGGATCTTCCGCTGCTCGTCGCGGAAGAGAAGTTTGAGCGTGACGGTACCCGTGTCGTAGTTCTTCTCCACTAGGCGAAGCAGCTCGGAAAAGTCGCCGCGCTCGAAAACCTCGACGATTTCCTTGCCCAGATCCTGGTAGGCTTCCTCGCCGCGAAACTCGCGGACCCCGCCACTGACGTTGTGGTCGCCCATGTGGATCACACCGAAGGTCATCCGCGCAGCTTCGCGGGTTATGGCGGATCTGATGGTCGCCCGGCCGATCGCCAGCTTGGCTTTCCCCGCAGACATCAGCCGGTAGTCTTCGCGGCTGACGTTGTAGCAAAAGGTTCGTGTTTCGTTGTCGTAGCTCTCGAACAGCGAGCTGACCGCGTAATGAACACCCACCTTGTACAGGTCAATCGCGGCGGTTCTCACAAACTTCTCATAGATGTGGCGCCCGTCCCGGTGTTCCGGGACGTTGCTTTTGGCTCGCTCGAGCAAATCCAGAAATCCCGGTTCCAGGGGTTCCGAAAAGAGCTCGCCGGCCAGTTGCAGCGCGCGTCCGGCGTACTGGATGACCTGGACGGTTTCGATTCCCGACAGTTCGTCGAAAAACCATCCGCAGCTCGTATACATGAGCACGGCGTGGCGCTGGAGCTCCAGCAGCTTGAGCGCCAGGATCTTTTCTTCGTCGCTCAGGGGCCGGGCGGCGTGACGGTCAAGGAACTGGTCGACATTCTCCGGGGAGCGATCCAGGATGACGTCGATGTAGTCGTTGCGCGCTATCCAGGGGTCCCGCAAGAAATCGGCCGCCCGGTGACTGTAGAGCGTCGCCAGCGCGTCGCGGAGCCAATCCAGCGCTTCGCGCAGCGGGGCGCGCCATTCCTGGTTCCAACCCGGCTTCATTCCCGAGTTGCACCCACAGTTGCTTCTCCACCGCTCCACGCCATGGATGCAGCTCCAGGAACTGTTTTCATGAATTTCCACCTCGTGAGTTGGTGGGTGGCGTTCCAGGTATTCACCGTAGTTGGTAATCCGCGCCAATTGATTTGACTCGATGTACTCCAGGGCGTAGGCCAGCGCCATGTCGCCGTACCGGTGGTGATGGCCGTAGGTTTCGCCGTCCGTGGCGATGTGAACGAGCTGCGGCCAATTGCGCGACTCGGAGAATGCCTCATTCAGCCGGTGGGCGAAGCGTTCACCTTGTTGAAGGAGCCCTTCAAATGCCACGGCGCGCGAAACCGGCCCGTCGTAGAAGAAAAGACTGATCGTGCGACCCGACCGCAGGCGCAGCCGGTAAGCCATGGAGGGGTCGATGCGGCCGCCGCTCACGTCCCGCCAAGCCCGGCCGCCGATGGCGCGAACTCGCCGCGCCTGAATGGGCGCCAGAACCGTGAACTGGATCCCCTGGGAGGCAAGGATTTCGAGCGTCTCCAGATCGACGGCGGCCTCGGGCAGCCACATGCCCTCCGGGTCCCGTTCGAAGCGGCGGCGAAAATCGCGGAGGCCCCAAAGGATCTGTGTGTGCTTGTCCTGAGAATTCGCCAGCGGAAGGATCATGTGGTTGTAAGCCTGGGCCATGGCCGAGCCGTGCCCTGAAAACCGCTGCGCGCTCTCCCGGTCCGCCGCCAGCACCGCGCGATAAACCTCGGGCGCTTTCTCTTCGAGCCAGGAAAGCAAAGTGGGACCGAAATTGAAGCTGATTCTCGAATAGTCGTTGACGATTTTGCCGATCCGGCCCTCGCCGTCCAGGATGCGCGATACCGCGTTGGGTGCGTAGCACTCCGCGGTGATGCGCTCATTCCAGTCATGGTAGGGATAGGCCGAATCCTGCAGCTCGATGGCTTCCAACCAGGGATTCTCCCGCGGCGGTTGATAGAAATGTCCGTGGATGCAGATATAGCGTTCCATGATTCTCAGGTGTTTTCAGTCCGCGTGAAACAGGACCAGCGACTTCGGGCCGAGCGTAATGGATGATCTTCCTTGCAAGCTTATCGCATTCGGAATGGAACTGCCACTCCCGCCCCAGCGCTCTTCCGCGGAATCCAGGAGCTTTTGCCACTCACCGGAAGGCACGGGCACGCGAAGCGTCGCGGGGCTGTCACTGAAATTGTAAACGGCGAAGGCCTGGTCGGAACCGCTCCATCTTCGCACGAAGAGAGCCTTTTCCGTCTCGAAGCCCGCAACTTCCATATCCGCTTTGCTGAGGCGGGCCAGCGACGGAAGCTGTTTTCTCAGCCGGATCAACTCCCTGTAGAATTCATTGAGCACCCGATGCCCACTGTTCCGGCGCAGCTCGTGATTCAGTTTGCTGCGCAAGAACGTCTGCTCGTCCTGCGGGTCGGGGATTTCGCCCCGCCATCTGAAGCGGGAAAACTCCTCTCGGCGGCCCTTGCGCACGGCTTCGACGAGTGCCGGGTCCGAATGGTGAATGAAATAGAGAAACGGAGCGGTCTCGCCGTACTCCTCTCCCATGAAGAGTAGAGGAACGAACGGTGAAAGCAGGACGACACCCGCAGCGAGCCTCAGGCCGTCGAACGAAACCAGTTGGCTGAGACGCTCCCCCAGCATGCGGTTTCCCACCTGGTCGTGGTTCTGCGCGCACACGACAAACCTGTGGGCGGGAATATCCCGGGAAGTATTCCCGTGCCGCCGGCGCCGGTTGGACGAATATTGTCCCGAATAAACGAAGCCGTCGGTGAACGCTCGCGCCAGGTGTTCAATTTTCCCGAAATCGGCATAGTAGCCGTCGCTTTCTCCGGTGAGCAGGGTGTGAAGAGCGTGGTGAAAATCGTCGCTCCACTGCGCGTCGAGGCCCAGCCCGCCGGCTTCCCTCGTGCGAATCAGGCGCCCGTCGTTCCGGTCGCTTTCCGGGATGACCCAGATCTGACGCTGCAGTTCTTCGGCTCGCTTGTGGACCGCCGCGCCGAGCTCCTCGAGGAACGGCCGCGCTGAGGGATCGACGATAGCGTGAACCGCGTCGAGCCGCAAAGCATCAATGTGAAAGTCGGTGACCCAGTAGAGCGCGTTTTCGATGAAGTAGCGCCGGACCTCATCGCTTTCCGCCCTGTCGTAGTTGACGGCGGGTCCCCAGGGGGTATGGTAGAAGTCGGTGAAATACGGCCCAAAATCCGCGAGGTAATTTCCCTCGGGCCCCAGGTGGTTGTAAACCACGTCGAGGACAACCGCCAGGCCCCGCGTGTGGCAGGCGTTGACGAGCTTTTTGAGGCCGAGCGGGCCTCCGTACGAGTTCTGCACGGCGAACGGGCAAACACCGTCGTAGCCCCAATTTCGTTCCCCCGGGAATTGCGCCACCGGCATCAGCTCGATTGCCGTGATCCCCAGCTCTCTCAGCTCATCCAATCGAGGAACGATAGCCTCCAAAGTTCCCTCGGGTGTGAAAGCGCCGACATGAATCTCGTAGTGGATGAATCGTTCGAGGGGAAGCCCCCGCCACGCCGAGTCTTGCCAATCGAACATGGAATCCACAACTTCCGACGGCCCGTGAACACCCTCGGGCTGGAAACGCGACGTGGGGTCCGGCCTCTGCTTGTCGCCGTCCAATCGGTAGAAAAACCGGCAGCCGGAACCGGCGCCCTCGACGACCGCGTGGTGATAGCCACGCTCCCCGGCCGACAGCGGAACCAAACGCTCTCGAGCATCGAGAAGTCGGACCTCCACTCTTTCGGCGCGCGGAGCCCAGACCAGAAACTCCGTGCGGCCTCCTGCCAACTGAGTCGCGCCCAGAGCGGGGCTCATTTCGGCCCACCCTCGCATTTCAGGAAGACGGTGGAAAGTGCCGGCAAGGCTAAAGACAGCGAGTACGGCCGGCCGTGGACGGGAATCGGCGCAGCTTCCAGACCACCCATATTCCCCCAGCCTCCGCCTCCGTAAACCTCCGCGTCACTGTTCAAGACTTCGCGCCAGAATCCTCCCTTGGGCGCGCCCACGCGGTAATTCATGCGGGGCACGGGGGTGAAGTTGCAGGCCACAATGAGAACATCATCCGCCGAGTGTCCCTTTCGGAGAAACGTCACCACACTCTGATCGCTGTCCAGGCAGTCGATCCATTCGAACCCCGCCGGGTCGAAATCGAATTCGTGAAGCGCCCGCTCGCTGCGGTAAAACCTGTTGAGGTCCTCCATCCACTTCTGCAAGCCGGCATGCGGGGCGTACTGGGCCAGGTGCCATTCGAGACTTGATTCGTGGTACCACTCGCTCCACTGGCCGAACTCACAACCCATGAAGAGCAATTTCTTTCCCGGCTGGCCGTACATCCATCCCAAAAGCAAGCGCAGGTTGGCGAACTTCTGCCAGTCGTCCCCGGGCATCTTTCGCAGCAGCGAACCTTTTCCGTGCACGACTTCATCGTGGGAAAGAGAAAGGACGAAATTCTCCGTAAACGCATAGAGCATCCGAAACGTCAGGTCGTTGTGGTGATATTTCCTGTGCACGGGATCCTGGGACATGTAGTGAAGGGTGTCGTGCATCCACCCCATATCCCATTTCATCCCGAATCCCAGGCCCCCCACGTAAGTCGGCCGGGAAACCATCGGCCAGGCCGTCGATTCCTCGGCCACCATCAGGGCGTCTGGGTGATTCTTGTAGACGTTTTCGTTCAACTGACGGAGAAGCGAAATGGCTTCCAGGTTCTCACGTCCGCCGTACTGGTTGGGAATCCATTCGCCTTCCTTGCGCGAATAGTCCAGGTAGAGCATCGAAGCCACGGCGTCCACGCGGAGCCCGTCGGCATGGTACTTGTCCATCCAGAACAAGGCGCTGCTGGTGAGAAAACTTCGAACCTCATGGCGGCCGTAATTGAAGATGTAGCTGCTCCAGTCCGGATGGAACCCTTTGCGCACGTCGGAGTGCTCATAGAGGTGCGTACCATCAAAATAGGCGAGCCCGTGTTCGTCGCTGGGAAAATTTGAGGGGACCCAATCGAGAATCACGCCGATCCCGTTCCGGTGCAGGTAATCCACGAAGTACATGAAATCCTGAGGCGTTCCATAGCGATTGGTAGGGGCGAAGTAGCCGGTGGTCTGGTATCCCCAGGAGCCGTAAAAAGGATGCTCCATCACCGGCAGCAGCTCAACGTGCGTAAAACCCATCCGCTGAACATAGTCGGTCAGCTTGGCGGCCAGCTCGCAGTAAGTAAGCCAGCGGTTGTTCTCCTCGGGGACTCGCATCCAGGAACCGAGGTGAACTTCGTAGATGGCCACCGGACTATGAAGGGAGTGCCGCTGATGCCGATCGCGCATCCACGCCTCATCACCCCAGGTGTAGTCCAGATTCCACACCACAGACCCGGTTTTGGGCGGTGTTTCGCAGAAAAAGGCAAAAGGGTCGGCCTTGTCCACTCGGTATCCGCCCTGACGGGAGGCCACAAAGTACTTGTAGACCGTTCTCTGGCCCACACCCGGAACGAAACCTTCCCAGATTCCGGATTGAGCGCGCGCGCCCAGGGGATGACTTGACTTGTTCCAATCGTTGAATTCGCCCATCACAAAGACCTGCTCGGCACTCGGCGCCCAAACGGCGAAATAGGTACCGTCAATTCCATCCACGCTCATCGGCCGCGCACCCAGCTTCTCGTAGAGCTGATAGTGGGTGCCTTCATTGAACAGATAGAGGTCGTTATCGGTCAGCAAGCTCACGTCGTAGCGGACGCCTCCGACCGCAGCGTTTCGCGTCGCGGCCTGCTGATTCTTTTTCCTTTCCCGTGGCATCAATTCCTCCTTCTCTCGCGAATTTCACCGCCTGACCGGGGCTCGTCATAGAAAAACTTCCGGCAACCCATCCCCGGCGAGCGCCGCGCCTGGGCTGGTCTCAACTGTGGGTCTCCAGAAGTTGCAGAATCCCTCGCAAAGGGATTCTCACCCAGCCAGGCCGGTTATTGAGTTCGTACGCGAGCTCGTAGATGGCCTTCTCGAGGAGGTACGTATCTAGCAAGGCGCCCAACTCTTCCCGGCTGCGGGGCAGGAACTGCGCTTCTCCCGCGACTTCAAGGTAAGACTTGAGGAACAGAGCCGAGACCGAAAGGTGCCAGTAATTCGCCCAGGGCTCGAGCATGGGCAGGTCTTCCGGCCGCACCACTCGGCCTGCCGCGCGGCCGAGCAGCGCCGAGTAGGCCGCGTAATGGAATGACCGGAGCATCCCTCCAACATCCCGCAGGGGCGAGCGCTTGATTCGCCGTTCGCTGATCGTGCGGGCAGGTTCTCCTTCGAAGTCGATGATCACGAAGTCGTTGCCGGTATAAAGCACCTGGCCCAGATGATAGTCACCGTGAATGCGGGTGCGCATGCCGCTAATCTTGCGATCGAGCATGGCGCGGAAGCGCCGGAGGATTTCGTCTTCGAGATCCGTCACCTTCTGGGCTTCCGGCTGGAGGTCCTCCGCCAGGTCTCTCAGTTTGCGACGCAGCAAGGCGAGCGATTGCACCGTCAGGTTGCGCATGGACTGGTAGAGCGAGCGCTGGTAGAAGGGCGAGAACGGTTCAGGAGCGAAGGCGGGGTCATCCGGCGCCGAGGCCAGCGCCAGATGCATCTCGGCGGTTCGCCGGCCGAGCCTCCACGCCGAGTCGCGATAGGGGCCGATCAGCTCCTGGGCGAGCGGCGGCAATTCTTCCTGGACCGAATCCAAAGGCGACCTCCCCGCCCGCCATTCGAGTGTCTTCTCCACCGGCTGCACCGCCGCCTGTTCGTAGTATCGCGAAAGGGCGTCCAACGTGTAGACCCAAGCGTCGCCCTCGTTGGGAACGAAGCCTTGCAGAATGGCCAGGGTCATCGGCTCGTTCTGCCCGCGCCGATATTCCAGCGACCCGGCCACCGGCGGAAGATTCTTGAAAGCCGTTCGCTCCGTCAGGAAAGCGCCGATTTCCAGGTCGGGATTAACTCCCTGGTCGAGGCGGCGAAACACTTTGAGGATGAACCTGTTCCCGAAAATGACTGAAGTGTTGCTCTGCTCGGCCCTTAACAGAGAAGGCTCCAGCGTCTCCTCCTCCGGCCCCCGAAGCCGCCGGAAGATTCGTGTCGCCGTCCCGGCAATTTCGCCCCCGCTCCCTTTCAGCCGCCGCCGCCGCGCCATCGTTTCCAGCAGGGACGTACCCAGACCCGGATCGCGCAGCGCATCGTAAAGGATTCCCTCGCCGTTGGTGGTTCCCAGGCGGGCCAGGATGGCGTGCGGCGCGTTTTCCTGAATTTGACCCGCCCGTTCACCGCTCGCAAAGGAGAGCGGCAGGACATACGTCTCCGGATCGCCTTCCGTGTATTCGACCTGGACGAAGGTCATGACACTGAAAGAGGTGTCGTGCGGGACCGTAATCGCCTCCTGGATCTCCACCGATTTCACGCGCCGCGCCTTCCCGCCGAACCAGCGGCGAGATTGCAGAAATCCCGAAAGCCTCTTCTCCAGCGTCCACTTGACTTCCTTGCGCAAGATGCTCTCCCAACCGCCGGCGACGGTCAGCGTGGGAATCTGCGTCTCCGCTCCCGCAGCGCTGATTTCGACCTCTTCGACCCTCTGCGGTTCCAGCGAAAACCAATAGAAAGCGTGCGGACCCAGAGTGAGCAGGTAGGTCAGTTCACCGATGGGGGGGAACTCCGTTTGGCCGAAGAGCTCGACGGGCCTCATTCCTTTGAACGCCGCGAGGTCCAGTTCCACGTACTGGGCGAACCTGGAGAGATTGGCGACCACCAAGATGATCTCTTCCTTGTACCGGCGGATGAAGGCCAGCACCCGGTGGTTTTCGGGATAAAGGAATTCCAGGCTGCCCCAGCCGAAGGCCTTGTACTGCTTGCGCAAGGCGATCAGCCGCTTCATCCACCAGAGGATGGAATGGGGGTTGTTCTGCCGCGCCTCCACGTTGACCGATTCGTAGTGGAATTCCGGGTCGATGGTTACGGGCAGAAAGAGGCGCTGGGAGTTGGCGCGCGAAAAACCCGCGTTGCGGTCGGCCGTCCATTGCATCGGGGTCCGGACGCCGTTGCGGTCGCCGAGGTAGATGTTGTCGCCCATGCCGATCTCGTCGCCGTAGTAAATGACCGGCGTGCCGGGCAAGGAAAAGAGCAGCCCGTTCATCTGCTCGATTTTTCTCCGGTCCTTTCCCAGCAGCGGCGCGAGGCGGCGGCGAATCCCCAGGTTGATCCTGGCCTGCGGATCGTGCGCGTAGGCGCGATACATGTAGTCCCGCTCCTCGTCGGTCACCATCTCCAGCGTCAGCTCATCATGATTCCGCAGGAACATTACCCACTGGCAGGTCTCGGGGATGGGGGGCGTCTGGCCCATGATGTCGATGAGGGGATAGCGATCCTCCATCCGGCTGGCCATGAACATTCTCGGCATCACGGGAAAATGGAAGGCGGTGTGGCACTCGTCGCCCTCGCCGAAGTAGGCCACGGCGTCCTCGGGCCACTGGTTGGCTTCGGCGAGCAGCATGCGGTTGGGAAACCGCTCGTCCACGTGGCGCCGCAGCTTTTTCAGAAAGGCGTGGGTCTCCGGCAGATTCTCGCAATTCGTTCCCTCGCGCTGGTAGAGGTAGGGGACGGCGTCCAGGCGCAGCCCGTCGATTCCCATGTCGAGCCAGAAGTCCATGGCCTGGAAAATCGCCTTGTGGACCTCCGGGTTGTCGTAGTTCAAGTCCGGCTGGTGCGAGTAAAAGCGGTGCCAGTAGTAGGCATTCGCCACGTGGTCCCAGGTCCAGTTGGATGGCTCGAAATCCTTGAAGATGATCCGCGCTTCTTTGTACTTTTCGGTGGTGTCACTCCAGACGTAGAAATCGCGCCAGGGACTGCCCGGCGGCGACCGGCGCGCCCGCTGGAACCACGGGTGCTGGTCCGAGGTGTGATTCACCACCAGCTCGGTAACCACGCGCAGCCCCCGCCGGTGGGCTTCGCGAAGAGACTGTTTGAAATCGGCGAGCGTGCCGTAGTTGGGATGAACGCCCGTGTAGTCGGCGATGTCGTAGCCGTCGTCGCGCAGGGGAGAGGGATAAAACGGCAGCAGCCAGATGGTGGTGATGCCGAGGTCCTGGAGATAGTCGAGTTTCTTCGTGAGCCCCCCAAAATCTCCCATCCCGTCGCCGGTGCTGTCGTAGAAGGCGCGCACATGGAGCTGGTAGAAGATCGCGTCCTTGTACCACAACGGATCGTTGTCGAGCGGGAACCCGTTTTTGTTTCCTGCTGCCATGAAGACTCGCTCCCGGCCTCACATGAAATAGTCGAAGTCGCGCTCCGTGCGCGTCCGCCGCCGCACGCGGAAGATGTGGGCCGGCGCCACCTGCGGATTCAGCTCCACATAATTCCGCGGTCCCTGCCAGAAATAGCGCGCGTCGCTCAGCAGGTCGTGCACCTGGAATGACTGGTCCGGCGAAAGCCCGAAGCTCTCCAGGGGAAGCTCCAGCCAGCCGCTCTGCGTGTGGTAAGGGTCGAGATTCACCACCACCAGTATCAGATTGGCGCCGTCCTCGCTCGACTTGCTGTAGGCGATGAGCTGATCGTTGTCCACCTGATGAAACCGCAGATTGTCATTCCGGCGCAGCGCGGGGTTCTCCCGCCGGATGCGGTTCACGCGCGCGATCAA
>DATKYV010000370.1:0-2647 GCA_035528275.1 Terriglobia bacterium | reverse complement strand
GCCGCCCCTCATGGTGCGCCAACCCGGCTAACAGGTCAGGTCCAAGCTCCATTAGAGGACTGGTCTTGGCACCGGGTTAGCTTGTCTGAAGAACAGACAAAAGCATAGCAGATAATGTTTGTCAAGCTTTTTCTAAACGACTCGGAGTAGCCAACGTTTCGAGAGGTCAGACGGGGTCATCCACCCAACTTCAAGTGAACATTTCTTTGCCGTTCTGATAGAGGATTCGTTCCATCAGGCCGGCGGCTTCGTCATCCTTCAAATACCCCTGCTCGACTTTTTCCGCCAACACCTCGGCGGTGACGGCGCGGGCCATCTGCGCGTGGCCGTAGGCGCCTTCCACGTGGAAGAAGTCCCCACCGTAGCCCAGGATCTTGTTGGCGGGCGTGGTTTCAATCAACTCGTGCAAGGTGCGCTTGGCCACCCCCGGGGCGATGATGTGCAGCCAGCAAAGGTCGGGATAGACGTTGGGTCGATTCTTGGCGAGGCTGGCGAACTCGCCGCCGTAGGGATAGCCGCCGTGGAAGAGGTCGAATCGCACCTGCGAGTACTCGTTCAGCAGATCGCTCAGGTGCGAGGGATTCATCCAGGCGATATGATTCTGGTTTCCCGCCAGGAGGCCGGTGTGGATCTGGACCGGCAGGTGGTGCTCGGCGGCCTGCTGGATGACCTTGTGGACCAGGTAGTCTTCCAGCGGCTTCCGTTCGGCGGGACTTGCGGACCCGGATGCACCGTTGCGGAACAGCTTCTCGAAGGTGCGGTCCGCATCCTCTCGGGAGACTTTTTCAAAGTGCAGCGTACGCGCGTAGGCGAGGCCGATCTTGATTCCCGCCATGCCCTCGCGCAGACCCTTTTCGACGGCGCGGGCGAGGGCTTTCTCGAGGTCGGCAAGGCTGGTAACGGCGACGCCGGTCACCTTCTCGATGTGATCGAGGTCCTCTTTCCGGTGCGCGGTGATGATGTAGTCGAACCGCGTGACGATCTTGAAGAATTTCGGATTGGGCTTAAGCGGCTCGCCGCGCATGGTGGTGAGATCGTCGAGGACGGAGAGCTCGATGCGCGCTTTCTCCTTCAAAACGGTCTCGAACCAGCCGGGCCGGTTGGCGGCCGAGATGCGCTCGGAGAGGGTGCGGTAGGTCTGCTCGTTGATGTCTTCGATTCCGAAGAGATCGCGCGCCGCAATCAGCATGCAGCGGCCGTAGCCGGTGGTGCGCGAGAAGGGCCAGTAGGGCGCGAAATCCTTCCAGCGCTTTTCGAGCGGAATGTCCGGGTTCTGGAGGTTTCGAACGGCCTCGCCGGACATGCCCGCCGTCACCAGGTCGCTGTCCGTGTAGTGGGAGAAGAGCAGGAAGAAATCGACCTTCTTGGCGAGCCGGACGTCTTCGTGCCAGAGGTGTTCGTGCGTATCGAAGATGGTCATGCGCGCCGCGTGGTCGCGGAGCGACTTCCAGATGGTGGACTCCGATCTCGGCTGGCCCACCACGCCCAGCGGCGTGCCGTCCGAAGCGCGGGCCAGGAGGGGGTCGGCGCCGGAAGAGCCGATCAAACCGAGCGGCGTGAAGACTGCCGCGGCCTGAAAAAGCTTGCGCCGCGATACCCCGCCTTTCTCGGGATGGGGGTGCGAATGACCGTGGGAATGGGAATGCGGATCGTCACTCATGGCAATTCTCCTTTTGAAGAGTGAGAAGAAGGTATCACGCAGGGCGCTCCGTTCGTTCCAGCGACTTCAGTGTGGTAGCTAAGAGGTTTCGTGGTCGCTGGCGACTGCTTTCCACGCACTTTCCGCACGTGGAGGGGAACCACGCAGAAACTAAGGTGACGCTGCCCTCGCCGGGAGGGCAGCGCCCTGAGTCAGATCCAAACTCGGGCACAATCAGAAGATGACTTGTGCGCCCAACTGGATATTTCGTGGGCGAGTTACAGATCCATTCCACATCCCAAAGGCTGGGCTAGCAACATTGGTGTCGAAAGCTCCGATTCCGTTTGTTGTCCCTGGAGCGGAAAATTTGTGCCAGTTCCAAATGTTGAAGAACTCAGCGCGAAACTGGAAGGTCACCCGTTCGGTAATCGCCGTATTCTTGATTAAGCTAAAATCGTGATTGTGATAGGCGACGCCGCGCAGGTTGCTGATTCGTGGCCCTTCTCCCCAATAGAAATTAAAACTGTCCGCCGGCTCGAAAGCAGCTTGGCTGAACAGAGGTTGGTTGGGGTCAAGGTTGCCCATGTCTTGTGCGAGAGGATTTGCGCCGGAAACGAGCGCCGGGATGCAGCCAGCCCGAAATTGTGAGGGTACGTTGCAGTTGCCTGAGCGGAAGAAGAAGGGAATTCCCGACGAGGCACGGAAGATATTGGTGACACGCCAGCCCCCCAAGACCTTGTCCGTTACCCCGCGTGTGTTCAGCCATCGTTTGCCCCTACCGACCGGCAATTCGTAGACGAGGGCCAGGGACAAGATTTGCGGAACATCATTCACACCGAGGGCTTTGTTGCGTTGCCGTTCAAAAGGTGAAATCACCCCGTGGGCCCCACTCCAGGTCAAGGCCGCCGACTGCGTGAAATCCGCACTGGTGAGCAATTTGGACAAAGTGTAGGAACCCAGCATCCACATTCCATCGGCGAAGCGTCTCTCCGCTTTGAGTGTCAAGGG
>DATKYV010000369.1:0-22360 GCA_035528275.1 Terriglobia bacterium | reverse complement strand
GCGGGCGAACTCGACCGGCTGGAAATCGTTTGGAAAGGGAGGATCGTCAAGACCGTGGCGGCAGATGGCCCGGCTTCCCGCCTCAGCGCCGAAGCGGGGATTGACACCGAGGAATCCGGCTGGGTGGCGGCGCGCGCTTTTGAGCGGCCGCTCGAGAAGGCTCGGTTTGCGCACACCAGCCCGGTGTACGTCCGCATCGGCCGGGATCCAGGGATTGTTCCGGAGGACGCGAAGTTCTTCCTCGCTTGGATCGACCGCGAAATCGGCTTTTACGAGAAACATCCCGGCTTTCGCTCCGAGGGCGACCGCGACGCCATGCTCGAAATGTTCCGGCGAGCGCGCCGCGTGTATGAGCGCCTGGCGTCCAAGTGAGCATCCGAGAACCGGGCAAATTCGATTGACAGTTCCGAACGTGGAAGGGAAACTAGGCAGGTACCCTCCCCCACTGCCTGAGGTTGCGAGGTCGCCATGGCGGTAGAATCGCGCGTTTCGGGGCGTCGTCCCCTGGAGCAGGAGTTGGTCTCACGCGGCGTGCGGATGACGCGCCAGCGCCGGCTTCTGGTCCACATCATTCAGAGTGCCGACAGCCACATGGACGCCGTTCAGCTCTGGCAGCGAGCTCGCGCCCAGGACCCCACCATCAACAAGGTTACCGTTTACCGGACGCTCGCCATGCTCAAGAAGCACGGCTTAGTGGACGAGCTCGACCTTCTCCACCTGCAAGGCGGCAAGCACTACTATGAGGCGAGGACGACGCGCGACCACATTCACCTGGCGTGCGTCAAGTGCGGGCGCATTCAGGAGTTCCAGAGTTCGCTGTTCGAAAAGCTCAAGGGTCAGATCGAACGCGAGCGCCGTTTTCGCATCCAGGTGGTTCGTGTTGAAGCGGGCGGTTATTGCGACCGGTGTCAGGAAGAGGTCGGACTCTAGGCCCGTCCCCCTCCTTCATCCCCAGTTCATGGACTGGTGCCGTTCCAACTTCTTCGGCCTCATGCGATAAGGAGTAACCACAATCCGCCAATTGGCGGACAGAGACCTTGCGACGCGAGTCTTTACACATTAAGTTGGAACGGTACTAAGCGTACTGCCCGCCGCTGTAAACGGCGGGAATGTTGTCGGCTTCCAGATTCTGGTGGCGCAGGCGGCCGCTCAGGATCTTGAAGATGGCAAAGGCAATCTGCGGGCGCTCTACGATCAGTTCGTGGAAGCTGCTCCGGTCGATCTTGAGCACGGTGGTAGGCTCGATGGCGCGCACCGACGCGGAGCGCGGCTGGTCATCGAGGATGGCCATTTCTCCGAAGCACTCTCTCTCTCCCAGGTTGGCGAGCGGGCGTTCGTGGTCATTGACACGACGGAAGACCTCGACCTTTCCCTGGAGGATGAGATAGAGGTGATGCGGGGTTTGTTTCTCTTGGAAGATGATTTCATCGGGCTGAAACTCGTGCTCCACGGCGATGTCGGCGAGGGCGGCGAGCTCTTCGCCTTCGACCTCCGCAAAAATCGGAGCCGATTTCAAAAACAGGGCTTTTTCCAACGTCAGCAGCATCACCTTGCTCCTTCCCGCCGGAGCCACAGCTCCGGCCGTTGCACCGGCTTGCGCCATGAGAATCTTCTGGGCGGCGCGGCGGAGCGCCGGGTCGGGCGAATGGTTCGCCGCCTCCACTTCCGAGGTCCACGCGTCCTTGAAAGCCTGCCAGCCCGCATAGAGCGCCGTTTCGCGCACCAGCGAATCGTGGTCCTGGACCAGTTTTTCGAGCAGGGTGTCCGCATTCACCGGGAGATTCTTTCCCACATAATGCGCGGTGCAGGCGCGCACCCACGGCTTGGAGTGACTGGCCAGCGCTTGCAGGGACGGCTCGGCGGGCGGCGGCGCGGCTTTCTCGATCGGGGGCGAGGGCTCGAGCAGGCGCAGCACTTCGCGCGCGATGGGCTTGGGGGCAAGCGTCTCCAGAGCTTCCAGAGCGTCGGCGCGCACCCGGGGGTTGGTGGAGCGGAGCTTCTCGAGAATGGGGATCATCCGGTCGCGCCCGCACACGATGCCCAACATGTGGAAGACGCGCTCGACGATGTTGGTGCGGTCTTCTTCCAGCGCGCCCGCCAGCACGCGCTCCGCTTCCGTCGACGGCCGGGGAACGATTGCCTCCGTACAGACCAGACTCTGGCCATACGCTTCGAGCTCCTTGCGCGCGTAGGCGAACAGTTCGCTGCGGACGGCTTCCGTAAGGGGGCCATCGCGCGAAAGCCGCTCGAAGGATTTCAGGACTTTCCACCGCACGCGCCACTCCGGATCTTTCAGGAGCTGGAGCAGCGTGTCCATGACCCGCGGGTTTTTCAGCCGGCCCAGCACGTCGGCGAGCTCGCTGCGGAGCTCGGCGCGCGGCGTATTGATGGCGGCGCTCTCCAGTTCTCGGATGGTTTCTTCGCCGTGCCGTTTGGCAATAGCCGCCAGGCTGCGGCGGGCCTGCCGGCGGAGTTCCGAAGGACCTGCCAGCGCTTCGACCAGCGGGGGAATGACGCGCGGTGCGCCCATGCGGCCCAGCGCCTGTGCGGCCTCGCAACGAATGCTGAGCTCCGGGTCGCGGAGGAGGACCGCCAGGAGGTCCATCGACTGGTCGAGCGGCAATCTTCCGAGAGCGAACGCGGCGGTGGCGCGAGCTTGGGGGTCGCCTTCAGTAAGCTCCTTGATCCGGGGAAGCAGCTCCAGGGCCGCGGAGACGCCCTTGATGGCGGCGATGGTGAGCACGGTATTGATTCGGGCGCGCGTCGAGGAATCTTCGAGCAGGGGGCGAAGCCTCTCCACCAGGGCCGGGTCGCCTGCCGCCGCCAGCGCCTCGATCGTGTTGGCGCGCACGCGTGCGTCGGCGTCGCCGAGCAGCGGCGTCAGGCGGCCGATGTATTCCGCTCCCCCGCGCCGTCCCAGAGTGCTGACGGCGGTGGCGCGCACCCGGGCTTCGGGGTGGGTGAGTAGTTCGGCGAGCATTTCGTTGGATTTTTCTGTTTCGAAATCCTCCAGGAAGCGGATGGCGGCGATGATGCGGTCCGGGCTCTCGCTGCGCAGCGAGGAGGCGAGAATCTCGAAGCTCGAAGAGTCTTTCAGCTTGCCCAGAGCCGTCGCCGCCGCCTGGCGCAGCGCCGGACTGTCGCTTTGGAGATTCTCCAGCAGCGCGCGAATGTACCCCTTTTTGGTATTGAGAGCAGCGAAGGTCCAGGCGACGGCCAGGACAAGCCCGATCGCCGAGATCATCCGCAGGCTTAGATAGCGCGTGCCGAGAAGCAACAGAACTCCCGCCGCCGCCATGGAAAGGGGTTTGATGTACCCGTCGATGAAGCCGCGAATCCGCGCCCGGCGCTCCAGCGGAACGGGACTGTACAGAAGCTGGAAGGAAGAATCCTGAATCGTATAAAGCAGGACGTGGTCACCCATCTTCGCGGCGTACACCGAGACGTAGCCGAAGCCCAGTGTCATCCACAAGGTGGAGAGACTCAGGTAGGTGGGATGAAACGCGATGGTCGTGCCCACGCCGAGGCGCGAAATCAATCGCGAGGTGAAGAAGAGTTGGACCACCAGGCAGAGAAATCCCGCCCAGCCGCGGAATGCCCCCAGAAACGCCGTGAGCACGTCCTTATCGGGATAGGTGTCGCGCATCACCTTGTTGAAGCAGAAATCCACCACGGTGAAGACGGTCCACAGAAGGAAGGTGATCAACGCCATGTTCTTCAGCAGCGGTTCGTTCCGCAGGCGCGAGGCGCCATCTTTGAATTTCTCCCATTCCGAAGGCCGGGGCGGCGGCGGAGCGGAGGCCTGGTCGGAAGGAGGCTGGGCTTTGTCGGTGCGGTATTTCAGCATGACGACCGCTCCCAGCACGGTTGCCGCCAGGATCAGCCCCGCCCATACCAGCAGGATGTTCTCCGTCCCTACCGCGCGTACCAGCGGCTTGGAGCTCAACCCCATCCCGATCATCCCCAGCAAGGCGCCGATGGCGACCAGCGGGAAAAGTCGCTTGGCCTGCCGGGTGTCGAACAGGTCGCCGAGGAACGTCCAGAACTGCAGGAGCGAAAAGTTCCAGATGGCCTGGGCAAGAATGTAAAGGACGGGGTAGAACCATCGCGCCTGGGTGGCGACAATCACCCGGCTGACGACCAGGGAAACGATGAAGATGAGGGAAATGCCGGCGAGGAATTTCCCCCGCTCGACGCGGTCCACCAGGGAGGTGTAGAACAGCGAGCACACCACCAGGACCACGGCGTTGGCAAAGTACATGTAAGGGAGATATTCGACGCCGAATTTCAGAAGGAAGAGGGAGTCCCGCGCGTTGCGTCCGAACATGATGCCGGCGAAGACGAAGAAATTCACCGCCAGGCACAGGCCGACCACCCGGCCTTCACCGGGATAGACGGGTGCCAGCCGCGTTCGCCACTGTCGCAGGAATGATGCCACGTCGGCTCCCGATCACGCGCCTCCGCCGCCATTCGGGCGGCCGGGGTGCAAGATTGTCTCGCAGGCTTGCGCGAAGCCCAAGTCCGTGACTTCTAGGGATAGGCGAAAAAAGCCCGTATTCTAGCGCCACCGTGGGAACGAAATCCAATCACGCTCCGAATTGCCGGGGTTGCGTCCCGTTCGGGACCGGAGGGCCGCCGGCGAACCCTCCACTTCACTCGTCTTTGATCGCCGCTTTCACCATCGCCAGGATGGAAGGCGGAATGCTGGCTGCCGAAACACCGTGATCTTTCTCGGCGTGTTCCGCCGCAAGTTTCAACAACTCTTCTTCACTCTCGGCGCGAATCTCCTTGAGGCAGTTCATCCCCAGATCCGCGCAGCGAAGGACTTTGGCCATTTCCGTCTCCTCGGACCCCGAATGGGTCCGGCCATTTTACCATCGAGTCCGGGAGCGTGGAGGCTAATCTTCTGGTTCTATTCAGTTGACATGCGGCATCCTCGCAGTATGATACCGCCTGATGGATGCCGCCCCTCAGCGACGACGATACCCGCGTCACCATACCGATCTCGAGGTCACGGTGTATGTCGGAACGAAGGCGGTCCCGGCGCGCATCACCCAAGTCAGCCGGGGCGGATGTTTGATCTTTCCCCCGCTCCCCGTTCAGCAGTCCGCCGAACTCAAGCTGTCTTTCCGCCTCAGCGACGACTTGGGCCCGGTCAACTGCAAAGGGGAGATCGTTTACAGTATCAACGATCGGGGCACGGGCGTGGCTTTCACCGAAATCTCCCTTCACAACCAAGACCGCATTACCGCATTCTTCGCCGACCAGCCTGCCGCCGAAGCGGCACCCGGCGCCTAGGCTGACACCGTCTCTTAATGCAGAGAAGCCTTTAAGGATCATGCAAGTCCGGCCTTGAAACACATATCTGCTTCGTTGATAATCCCTCTGTCCGAAGCCAGGGAATAGACGGGTCTTCCGCATGTCCACCCGCGCCGGGCGGCGTCAATACCTGAAGCGATTCACGTTCACGCTGGCTTCTTCGGAAGCCCAGCGGGTGGAGCGGATGCTGGCGGGCGCCCGGACATTCCTCGCCATCTCTTCTTTCGTCGCCATCTACCTCGACCCCACGGAGCCCAGCCGCTTCGCGTCACTGGCTTACGGATTGCTGGCGGCCTACGTCGTTCACAGCTCGCTCATCTGGATATTGCTCCAGATTCGCCGGGAATCCACGCCCGGTTTCCGCCTCATCGTGCACGCCATCGATGTGCTCTGGCCGGCGTTGATCTCTTTCTTCACCACCGGCCCCAACAGCCCCTTCTTCCTCTTCAACGTTTTTGTATTGCTGGCCGCGGCTTATCGTTGGGGATTCATCGAAACCCTGGGTACGGCGGGCGCCGTGGTAGTGCTGTTCTATTCCCAAGCTGTTCTGATGGCCTCCGGCCCCGGCGTCCTGCGCGGCATGATCGGCGGGGAGATCGAGCTGAATCGCTTCGTCATGCGCGGTCTCTACCTGATGATCATGGGCTACCTGCTCGGGTATCTCGGCGAGGAGGAAAAACTCCTTCGCGCCGAGACGGCGGGTATCGCCCGAATCATTTCCAGGATTCAGGCGGAAACGGGGCTGCGCGGAGCGTTGCATGCCGTGTTTGACGATCTGCTCCGCATCTTCGGCTCCTCGCGCGCCTTGCTCGTCCTGCGGGAGGAGAGCACGGGCAACGCTTTTCGGTGGGACGCCCGCCGGGAAGGCGCTGACGACGACCTGAAGCTGGAGCTCACGGAGCTCGATACCTTGGAAAACCTGCAATATCTGTTCGACCCGCCGGGCGAAGTGTGGCACGCCAAGCGGCGCGACGCTTCCGGCGAGGGCCGGCAGTTCGAACTCCTTGTGCTGGATGAAAAAGGCGCGCGACTGCGCCACGCCTCCTGGAAACCGTCGGCTGCTTTCCTGGCGCAGCACGAATTTCGCGCGCTCCTTGCCGAAACCTTTTCCCTGGGGAACGAATGGTCCGGCACCCTGCTCATCCTTGATCCGCGGCCGGGCACGGCTACCGACGTCGCGGCGCGGTATCTTCAGACGTTGACCCGTCAGATCAGCCCGGCGATTTACAGCGTCTTTCTCACCCGGCGGCTGCGTTCCCGAATCGGCGCCGTGGAGCGGGCGCGGGTGGCCCGCGAGCTTCACGACGGCGTCATTCAATCTCTCATCGGCCTGGAGATGCAGGTCGATGTCCTCCGTCGCCAGGCGGAAACATCCTCGGAGGGGACGGCTAAAGAGCTGGTGCGCGTCCAGCAGATCCTTCGCCAGGAAGTCCTGAATCTTCGCGAGCTGATGCAGCAGATGCGGCCGCTGGATCTCAGCCCCCGGCAGCTGCTCGATTTCCTCGCCCAGACGGTGGACAAGTTCGGGCACGACGCCGGCGTCTCGGCGCACTTCGTATCCGGCCTGGGAGATGTATCCCCGCCGCCGCGAGTGTGCAAGGAGATTGTGCGCATCGTGCAGGAGGCGCTGGTCAACGTGCGCAAGCACAGTGGGGCGCGCAACGTGCTCGTCAAATTCGACGCCCAGAATGGCCTCTGGAAGCTGGTGATTGACGATGACGGCCGCGGCTTCGATTTCATCGGCCGCATGAATCTGGCCGAGCTGGATGTGGCGCGGAAAGGCCCCCTGGTCATCAAGGAACGCGTGCGTTCCATTGGCGGCGACCTTGTCGTAGAATCGGCTCCCGGCCGCGGTGCGAGGCTAGAAATCTCCATTCCGCAGAAAGGTCATGGATAAACGCCCGCCAGGCATTCGCGTTCTCATCGCCGACGACCATCCCATCTTCCGCGATGGCCTGCGCAAGCTGCTCGAGTCCGAACCGGGCTTCCGCGTGGTGGGCGAGGCTTCCGACGGCGGCGAAGCCGTGAGCCTGGCGCGCAAGCTGCTCCCCGACGTTCTGCTGCTTGACCTCTCCATGCCCCGCGTTCCGGGCATGGAAGCGCTGCGCGAGCTGGGGGGCGCGTCCACGCCCGTGCGCACCATCCTGCTCACCGCCGCCATCGAGAAGCAGCAGATCGTCGAAGCGCTTCAGCTCGGCGCCAAGGGCGTGGTGCTCAAAGAGTCCGCCACCGAGCTGCTGATGAAGAGCATCCGCTGCGTCATGGCCGGCGAGTATTGGGTGGGCCGGGAAAGCGTCCACGACCTGGTGAGGACGCTTCGTGAGCTCATCCCGGCGCCCGGTGAAGAGCTCAAGCGGAAGCACTTCGGCCTCACCCCGCGCGAGCGGGAAATCGTTTCGACGATTGTCGCCGGCTACACCAACAAAGACATCGCGCAAAGGTTCTCCATCAGCGAGCAGACCGTCAAACACCACCTGACGAATATCTTCGACAAGCTGGGCGTCTCCAACCGCCTAGAATTGGCGCTCTTCGCCGTCAACCACCACTTGCTCGAGGTCACGTAGTGCCACGAGTGGCCTAAATCATGGTCGAAAGCGGCCACTTCCTGCGCCTTTAGACGCTGGCGGAAGGGCACGACTTCAGTCGTGCCGTACGTCGCGAGCCCCAAGAATTTCTCCCAGCGGCTTTAGCCGCTGTCCCTCCCCGCAGGAGAATTATCTCGTTGGTTTGCTGAAAACACAGCCGGTAGCGCGGACCCCGCTCTGCGGGGTCCGCGGCTTTGCTTCGGGGCCAGGTGTCAAATTCCGCTAAGAGCCGCAGACCTCAAAGACGAGGTCTGCGCTACCTGCTACCCGTCCCCCAAGATTCTGCCATCTTATTGACCCATAAGAACTTACCAATAGCACCTTAGTGCCATATCACCCCCCACCAGCGGGCCATTGGCAGATTCTGTGGCTCGGATATCCTCTCCCTATCTCGAAGCTCTGGATGGCCCGCGAAAGTGCAAGGCCGCCGGCTGCAATTTCAGGTGGTCGCGAGTAGCCAATGGGTGCCCGATGGCCGAACAGCACAGCAAACGGCTCTACGCGCGCCCAACGATTTGCCATTTCGATGCCCCTCCAGTACCGGCGCACCGGTGAGATCTGGTGGCTCGACGGTCAGGTGGAGAACATCAGCCGCTCGGGGGTGCTGTTTCAAGCCCCGCAGCTTATGGATGTAAAGACCGTGCTTGATCTCAACTTCGATTTGCCCGTGGAAATCGGTGGTGAGGCCGGAGCCGTGGTGATCTGTCGTGGGGAAGTTGTAAGACGAGTGCAACCCGCCACCCCCGATGCTGCCACGGCTCTGGCGGCCAAAATTTTGGAATACCGCTTCCTGCGCGGGCGCAACGGTTACGTGGCGTGAGATGGGTAGCCACGGCACGGTGTTTGTGCCGTGGGCTTTTGTCCGGTTTAAGAACCCACGGTCCCGCTCTGCGGGACCGTGGCTACCAGAACGATTCACCGACACGGGCCTGGGATGGAGCATGTAGCGCAATCCGTCGGTTGACGGATTGCGGCTTTTGGTTTTTTGCAAGGGTAGCCACGGTTGGCGTTTTTCCAACCGTGGGCTTTTCGGGTTCACAAGCCCACGGTTAATCCAAAGGCTGATTAACCGTGGCTACCACGTCCGAAATGCGCAGGGATCGAGCGGCGTCGACGCGCTTGCCGCACGACCCGCGAAAGCAAATGCCGGCTTCGCCCGGCGAATGGAGGGGAATTAAATGAAGACCAAAAGGACATTCTTAGCAATCTGTACGGTGCTCCTGCTCGCCGCGGCGAGCGGGACGGCTTACGGCCAAACCTGCGGCACTCCTACGGTTGTCGCCCTCAGGGGCATGAGTATCGTCGCAGGGATAGTGACGGTCTCCAACACTTCAGGTGAACTTTCGATTACGTACGCCACCAACAACGGCTGGGCTATGACGGACACCAAGCTGGACTTTGGGAAAAGTTTGTCGGACATTCCCACCAATACCCAAGGCAATCCGAAGCTCGGGCAGTTCGGCTACCCACAACCGCACAGCCCTAGCGTAACTAGTTACACCCACACCTTCGACCTCGACGTTCAGGAGCTTTCCGTAGGCGACCTCATCTACATCGGCGCTTACGCCGCCGTGCAGAACGGTGCACAGACCGAGGCAGCGTGGGGGTATGGAACGCAGTTCAACGGCAGCCAAGGAAACTGGGCGACATATTTCACATATGAGATCCAAGCGTGCGCTCCCCCTACCGGCATCATCCCGGGCGATTTCCGAACTCAGACTCAGGGTGGATGGGGGACCAAGTGCAAAGGGGAGAATCCCGGATGCTATCGGGATGCGAACTTCGTCGGCACCTTTCCGACGGGCTTGGTCGTGGGCGTGGGTAACACCGCCACATTCACCAACTCTATTGCGATCCAAGATTTCTTGCCTGCCGGCGGTGGTCCGGGTGCTTTCACAACGAACTACACCAATCCACCCACCACTTCCGCTGGGGTGCTGGCGGGGCAGGTCGTCGCGTTGAAGCTCAGTGTGGAATTTGACCTGTATGACGCGAACTTCGGAGCGAGCACCACGAGACATCTGGCCGACCTCATAGTCGCCAAGGAGGGGGACGACTGCGAAAACATGACGGTTCAGGCGGTCCTCGACGAAGCCAACTACATTCTTGGGGGAGGAACCTCTAGCCTCACCGCGTCTCAAATCAACGGGTGCGTCGACAAGATCAACAAGAATTTCACAGATGGGACGTACGTTGGAACTTACCTAAAACTGCCGTAACACGGTATCGGCTGGCGCACACATTAGCAACTTTTTCGATGTGTGCGGAACGGAACGGCGAGTCTGAACGTGAGTTGACATACCGCCAGGCAAGTGCGTGCGAGCCGAGAGCCTGCCGGATGTCATGCTGAGAGGTCACACTCCTCAGTGGCTCCTGGGTCGAAGCGCTCTCGGCCCAGGAGCAGTTTTGTCTTTTCCCCTCACCCTGGCCCTCTCCCTCGGGGAGAGGGTGTCCCGATCAGATCGGGACGGGTGAGGTGGCCGCCGCAGTCCAAGTCGACGGACGCGCAGCAATGTTTTCTGTTGACATCCGGCGCATGTACTGACTAAATCATCTTTTGATTGCGTCTTTCCCCTGCGGGCGGTTTTAGGCGCGACGCGATGAATGGTGAGGGCCGTTTCTTCCGGTGGGCAAGCAGGATTCTCGCCGTCGTGTGTTTGGTCCTCCTGGTCCTGAACCTCCTCCGACCTTCCGGTGAAGAGAAAAGCCCGTCGATTTCTGAGCCCGCCCTTGCGGTTTCCGAATCTGCTGCCGCCGAACGCAATCCCCTACCCCCGCCACAATTCAAAAGGGCACGGACTCAGGCGCGAACGCCTTCCGCTGTAGCGGCGGTGTCCCCACCGCCGTTTCCCGCATCGCGAGCCCGATTGGAGAAATCTCCCACGCTTTCGGCGGTCCCCCCCAGAGGCGGGGCAGGCTCCGACCGCCGCCTGGGCGTATCTCTTTCGGCGGTCAGAGACCGCCGCTACAGCCGAGACGCAGACGCTCGGGTGCAAGCAATCCCGCCCCCCGAACCTGCCGTAACCACCCTCAAGCCTTTGGGTTACGTCGAGCGAGCCGATGGGACGGTGGAGGCGGTGGTCGCCGATGGCCCCTACGTGGCCGTCCTCCGCGAGGGCGAGCTCTTCCAGGACGAGTACCGCGTGGCCAAGGTCACCACAACGCTCGTGGAAATTGTGAAGCAGCCCGTCCTGGCCGCGCCCCAGGTAGCTGATCTTGCGGCGCCTCCTGGGCTGGAAAGGGAAGTGGCGGCGATTCAACGGCCTGCGAGCGAACCCGCTTCGCCCGCCGCTATTCACCCCGCGGCACGGCGCGAGCCCCAAGGCCCGCCATCGAGGGCATCGAGCGAGGAAACTCTCGCCTCCAAACCATTAGAAAATAAAGGGAAAAGGCTTCAACAACCGGAGCCGCCGCACGCGCTCGCCGAGTCGCGTGGAGATTCCCGCGGCCCTGAGGTTGCGAAGTCCGCCGGGCCAAGGCCGACGCCGGCGCCGGCGCCGACGCGAGCGCCGACGCAAAGCCCTCCCGAGCCTGCCAGGACGCTAAAGCCCCTGGGGTACGTGGAGTGGGCAAGTGGGAGGCTTCAGGCTGTGGTCGAGGATCAGGGTGAGGTTTACCTGGTCAGCGAGGGCGAGGTTTTCGGCGACAGGTACCGGGCGCTCCGTGTTACGGAGTCGTCGGTGGAGGTTGTGGAGGGATTGAGCCCGCCCGCCAGGGCGTCGCCAATGGAATTGGCGGCTCGTGAGGTGGGGCAGCGGTCCGCTACGCAGCCGTCGATCGAAGTCGCTCATTCGCCCCCGCCCCAGAAACCGGCGGAAAAGGTCGACCGGGCGAGCCAAGAATCGGTTGATTCTGCTCTTGCCGCGTCAATCCCGGGGAGGGGTGTGCCCGGAAGCCCTCGAACCGGGACCTTGCCGACGCTGGGGTATGTCCAAAAACAGAGTGGGGAAGTGGAGGCCATACTTGCCGATGGCGATCAGGTCCGCATCGTCCGCCCGGGTGACGTGGTCGCCGGCAAGTACTTTGCTCTCAGTGTCTCGCGCTCGTCGGTGGAGGTGGGCTCCGTTGCGGATGGCGGACTACCCAGTTCGGCCGGCGCGCAGGCTGAAGACAGTGGCGGGGGAGCCGCAGTGGTGTTGGCAGCCGGTTCCAATCCAGTTCCAATGAATGTCGTCGAAAAGGCCGCGCTGCGGGAGGAAGTTAAGACTGAGGCAGGCCAGCCGGCGATCCCGGCCTTGGAGCCGCACGGCTCAGGGAGGCTGACCGCGGCTTCCGTCACTCCCCTTGGATACGTCGAAATGGCTGACGGCCGAGTGGAGATGATCGTCGCCGACGGCGACCGGGTCGATCTGGTCCATGATGGTTTCGAATGGGGCGAGGATCGCCAAGCTGTCGGGGTATCCCGTTCAGTTGGGGGGGTTGTGGAAAACCCGAGCCTGCCCCTGCCCGCCCCGGAGGCTAAGGGCGAGTCAGGAGAGCGCCCGGCCCTTGAGCCGCCTCTGGTGGCGGCTTCCCATTCGCCTCCTCGGGCCTCTCGGGACGCTGCCGGTGGCCAGGATGAGGGCCCCGGCGCTTCTGAAACGGCCTCGGGATTGGCCTACCTGGTCACGCATGTCCACAGTCCCCGGTTTAACTTTGACTTGCATGTCCGATTGCCCGATAATCGAAGCGATTAGGGCCGGAAGTAGCTGGGGGATAAGGAAATGGCAGGTAGCCGAGTTCGTCTGGTGGGCGTTGGGGTGATTCTCATTCTGCTTTCCGGCTGTGGTGCCGGAAGCAGCGCCTTTAAGGCGGGCCGCCGGGCGGAAACGCGCAAGGATTGGGACACTGCGCTGATCAATTACGAGAGGGCGGTTGAGGCCCAACCCGGCAACGCTCTGTACCTGATCCACCAGAGGCAGGCGCGCTCGCAGGCGTCCATTTTCCACCAAAAGAAAGGGCGGGAACTGCTGGCCAGCGGACGTCTTGACGAAGCGCTGGGCGAATTCCAGAAGGCCGCGGGAATCGATCCCTCCAACTCCGGGGCGACGCAGGAATTGACCAAGCTCCTGGTGGCGCAGGCGGCGGCGCGTCAGGTGCGGCAGGAGGCGCTGCAGAATGCCCTCAAGGCGCGCGAAGAAGAGCCCGACGAAACCGCCACAGAACTGAAACCTTTTCCGACCGAACCGCTGGCCCACTTCCGCATCTCTGCCGACAGCAGGAGGGTCTACGAAACGCTGGGCAAGCTGGCGGATTTGAACGTCGCGTTCACCTCGGATTTTCAGGCGCGGCCGCTCACCGTGGACCTGAGCAACGTGAAGCTCGAAGACGCGCTGAACATTGTGGCCTTCCAGACCAAGTCGTTTTGGCGGCCGGTGACCAGCAACACCATTCTGGTGATTCAGGACACGCCCGCCAATCGCCGCGACTTCGCCGAGCAGGTGGTGAAGACGATCTACCTCTCGAATCCTCTCCAGCCCGCCGACCGCACCGCCATCACCACGGCGCTCAAGCAGGTGCTGGGGCTACAAAGGATCATTGATAATCCCGACGCCAACGCCATCATCATTCGCGACACCCCGGACAAAGTCGCCGCGGCCGAGAGGCTGATCAACGATCTGGACCGCGGCAAGGCGGAAATCCTGGTGGAGGTCTCGATTCTGGAGGCTGACAGCAATCGAATCCGCGACCTGGGGCTGATGCAGATTGCCACGTCCCCTTTGCCGGGAACCTCCATTGCGGGCGTGGGCTTCAATCCCGCAGAAGCGGAGAGTATCGGCGTGGCCGCCGTGCCTCTGAACCGATTGGGAAAAATCAGCACCAGGGATTTCAGCATCGTGCTCCCCGGCGCGGTGGCGAACGCTTTGCTCAGCGATTCGCATACACACATCCTGCAGAATCCCCAGATTCGCGTTACGGACGGCCAAACCGCCAAGCTACGCATCGGCAGCCGCATCCCTTACGCGACGGGCAGCTTTCTGCCCTCGCTGGGCGGAGGCACAGGGGGCGCGGGATTGATCGCCAGCACCCAATACCAGTACCAGGACGTGGGTGTGAACCTGGACCTGACGCCGCGCCTGCTCCCCAACGGCGAGGTTAGTCTTCACGCCATGATTGAGATTTCATCCTTGGGAGCTTCCGTCGACGTTGGTGGATTGAAGCAGCCGACCTTCGGGCAGCGGCGGATCGAGCATGACATCCGGCTCAAGGAAGGTGAAATCAGTCTGCTCGGCGGGTTGCTGGAGACAACGGAGAGAGTTTCGATCAGCGGCTTGCCGGGACTGAGCCAGATTCCATTCCTTCGCTATCTGTTTTCCAGTGAACACAAGGAACGGGCGGATACCGAAGTCCTGGTGATGTTGACCCCGCACGTCATCCGACTGCCCGAGCGGGTGCAAGCCAAGGGCGCGCGCCTGGCCATAGGCGCGGACGCAACAGGAGGCCCGATCCCGCAAGTCATGCCCCCCCAGCCGCCGGGTGTTGAGACTCCACCCGAGGGACCCGGGCAGCCACAATGAGAGTTGGGGTGAGAGAGCTCAGAGAACGGCGTCAAGCCGGCCGCGGTTTCACTTTGGTGGAACTGATCGCGGCCATGACCATCCTGCTGATTCTCACCAGCGTGGCTTTGCCTCTGGCGCGCGTCCAGGTGCATCGCGAGCGCGAGGTGGAATTGCGGCGCGCGCTGCGCGACATTCGCCAGGCGATAGACCGCTACAAGGATTTTGCCGACCGCGGGATGGTTCCCACCAAGGGCGACACCCTGGGGTATCCCCCAGACATGGAAACTTTGGTGAAGGGCGTGGAGCTGAAAGGGGCCGCCACGGCGCGCTACAAGTTTCTGCGCCGCATCCCCGTCGATCCCATGACCGGAAGCGCCGACTGGAGCATGCGCTCCATGCAGGACGACCCCGATTCGCGCAGTTGGGGCGGGCAGAACTTGTTCGATGTTTATTCGAAGAGCCAGGGCATCGCTCTGGATGGAACGTACTATGCCGACTGGTAAGTCGGGGGAGACGCAATTCCGGCGCGGATTCGCGCCCGGTCTCTCAGCTCGCGGGTTCACCCTTCTCGAACTGATGATGGTCCTGACGCTGATCCTGATCCTGGCGTCGTTCGCGTTTCCCACCTACCGCGTGGCCATGATTCGGGCGCGCGAGGCGGTGCTCAGAGACGACCTCTACACCATGCGCAAGCTGATCGATCAGTTTACGCTCGACAAGCAGCGGCCCCCGCAATCGCTCGAAGAGCTGGTGGGCGAAGGGTACCTGCGAGGCGGCCTTCCCGTGGACCCGTTCACGCGCTCCAATCAAACCTGGCAGGTGGCTTACGAAGACGTCCCCCTGAATCCGAACCAAGCCGTGACCGGCATCGTGGACGTCCACAGCGGCTCGGACGAGGCTTCTCTGGACGGGACGCCTTACAGCAGTTGGTAGAGGCGCGGGGCGGGGTAGCTTCCCCGCGCCCGAATCGTTATGGCTGAGTATGTCTGCAAACTCGGAACGGAAGCGGGCCGGGTGATGAGCCAGACTCTGGAGGCCTACTCGGAGGTCGAGCTCCGCCAGCGCCTGGCCACGGAAGGCTACTACGTCTTCTCCGTCCAGCCCAAGGAGTTCCTGCGCGGCAGCATGCGGAAGTTGAGGCGCCGGCGCGTCTCCGCGGACGACTTTCTGATCTTCAATCAGCAGTTCCTGACGCTCTCCAAATCCGGCCTGTCGCTTCAAAAATCTCTGGACTTGCTGGCCCGGCAGACGCGCAACGAAGCCCTTCGGGCGGCGGTGGAAGACGTGCGCGAGCGCGTGCGCGCCGGCGCTCTGCTCTCCGAGGCGTTCGAGGCGATCGGGACTTTTCCCAAGATCTATTCGGCGGCCCTGCGAGCCGGGGAGCGAAGCGGAAGCCTCGACCGAGTCCTCAGCCAGTACGTGACCTACCAGAAGACCACGCGCAGCTTTCGCAAGAAGTTTCTCTCCGCGCTCATCTACCCGGCGTTTTTGCTCTTTTTTCTCGCCGCCCTGGTGGTTTTTGTTGTGACCTTCATCGTTCCGCGCTTCGCGCTTCTCTACGCGGACTTGAACGTGCAACTTCCGTTCCTCACCCGTTTCATGATGCAGTTTTCGCTGGGCGTGCAGCGTTACGCGGCTTTGATCCTGGGAGGGCTGGTTGCCGGCGTCGTCGGGCTGCGCGCCGCTTGGCGTTCGCCGAAGACGCGCCTGGCCTGGGATCACATAAAATTTCGCCTGCCCGTGGTCGGGAAACTCCTCGTGAAATTTTCGGTGGCGGAATTCTCCCGGACACTTGCCACCCTGCTGCAAGGAGGAATCCCCATTGTCGCGGCGCTGGAGACGACCAAGGAGTCCGTCTCCAGCCCTCTGCTGGCGCAGGCCATCGGTCAGGCGCAGGTGGAGGTGACGGGCGGGCGGCCGCTGAGCTCGAGCTTGCGGTTGTCCGGATTTTTCCCCGCGATCGCCCTGGACATGGTGGAAGTTGGAGAATCCACCGGCGCCCTGCCAACCATGCTGGAAAGCCTGGCGGAGTTCTTTGAGGAGGACGTGAACATCGATTTGGCCACGCTAGTGGCGCTGGTCGATCCGCTGATGATCGCCGCCATCGCCGTGGTGGTGGCGTTTGTGCTGGTGGCTTTCTATCTGCCGCTGTTTTCCATGGCGGCCCAAGTGCATTGAGCGGCGCGGGGCGTGGCCCGGCGCAACCCGTCGCCCTGAATCGGCGGCGCGAGTTTTGAGGCAGGAGATCAAGAGTGACGGAAACACCATTTGACCTTCAAACCGAGCTGAAGCGCGCCAAGGATTTGGCGGAGCGCTACCAATACGAGTTTGTCGATCTGCGCGACTGCAAGCCCGACCTGGAATTGCTTCGCTCGATTCCCCTGGACCTGATGCTGCGCTACGAGTTCCTGCCCCTGGAAACGCGCGACCATCAGTTGGTGGTGGCGGTCAGCGATCCCACGGACCTCGAGCGGCTGGAAGAGCTGGAGATGAAGCTCGACCGCCGGCTGATCATCCGGGTTTCCTCGCCCAGCCAGGTGCGCGAGTTCCTGAGGGGCACCGATCCGTCACAGCGAGTCCTCGAAGAAGCGACCGTCGAGTTCCGGCTGGACGTCATTCGCGACGAAGAAGGGGGCGAAGAGGGCCTTTCGCTGGAACATCTGGTGGAGGAGCGGGGCGGCAGCCCGATGATTCGGCTGGTGGACTCCATCATCTTTGCCGGCCTGGAGCGGCGCGCCAGTGACATTCACATCGAAAGCCGCGACAACTCCGTGGCGGTGAAATACCGGGTTGACGGTGTCCTGCAGCCGGCGATGGCGCCGATCTCCCGCGAGTTGCAGTCGAACCTGATTACGCGCATCAAGGTGATGGCGGAGCTCGATATCGCTGAGCGGCGCGTCCCGCAAGACGGCCGCTTTCGAGTCCGCTATCGCGGCCGCCCCATCGATTTCCGCGTCTCCATCATGCCCTCGATCCACGGCGAAGACGCGGTGCTGCGCATTTTGGACAAGGAATCCCTCCACGAGAAGTTTCGCCAGCTTCGCCTGGACGTTCTGGGATTCTCCGACCGCGAGATCAAGCGATTGCGGCGCTTCATTCGTGAACCCTACGGGATGGTCCTGGTCACCGGGCCCACGGGCAGCGGCAAAACGACCACCCTCTATGCCGCACTCTCTGAAATCAAGAGTGACGAGGACAAGATCATCACCGTCGAGGACCCGGTGGAATACCAGATCCGGGGCATCACCCAGATTCCCGTCAACGAGAAGAAGGGCCTGACGTTTGCCCGCGGGCTGCGCTCGATTCTGCGCCACGACCCCGATAAGATCATGGTGGGCGAAATCCGCGACAACGAAACCGCCCAGATCGCCATCCAATCGGCTTTGACCGGGCATCTCGTTTTCACCACCGTCCACGCCAACAACGTGGTGGACGTCTTGAGCCGCTTCCTCAACATGGGAGTCGAACCGTACAATTTCGTTTCGGCGTTGAACTGCATCATGGCACAGCGCCTGGTGCGGACGATTTGCGAAGCGTGCAAGCAGCGAGTGGACGTCTCGCGGGAGTTGCTCGAGGAATCCGGACTCTCCCTTGAGGCGTGGCGGGACGTGGAGTTCTACGAAGGCGCGGGATGTCCGAAGTGCAGCCAGACGGGCTACCGCGGACGAACCGCCATCGGCGAGCTTCTGGCGCTTTCCGACGTCATCCGCAGCTTGATTCTCGACAAGCGGCCTTCCACGGAGATTCGCAACGCGGCGCGCAAGGAGGGTATGGTTAGTCTGCGCGAGGCGGCGCTGGAGAAGGTCCGGTTGGGAATCACAACTTTGAGAGAGATTAACAAGGTGACCTTCGTCGAGCAATAGAGTCAGGAGCTCAAGCGGCGCCATGAATTGGTCGGGCATTGGAAATCGGCAGAAGTCGGCCTCGCGCGGCACGGCGGGTTTCGTCCTTCCGGCGGTGGTGCTGGAAGTGGAACCCGAATTTGTGGCGGCGGCGCGATTGGAGGGCTCGGCGCGCGCCGGACGGAGCGTGCGCCACCTGGGCGTCCGGGCGCTCGATTCTTCCACGCTCGCCGCTCATCCCAGCCGCCCCAACGTGGCGAATGCGGACAATCTTCGCCAAACAATTGAGGAAGTTCTCACCGCGATTGGCAACGGGTCGGGCCGGATCGGGCTGATCGTGCCGGACCGCGTGGTTCGGGCGGGGACGCTGAGTTTTGAAACCCTGCCGGACAATCATCACGAAGCGGCGGCGCTGGTTCGCTGGCGGATGCGGGAGAACCTGCCTTTCGCCCCGGACGAAGCCCGGATTTCCTTCCAGGTTGTCTCGCGTGAGGCGGGGCACACCGAAGTTTTTGCCATTGCCGCGCGCGCTTCGATCCTGGGCGAATACGAGGCGGCGCTCGGGGCGTCGAACGGCGGGCCGGTCCTGACCCTGCCGGCCACCGCCACCCTGTTGCCTCTGGTGCCGGAGAGAAATTCCACGCAGCTCCTGATTCACGCCTGCTCGGGCTGGGTCACCACGGTGATCGTGGCGGGAAAGCAGGTTTACTCGTGGAGGACCAGCGAGCTGGCGCAAACTGCCGAGGGGAACTGGCCGCGGGAAGTCGCGGCGGAATCCACGCGCGCCGTGGCGAGCATTCGCGACCGGCAGCACATGGAAATCACTCGCGCCTGGCTCTGTGCGCGTCCCCCGGCGGAAGGCGGGCTGATCTCGGACCTGAAACGCGAGCTGGGCTGCGAGATCGAAATGATCGCTCCCCCCCGCGAGCTTGCCGGCACGCTTTCGGGTGAGGAGCGTTCGCTCTACGACCACTTTGGAGCCCCGGTCGCCGGGCTGGTGGTTAATTCGGCAAAGAACCCATGAAGATCGACCTCAACCTCGCCGTAGCGCCGAGCCCCCGGGAGCGGTATGCATTGGCCTGGGCCGCGCCCACCGCCCTGCTGGCGCTGGTGGCGCTCGTCCTGCTCTCGCTCTCCGCCCTTCGCACTTACCGCGAGTACCGGAGGGTTCATGGCTCGGTTGAGGAGCTCCGTGCCCAGGAAGCGAAATCCCGCCAGCGTGAATCGGAACTGCGGCGGGACCTGGAGAGGCCCCAGCTTCGCGAGGTCTTTCGCAGCGTCCGCTTTGTGAATCGCCTCATCGACGAAAAACAATCCACGGTCAGCGAGCTGGTGGAACGGGTGGCGAAGCTCCTGCCGCCGCAGGTTCGGTTGGCCGGTTTGGTACTGGGGGAGAGCGGCGGCAGTCCCGTGGTCCGCATCGCGGTGGCGGGGAAGAGCGAAGAGGCGCTCGAGAAGTTCCTGGCCAATCTCGAGAATTCCGACAATTTCAGCGATGTGGCGATCATCAGTCAGGGTTTTGCACCGGAAGGGAGCGAGGGGGAGCCGGTGAGGCTTGCCTGCTCGGCGCGCTATTTGCGAATGGGACGGCAGTGAGGTTAGGACAGTGATGCGCAGGAGTCGTCGAAAGGCTCTGATACGGGTTCTGGAGAAGGTGGCCGTGTCGCTGGTTCTCCTGGATGCCCTCCTCTACTTCGCGCTGGTGCGCCCCATGCGGGGGCTGCGCAATGCAGAGGAGGCGGAGTTCTCGGCGATGCGAGTCCGCCTGCGGGAGGCCAGGGCGCGCGTCGCGCAGCTGGAAGAGTTTCAGGGGGAGGTTCCCGGCGCGGACGAGCAGCTCGAAGGCTTTCTCAGCGAACACGTCCCCACACGGCGGCAGGGATTTTCCCGAGCGGCGCGCTTGGTGCGTGAACTCGTGGACAAATCGGGTGCGCAACTGGAAAGCATCTCCTACAAACTGGGTTCTGAGGCCGACGATCCTCTGCACCGCCTGGGCCTGGAGATTAATATCGAAGGGCCGTTTGAGAGCCTCTTCGAGTTCGCCCACGCGCTGGAGACGGGAAGCGAATTGGTGGTGGTCCGCAGTTTCAATTTCGAGCCCCGAGAGGGCGGGACGATGGGGTTGCGCCTGGGAGCGGACCTCTTTCTGAAGCCATGAAACTGAGCAGCCGAGCTGAAAAATGGGCGACCGGATTTCTGGGCTTGGTGAGCCTTGTGCTGCTGGTGAATTTGTTTCTCCCCAGCGGAACTCGCGTGGGTGCGTCGCGACCCGCAACTCCGCCGGCCGCCGCTCGGCGGGAGGGCGGCTCGCAAGCCCCGGCGGCCAACAAAGGGTTCGGCGACCTGGTCCGCTATGACCCGACGGTCCATTTGGATACGTTGAAAGAGGTTCACGATCGGCCGCTTCCTGAGCTCGACCGAAATCCCTTTGAATTTCCTCCCGAGCGGCCTCCCGAACGGGAGATCGCAGGCACGCCTACGTCCGCTGGTTCGGCTGCCGCTCCCGCCCCGGCGGTGCCGCGCGTGCCGCTCAAAGCCCTGGGCTTCACGGAAAAATCCGGAGGCGTGCGGGAGGCCATCGTCACCGACGACGACCAGATTTTCATCGTTCACGAAGGCGAGACTTTTGCCCGCAGATTCCGAGTCGTTCGGATCTCGCCTACCACGGTTGAGTTGGAAGATGACACGACCCATCAATCCATCCGGCTTCCCATCAGCCAGTAGGTCCGCGGAAGGTTGCCTGGCGGCGGGCGCCGCGAACTGCGGATACGCGTTGCTGATCGTCATGATGCTGGCGACGCTCCTGCTCATTTCGCTCACCGCCGCCTTGCCCAACGTCTACAGGGCGGGCCAGAGAGAGCGCGAGGAGGAGCTGATTTTTCGCGGCAACGAATACGCGCGGGCCATCATGCTCTTCCAACGGCAGTTCCGCCGGTATCCGACCAGCGTCAAAGAGCTGCTGCAGACAAACGGCATCCGTTTTCTCCGCCGCGAGTATCGGGACCCGATGACCCGAAAAGGGAAATGGCGGTTCATTAACGCCGACGCCAACGGGGTTGTGCTGAATTCCAAAACCATCGCTCCCCCGAAAAAGCCGAAGCCCCTGGGGAGCATGGACACAACGGAAAACTCCCCCAAGGAAGAAGAAACCAAGCAGCAAGGCTCGGAAGAGGGAAGCCAGACGTCATCGTCGTTTTTCAGCAACGAGGTCAAGGGCGCGTTCATCGTCGGAGTGGCCAGCACGAGCCGCAAGAAGTCCATCCGAGTCTGGAATGGCAAGACGCGTTACGACGAATGGGAGTTCCTCGGCCTGCCGGGTAATGCGGCGCTGGGCGGCGTTCCACCGGGGGGCGGACAGCAGCCGGCGGCGGGACAGCAGCCCTCCTCCGGACAGCCCGGGCAGCAAAGCCCCGGAATGCCGGGCTTTCCGCCACGCCCGGATCCGCCTCTTACCGACCAGTAGCGGGTTTTCGGCTCTCACTCTCAGTATGTCTCAGGATCTGAATTCGATGATTCGGCGCCGCGCGGCGCCTGGCCCGCGGCTGGACTACACTCTCTTCTCCCGGACCGAGGGACCGAGGTTTGCATGAAGACGGCGCCCATCCGAAGGAGACTGCGGTTCGCCGTCGTTGGGCTCGCCTCCCTGCTTGGGCTGGCGGGTTGCGGCGGAGGGACAAACGGCACCGCGCCTCCCGCAGGGGTCAGTGTCACCCTTAGTCCTGCAACCGTTTCCGTGCCGGTCGGAGACACCCAGCAATTCACCGCCACGGTCACGGGGAGCTCGAACACTGCGGTGACCTGGAGCGTGAACGATATTGCGGACGGCGACCCGAACCTCGGAACAATCTCCGCTGCGGGCCTCTATACGGCGCCGGACAACCTGCCTTCACCGAGCACGGTGACCATCAAGGCGACCAGTCAGGCCGACGATACGAAATCGGCTTCGGCCGTCGTAACGCTCACGGCCAAGCTCGCCGCGTTGAATCCCATCGTGACCCTGCAGAATTCGCCGCCAATCGTGCTCAGGATTCTCGGCCGAGGTTTTACCTCGACAAGCACCGTGCTCCTGGCCGGGACGGCAAGAGCGACGACGTTTGTGAGCTCTTCGGAATTGCAAGTGGATATATCTTCCGGC
>DATKYV010000368.1:0-2628 GCA_035528275.1 Terriglobia bacterium | reverse complement strand
CCGCGAGAGACAATCACTTCCCCGCCTTCCGCCAGGGTGTTCAGCGCCAGGAAAACGGCAGCGGCGTTGTTGTTCACCACCAACGTCCGCTCGGCGCCCAGCAACTGGGTGAAGAGACGGTCGGTGTGCGTGTCGCGCTTGCCGCGCTCGCCGCGGTCCAAGTCGTATTCCAGATTGGAAAAACGTGTGGCGGTCTGGGCGAGGTGCTCGACGGCTTCCCGGGCGAGGGGCGCCCGGCCCAAGTTGGTGTGCAGGATCACCCCTGTGGCGTTGATGACCGGCCGGAGTGAGAATTTCCCCGCCGTTTCCGCCAGGGCGAGAATTTCCTTTTCGAGCAGCTCCTCGGAAACGCTTGCAAGCTGCCCGGTAGCGATCCTCCTCCTCAGGCTCTGCAGGACCTTGCGCGTAGCTTCCACCACCAGCCGGCGGCCCACGCGCTTCTCAAGCGCTCGCAGGGCCTCGCGGCCCAGCAGTTCGTCGACAGCCGGGATCTGGCGGAGCAGGGAAACTTCCGCCTGCTCCGGGCCCGTTTCGGGAAGACCCATAGCCAAGCTCTGGGGGGCCACCAAGCGCCAGCCAAGCCCCATTCCCGGGCATTTCAGCATAGATGGCGGGGAGCGTCAACTTTTCGATTGACGGAGCGTCTTCGCCGGGGAGTATAATTTGCCCATCGGCTTCTAATGCAGGGGTGCGTGTGACTGTCGACGAGGAACTGAGCAAGCTCGAAGAAGGCATCCGTCGCCTCAAGATCGAGTACGAATCCTACTTCAACGGCGGCCAGCCGCGCCCGCCTTCCGACAGCGTCTTCCGAGTGGAAACGACCATCAAGAAATACGGCGATAACAGCATGAAGCTGAACTTCGGCCAGCGGTACAGGTTTAACCAGCTGACCCAAAAATACGCCGTCTATCGCGACCTCTGGCGAAAGAAACTGAAGGACAAAGAGGAGGGGCGCGGGCGCTTCGGGCAACAGCAGCGCGAAACGGCCAAGACGGACAGCGGCGTTCGCGTGGTCTGCTCCGACCCGGAAAAGGAACAGGAGAAGGTGGACCAGTTGCTCAAGGCCATGATCGATGCCAAGCGCCGGGCGGGTGAGCGCGTCGACAACATCGATCCGCTTGCGTTCTCCAGATTCGTGCAGCAAAAAACCCGCCAGATGAAGGAATCTCTCGGCTGCGAGAGGGTGCAATTCTCCATCGACGTCGAGGACGGCCGGGTCAAATTCAAGGCCGTCAAAGGGGACTAGAGGTCCCTTCCGTCCCACCCAAAGGCTTTCCCTTTTTTCGATTCCCCACTAGAATTGTTCCTTCTTCAGACAGCCCCTCGAGTCTCGAGGGGCCGGGTTCGCAGATTGATCTTCCCCTGTTCCCTCGCCGGCAGAGACGGGCAGGTTTGAAGTCCTCATTCCATAGTCGAAGGAGCAATCATGAAAAAGATCCGACGAGCGCTGATCAGCGTCAGCGACAAGACGGGAGTTGCCGAGTTCGCCGCGGGGCTCGCCGCTCTGGGCGTTGAAATCCTATCGACCGGCGGGACCGCCGGCCTCCTGCGCGAAAAGGCGTTGAAGGTCCGGGACGTCTCCGAGCTCACGGGATTTCCGGAAATGCTCGACGGGCGAGTCAAAACCCTCCACCCCAAAGTCCACGGCGGCCTGCTCGCCATGCGCTCCAACCCCCAGCACCAGGAGCAGGTGAAGGCGCAGGGGATCGAGTTCATCGACCTCGTGGCCGTCAACCTCTATCCTTTCGAGCAGACGGCGGCAAAGCCGGGAGTGAAATTCGAAGAACTGATCGAGAACATCGATATCGGCGGGCCTTCGATGATCCGCTCGGCCGCCAAGAATTCCGAAGACGTCACGGTGATCGTGGAGCCGGCCGACTACGCTTCGGTGCTCGGGGAGATGCAGAAAAACGACGGAAGCGTCTCGCGCCAGACGCGCGCCCGCCTGGCGCGCAAGGCCTTTGCCACCACCGCAGCCTACGACGGCGCCATCTCGACAACCCTGCAGCGCTGGGCCGACGGCGCGTTGCCAGAGAATCTCCACCTGAACTTCCGCAAACTCATGGACCTCCGCTACGGCGAGAACCCGCACCAGAAGGCGGCGCTCTATCTCAATCCGGCGGCGCGAGGGCACGGCCTGGCCTGGGCGCGCCAGCTTCAGGGAAAGGAGCTTTCGTTCAACAACCTTGTGGATCTCGAGGCCGCCTGGCGGCTGGTCAACGAATTCGACGAACCCACCGCCGCCATCATGAAGCACACCAATCCCTGCGGCATCGCCTCCGGCTCGACGCTCGCCGAAAGCTACGCGCGCGCCCTGCAGGTGGACCCGGTTTCCGCCTTCGGGTCGGTGATCGCTTTCAACCGCAAACTGGACGCGCCAACCGCGGAAGCCATGGCCAAGCTCTTTGTGGAAGCCGTGGTGGCCCCGGGCTACGAGTCCGCAGCACTGGAGAAGCTGGCCGGCAAGAAGAACCTTCGCCTGATGGATATGTCCACGACCTCGGGGGACGAATACGGGCCGCAGTTCAAGACCATCGGAGGGGGCCTGCTCGTCCAGACGCCCGACACGCAGGGGGCGAACCCCGCGGAATGGAAGTGCGCCACCGAGCGCCAGCCCACGGAAGAAGA
>DATKYV010000367.1:0-9079 GCA_035528275.1 Terriglobia bacterium | reverse complement strand
GAATGCGACACTGTTGACCGCCGAGAAGATGGCTTTCTTGATTTCCACCTTACCGTTTGAGCCGATGAAAAGGCGCATCGTGTTCGCTGCATAATCCCAGATAAAGAAATCGTAGTCAGTCAAAATGCCGCCGTCGGAATAGAAGCCCTCGCCGCTCAACGAGAACAGCTCCTTGCGTGCGGGCGAAGCATTGGGATTCCGGATATTCAGGAAGACATCCGCCTCACCGTATTTCGACGAGGGGTTGACCGTCCCGTCCAGCCCCAATGCGCCCAGATAAGGGTTTGTCTCGCTGCGGACATGTAGTTTGTACGCCGGGGATGTTTCGCCACCCACCGCAGTCCTGCCGTTCACAATCGTGAAGCCCGTCCCGCTCGGCGTCAGCGTGATGTTCTGATTTGCTCCACCTGCCGCCAGGCTGATGGCCCCGATAGACTCCAGCGCGCCATCAAAAAGGCGCTGAGTTGGGGTGGTGACGAACGAAAGGCGCTGAATGTCATAAGACGTCGTGACGTTGCTAAATACGGGTTCGGCGCTCAGGAAATCCACCCCCGATTGGAAGTGGACCTTCATGCCGGTCGTAGCATTTGAGATCGTCCCCTGGTTGATTTCCACTCTCCCAAAAACGTCGGCCAAGATCCCGGTAGTGAACCCGGAGATCGTGGTGTTCTCGCTGTCGTAGGTGCTGTAGTCCTCGACTTCGATTCCCGGAGTGGCCAGACCGCCGGTTGCCGAGATGCTGGTTGTGTTCGAGACTTCGTATGAGGCATTGTCGTAGAGGTCGATGCCGCTGCCGGTGATTCCGGTCAGTGTGAAGGTCTGGCTGTCAGGCCATCCGGTATTCAGATAGTCTCGCGGGTTCAACCCCTCCACTGGATGCAGACTGAAGACGGAGGCGAAATGCTGGATGACCAGCCCGTAGACCGCATCGGAAATCGTATTGTCGCCGCGCAGCTCCAGGACGCCGAAAAGCCGCACGCCGACGGCGGTCGAGCTGGTTTCCGCCGTGAAATTCCGCACCGTGCATGAGTGCAGCACTCCCACGCCGCCCGTCTGGAAGAGCCCGAACTTCTTGCCGTACTGGAGCGAGACGCCGTTGAGGATGAAGTGGGCGAACGACGCGCTCACGACGTAATCGCGCACTGCCACCGTGGGCGCGCCGGCATCCGCCCCCGAGATCACGTAGCTGTCGGGGCTCGCCGGATCGCCTTGGATCTCGATACTCCCGTGCTGGAAGGTCGAGCGCGCCGCCGCGCCAAAATAGCGGTTCTCGAGGAGGACTTCCTCACGGTACGTTCCCGCCGCCAGGTGGATGATGTAGTGGTGCGAGACGAACACGGGAATGTCCTTCAGGGCGCGGGCAATGGTTTGATACGGATTCCCCAGTGTGCCGTTGCCCGTTGTGTCGCTTCCAGTGGGCGAGACATAGAGATCGACGGTTTGGCCGTAACTATAGTCTCCCGGGCCGACCCCTTGCACTGCCTTGGAGTTGACGCGGAAGGTTGGCCCCGGTGTCTGCTGCGCAAGTAAAGAAGTCAAAAGTTGAGAGCTTAGAGTTAAGAGCAAAAGCGCCCAGAGGGAAACTTTCAACTCTCGACTCTGAACTTTCGACTGGTTTTTTCTCACCATATCTGCACCTTGGCCGTGACTTCGGCATCGGAAGCCACGAGATAGAGATTCGTTCCGTCGTACATCGTGGGCGACTGGAACCAGATGGCGCCACTCGAGGTCATCTGAATAGCGGCGCTTTTGGGCGCGCGTCCGAGCATGTGGGCGAGGGTGAAGTTACCGCCCGCGGATGGCGCCGCCCCCACTTGGCCGAGAATCTTCGTGGCGTCCAGGACGGAGACCACCTGAGTGGCATTGGTGACGACTTCTCCGATCATCGCGTCGCCTGACGTCGCTCCCACGACGCTCCCCTGGTAGTAGAAGCCGGTCGTCGAATTGTAGAAAAGATAGCTGGTCTGGCTCGCCGGAGCGGGGCCCGGGTCCGGTGCGCCCCCTGGCGCATAACGTTTGCCCTGGGCGTAAAGGGCCCCGGCCGAAAGCGCCGGGGTGAGACCGGCCGACCCTCCCAGATTGAAACCGGAAACTACACCCGAAACGCCGCGGTCCTGGAGCCACGCCTCCACGGTTCCCGCGGCCGTCACTGCGGTTTGGACATCAGTCGCGTCCTGCAGCAGCGAGTCGATGATCTGCCAATTCGTGTCCAGGTCCGTCTCATAGTTGTCGCCGTGTCTCGGCTGGATGATCCCTTTGCGGGGAAGGACTGTTCGCACAACTGCCATGATCAACCTCACTGACTCTCGACTCTCAACTCTTAACTCTCGACTCTGAACCTGACGGTTGAGAGTTCAGAGTCAAGAGTCGAGGACCGGCTAGCCACTCAGCCGTTCCGCCACGGTGGTCGCGTAGAGGACGCCGTAGCTGGTGATCGTCTGATTGGTGCCGTCACCCATGATGACCTCGCAATGAACGCGTCCGGGATTCGTGGCGTTCTTGTGCTCGACGTAAGCGGTGAAGACGTCCACGCCGTCCACGCCTCCGCCGCCGATCTGTTCGGTACCCAGCGCCGGCGGGTTTGCGGCGCCGTTGGTGGCGCCGGTGGCGGGCCGCGTCGAGTAAACGCTCCACAGGTAGCGCAGCTCGGCCCGCGCGTAGGCATAGCCGTCCACGGGCGAGACGGGCAGCACCACGGTCTCGCCGTTCTTGTAGTAGCCCTGGAAGAACTCCACCCGCACCATGCCGAACTTGGCGTTCTGGTTCAGTTGCTTCAAAGCCACATCGGTAACGGGCTTGTCCTGGTCAAACGTCGAGTCAGCCAGATCCACCGCGCCGGGCTGTTGGGAAAAAGTCAATTGAGCCATGGTTTCATTTGGTGATTTGGCGATTTAGCGATTTGGCGATTTTGTTTTTCAATCACCCGATCGCCCGATCACACAATCACCCGATCCTCCTATCCGTAGATCGAATTGCCCGCGACTCCATCCGACATTAACCCGGAGGAGTCGCTGGCGATGAAAACGTACGTGTCTTTTTGCTGCTGGGTAGCGGACGGCCAATCCGGAACCCCTGTGCCCGCGATGTCGAAGGGGGTTTTCCCCGCCAGGTAACGCACGTCAAGGAGGCGGAAGCTGACGCGCGCCCGGCCGTAGTCCGGCTGTTTTTCCAGGACTTCGCACAGAATATTGGTTACGCCGCGCTGGCCCGTCATCGGATCGAGCACCTTGCTGTGCGTCAGCTCCACGAGGTCGCCAACTTCGACGGGAAGCGCGACGTGAAACGCCACGGCCCGCCAGACGGGAACCACGGAGCCGTAGCGGCGGAAGAGTTTCGTGGCCAGCAGCGCCGCGTGCGAGATGCCCTGGCGAGCGGCGCGAAGTCCCCGCGACTCGATGACTTGCCCGCCTTGCAGCCCGAAGGTTGAGAACGACGTTCCGCTCACATAGCTCAAAATGGTCTGGAACTTGGACCCGTCATAATCCATCCGCACGGTCGCCTGATTGACGATGGGAGCGCGCTCGGCGGCGGGCATCTCCAGAAGATTCTGGTCCGTGAACGAAAACACCGGAGCCGTGCCTGCAAGTGGGGGCGCTATCCAGAAACGCGGCGAGATTCGGCCCGCTGAGTCGACCACTGGATAGCCGCCCAGGGCCTTGTAGATTTCCCTTTCCAGCCACGCCTTGCCTTCCTGCGGCTCGGCGATCGAGAACCCCAGGTAATAGTTGCGGAAAAAGCCGGACCGGTACGCCAGGATCGAATCCACATCCAGATAACGGTTCGGATTGATGAGGTTCGAGCCCGTCGCGGGATCGTATTGCAGCCACGCGTCGGAGCTGAGATTGGGGTTCTGCCCCACACCAAGATGGTTTTGGTACACCACCAACAACAGGTCCATCGGATTGCCGGAGAGGATGAGCGGTGTTTCCTTCGTGGCCGCCGTGAAAATGCGCGACTTGAGGCTGCGCTTGGGGTCCACCAGATACAGCCTCCAGCCGGTCTGCTGGTCGTTCACTTCCACGCGGTCGACTTCCAGCGTATCGAAAACCGGAAATTGTGGCGGGTTGATGCCCGTGTAACCCATGCGCAGCCGCACCTTCTTTCCGTGAAGCTGCTGCTGTTGCATGACGCGGGCGAGGTCTGCGAAGTATTGCCAGGCATAGGCGGGCGCGGAAAGCTCGATGTCCTCCGCCCGTTCGAGCACTTCCACGTCAAACTGCCCCACCGACCCCGAGCCTTCCCGGTCGTTCACGCGCTGGCCGACTCCCGAAGGGAGTTTCACCAGCGGCGCGACCGCGGTAATCTCTTCGGCGTTTTTGTAGAAGACCGCATCGCCGTGCCCGATTGCCCAAATGGAGAATCCCCCGTAACCGTCGGCGACGAAGTTGTCGAGTTTGGCCTTGAACCCGCGCGGCGTGGCGGAGTAACCCTTCCAGGTGCCGGCGCCGTTCTGCCACAAGTTTTCCTGGGCGGTTGCGTCCCAGCTCCACGTCCCGTCGTTGTCGTCGGCCGCCTTGATGGCGTCGTAGTAGTTGCCCGAGAGCATCGCCCAGGGCGGCGCTCCGATCGCGGAATATCCCCAGTGCCCGTAAAACTGCATTCCAATCAGGATCTGGGCCTTCGGAATCTTGGTGGCCAGGAAGTTCAGCCCCGCGGTCATCCAGGAAATCGAGGCGATGGGTCCCGGCGTGTCGAAGGTTTCGTCGTAGGTGCCGAGGTTGGCGTAGGTCGAGTTCTGCGGCCACACGTCGTAGTCGCACCATCCGCTCCAGGGATCGTTCGGGTCATCCGCCGTTTTGTAGGGCAGAAAACTGATGAGGATTCGGCCGGGAGCTTCGGTCTGCATCCTCGACCACAGCTCTTGAATGAAGCTGCTGGCAATCGAGCGGTCCTCCTTGTAACAGCCTTCGAAGTCCAGCACCACCCCGGCCAGCGTCGGATGGACGTTGAGGAGGAGATTCACGATTGAATCGACAGCCGCCGTTTTGTTCTGGAAAACGCCGCGCGAAAGGTCCGGGTCCCACGTTTGGGTTGCGGCGTTGAAATGGTGGAGGTAGGCGAGTACGCGGGGGTGTTCCCGCACCGGCTTGAGCTTCATGAAGTCCGCCAGATTATCGAGGGTGGCCTGCGAGTTATCCTGGGTGCCTGCCGCGAACGTTGCATCGGAATTCCAGCGCAACCCTCGCGTCGTGATGTGAGTGAAGGCGCGCGCGTATTTGGGCAGTTCGGTGTAGAAGTTCGGCGTGTAGGGATGCGAATAGCCCAGGCGCACCGACCACACGTCCCAGTCCGCGGCATCATCCCAGGCAAGACCGGATAGCGCGTCGATGGTGCTCTGAATCTGGCTGTTCGACCGCTGGCCGTCCACCGGGAAGGCGGCCAGGAGCTGGCGATTCGGCCAGCCCGTGGGCACATTCGAGGTGTATTGCGGGTGCGAGATGTTGAGCGATGACCACCGGTCGTTGATCAGGTTCTGCCGCCAGAGTTGGAGCGGGAAGATCTTGCGCAGCGAGCTGGGAAGGGAAAACGTCCCGAAGGTGTAGGCCGAGTAAGCGTGAGCGTGCGCGGTCTCCACCTGTTCCTGGGGTTGATACGGCGCTAGAAAATCCAGACCTTTTTGCGCGTCGGCCGTGGCTCGCGCGGCCGTCTCGCTCTGGGCCTCGGCGGCGAGGGATTCCATCAGATAGATATCGCCGCCTTCCTGGAGGCTCGAGAAACCCGGAGGAGCGGAGGAATTGCTGCTCACCAGCGTTGCCTCGCCGCCGAGGCCAACCGCCGTGCGGTTGCCGATCGTCACCAGCTCTCCCCCGGCCTCGGCCGGGGCTGACTGGGTCTCGAATTTCAGGTCGTATCGCACGCCCGTGCGGAATGTGAACGGCGTGTCCAGCGTTACCACCTCGTAGATCGCCGACCAGTCGGGCTGCCAGCCGGTCTTGATTGTGGTCCACGCGCTGTCGGAGCTTTTTTTGGCGTAGACCTTCACCAGCGGCAGCGGTGTGGGGACGGTTCCCACCACGCGGAGCTGGTCGATGAACAGGCAGCGCGCCACGATTTGAGTGGGAGTGAGCGGTGAAAGTCCCGCGGGCGCCTCGGGCCACAGGAATGAGCCCCGGTAGGACCGGGGGAGCAACGTGAACGCATACGTGCTCGTCACCGGCTGGAGCGAATTGTTTGTTCCGATCAGGGGGGCGAAACTGTAGACGTCTTCGACCTGCTCGCCGATCCCGCCCCACTTCAAATTGACCTGCGCGGATTTGTAAATCTGCTGAACGTTGACGGCAATTCCCTTGTAGCTCCAGAGCGAGTGATAGCCCTCGGCGTGCAGCTCGCAGAGGCCCGAGGCGGCCAGGATCTGGAGGTCGGCAATCTGCAGGAAAAGGCCGCTGGTCAGCGCCGCTTCGTTCGCCACCACCGCTCCCGGGACGAAGACGGTGAACTTGAAATTCTTCGCCTGGAGAATCGGAAAGGCGTTGTCGATGACGGAGCGCTGCGCGTCCCAGAACGTCAGCACGCAGGCGTTGCGCGGCAACTCCATCTCGCCGCGCATCCAGCGGATGTAGTCGGAGAGTTTTTGCGGGACGTAGCCCTGCGCCTCCAGCCAGTCCATCTGCGCCTGAAAATCGGCGGGGGTTGTCGAGTACTGGCCGGCGGGGCTTTGAACGTTCACGTAGGCGAGAACCGGAACGTGCCGGACGTCTGTACTGAGAATTTGACTGATGCCTGCTGGCAAGCGTTCGCTCCTTGTCCGCTGCGCTTCCGTTATCGACGAACGATGAAGTATGAATTATGAATGATGAATTTTGTCTTGCCCTTCATCATTCATCGTTTCCGTCGGCTGACGGACTCAGCGTTTCCTAGAATCCGTATCCCACCAAGCCGTACCCCTGCACTCCATAACCGGTTTCGAGTCCCGTGAGGGCACTGGCCGTGAAGGCCGCGAAAGCCAGGTCCACCTCGTCGATCTCGATGTAATAGAGCGGCTGCTTCCGTTTCGCCTGATGCGCGGCATCAAATGTGGAATCCGTCTGGATCATATTAGGTTTTAGGTTACAGGTTACAGGTTATAGGTGGCCCGATCCTCCGGCTGTCCGCTGTAACCTGTCCCCTGTAACCTCTCTCAAACCGCCTTCCTGAATCTCACCCGAAACGTAAACTCGCCGAGCGACCTGTACTCCGCCAGCCAATCCGTATCTTCGAGCGTGAAGGTGGTGAAGTCCGGCTGGTCTTGGTCGGGAAAATAGTTGAATTCCACACCCTGCAGCGCGTTCTGCATGAACGTGTCCCAGGCATCGACGTCGCTTCCCTGGCTCACCCGTTCCAGGGTGAGTTCAAGAAATTCGTCCACGCGCTCGACGACGGTTTCCTTCGCCCCCGCCGTTGAGACGTTGTCGTGGCGTGCCGCGGCCCGGTTGTACGCCGCGACGAATCTCGCCGGGCGTTGAAAGACCAGCGTCGAGACGCTGCCACTGCCGATCGGCGTGTAGGTGATCTTAGGAAGTGCGATGCTCATCATGTCCCCGCTTGAGGAAAACGATGAAGTATGAATTATGAACGATGAATTTTATCTTCCGTTCATCATTCATCGTTCATCGTTCATCGTTTCTTACCCGTTCGTCTCCCGCGCCAACGTCAAGTCCTTGACATGGCTCGCCGTCAATTGCATGTCGCGCTGGCTGACGGCCTGGTTGATGTGCTCGACCAGCTCATCCAAGCCGGCCTGGCCGCCGTAGACAGGCCCTTGGATGATGACCTGGACGGTTGGCTGTGGCGAGGTTTGAAAACCTTGCTGGCCGGTGCCGGAAACGATGAGTTCAGGGGCCACTTCACCCGGCCGGCGGACGGTCGCGCCCGCTTCGGCTTCTCGCACATCGGCCCCGGCGAGTGCCCGGCCGGCCAGCGCTGCGGTTCCGCCCACGGCACCGTAAATCGCCGCCGACTGGAAGGCCTGCGCCGCGCCGCGATAGTCCTGGATGGCCAGCAGGTAAAACCCCAGCGCCGTCGAGTAGATGGCGCGCACCAGCGCTTCCTGCGCGATCGCCCCGATCGCCTGCAGCGCCGCTTTGCGAAACGCCTCGCCGATGGATTTCTGCCAGATGACGGCGTTGGCGATGTTCCTGCCGAGCGCCGAGTCAAAGACCACAAAACTTCTTCCCAGGGTGTTGCTCAGGTTCTCCGACGCGTTCAACACCTCGACGAAGCTCGCAACCACGGCGGTCTTCCAGAGCTGCGCCGCCTGCTGGTTGCGGTTCAGCACGTTGTTCATGGCGTCGAGATCGAGCCGGAACTGGCCGGCCAGCCGCTGAGTGGTCTGGTCCACAACGCCTAGTTCACTCGAAAAGTGCTCACGGAAGTCTCGGATGCTGGCCTCCGCCTGAGATGGGTCCGCGCCGATGCGGATCAGAAGTTCAGCGGCTGTATTTGTGGGCATCTTTCACCTTGTTCCCGAGCGTTCACCAATCGACGCTGCGCGCCGCCCGGCTTGACGAAGGCACCTCTTCGAAGTCCGCATTCGCCTCCTGCCTCGCGGCGCGTTCCATGTCGAGGAGCCGCGCCGCCGCGGCGAGATCGAAGTCGAGGGCGAGCACCGAATCGCCCAGCCCGACCAAGCTGCTGGGGCGGCAACCGAATTTCTGCGCGGTGACAGCGACGAGCACAAAATTCTCACTCCTGACGAAACCGCTCCAGCCCGTCGGTGAACGGACTGGAGACCTCCTCCGCGGCGCCGGCTGATCCGTCAGCCCCGTCCCGGCCGGGGCCGGTGGCCGACGGATTGGCTTCGGCCTGGCCCAGCGCCCGGCACGCCCACTCGAAGATGAAGGCGCGGTCTTTGATGGGGATTTCGTCCAGGCTGATTTCGCCCGGGCCGTCGCCGATGGCGGGCTCGACGACGCTGGCTCTCACCAGTTGCGTGGCAAAGCGCGCCAGGTCGAGAATTTCTTCCCGGCTGATTTCCGTTTCCCGCTGCGGCGCACCTCCATTCGAAAGCGCCGCCGCCAGCAACCTCTGCGGCACGCGCCCGGACATGATCCACTCGAGCGGCTCGGGCCTGGCCGCCAGGATCGTCGCACCGCTCGGCAAT
>DATKYV010000366.1:0-7329 GCA_035528275.1 Terriglobia bacterium | reverse complement strand
CGTTTAACTCCTCGGGCAGACGTCGCCAACGGACGGGGGACAACAACAACACATCCGCCGCGACTCCTTCACCGAGATCGACTTGAGACCTGCGTCTCCCATATCAGAACCTCAGACCCTAGCACGGGACAGAGAGTCGTGGCAAGCCCCATTCTTTGTCCCATTTTGCCGGGCAAGACGAGCCGGCTTTATGCCCCTCCTGCTCTCCGGCACGGCGTTGACAGCGCCGAATCGATTGAGATTCAAAGACGGCGGTCCCCGCCCAGACGGGACGGCGAAGGCAGCGCCCCGGCAAACGACCCTCACACCTTTTCCAGCGCAATTTCCAAATCGCGGATGATGTCGCGCCAGTCTTCGAGGCCGATGGAGAGCCGGACTCCGTCCGGGTCCATACCGAAGGCGCGTTTCTGCTCGTCGGGGAGCGCCGAGTGGGTCATGGAGAACGGGTGCTCGATGAGCGTCTTGATCTGCCCCAGGCTCACGGCCAGGGTAATCGTATAGGCGTGCTCGGCGAGGTAGTCGACGAGCTTTTCCGCCCGCGACGGCTTGGAGTCGGTTTCCTTGAGGACGAAATAGAGCATACTTCCCGGCGCAAACTTGCCCTCGGGGTCCGCCATCTGCCGGTGGGCGAGTTCTTTCTGCGCGAAGCCCTCGGCGCCGGGGTATTGCACCTCGCGCACTTTCGGGTGCTCGCACAGGAACTTGGCCACGCGGTGCGCGCTCTTCTGCTGGTTGACCATGCGCGTGGCCAGCGTCGGCAGTCCGTAGACCAGAATCGCCCAGGCGCTGCGCGGCGCAAGCACGCCGCCGAAATCCTTGCGGAACAACATCAGGTGGTTGAACCAGTCGGCCGAGGTGATGACCGCGCCGCCGCCGTCGGTGCCGAATCCGCCGATATCCTTGGTCAAGCTTTCCACCACGATATCCGCGCCCAGGTTCAGTGGCCGCTGGCAGTAGGGCGTGGCGAAAGTGTTGTCCACGATCACCAATACGCGATCGCGCTCCTCGCGGTGAGCGTTGATCTCGTCGGCCACATTCCGGATTTCTGCGATGTCGATCAGCTCCATGGTGGGATTGACGGGCGTCTCGAAATAAAGCACGCGGGTGGCGGGTGTCACCAGCCCTCGTAGCGCCTGGGGCTTGAGGAAATCGGCCCAGCGCACCTGAATGCCGAAGCGCGGAAGCCAGTTGGTCATCAGGCTGTACGTGCAGCCGTAAAGCACCTGGTGCGCCAACACCTCCTGTCCCTGGCGAAGCGTCACGCCCAACCCGGCGCTGATGGCCGCCATGCCGCTGGCGAAGGTGGCGCAGATCTCCCCACCCTCGGCGTAGGCGAGGTTCTCTTCCAGCATCCCGCGCGTCGGCTCGTCCAGGCGGTCGTAGATGTAGATAGGAATATGGCCACTCAACGCTTCATCAGCGGAAGCAAACTGCACGAACCCCTGCGCTCCGCGGTGCAGGGAGGTCAGCCGAAAAGCTGTCGAATGCGAAACGGGCGGAATGACGTGGTGGTTGTAATCCCACTTCTTGCTCTCAAAATTCCCGTGAATCAGATGGGTACGCATCCGGTAGTCTTCCTTATGGGCGTGGCGCTTGCGCGTCTCCATGGGGACACCTCCGCTGAGCGAGTTCTCACTCTATGAGAATGTTTAGCACGCCACGTGCCGGGAGGGGACGATAATCGACAGGCGGGACTATTTGTCTGCGTGGTGCGCTAACCGCTGCGCGATGGAATCTCTTTCGCTCGCCGCCTTACCGCTTCGAGGTGTAGGTGTTGCCGATACCCATGGTTTCCCGCTCGGCAAAACTGCCGCGGGTGACTTTCTCTCCTGAGGCGATGTAATCCCCGAGCAGGGCGGAGAGCCGCTTGGCGACGTCCGGGTATTTGGGTGCGACGTTCGAGAGTTCCTGCGGGTCATCGGTCAGGTTGTAGAGCTGCGGCGGATATTCTCCTTCGAACCCCCGCGGATTCCAGACTTGGCTGTAATTCCACTCCGGGGTGCGGACCGCGGCGATGTAGCCGTAGCCCTGCACCACGTGGTCGCGCAAGCTCTCGGTCGCGCCGGTCATCAGCGGCCAGAAGTTCGAGCCTGTTACGCGGGAAGGAGGTTTTAGCCCCAGCAGGTCCAGGAGCGTGGGCATGAGGTCGGGAATCTGAACGAACCCGCGCACATGTTTGCCCGCATGTTGTTTGCCCGGGAGACGAATCAGTAGCGGGATGTGCGTGACCTGGGAGCGCAACCGCTCGGGGCCTTTCAAGAATTGTCCCTGCTCGCCGAGCAGCGCGCCGTGGTCGGACATGAAGACGACGATAGAGTTTTCAAACAGGCCGAACTCGCCGATGGTTTCAAGAAGCTTGCCGAGCCAGAAATCGACGCATTGGGCCTCGCCGGCGTAGTTGGCGCGCATCCGGCGCGTCGCCTCCGGGCTGAGCTTGACGTCTTCGTAAGGGGGCTCAATCCAGGTTGGTCCGGAGGCGCGGCGCAGGTACTTTCTCAGGAAGCGGCTCGGCGGATCCCAGGGCTCGTGCGGGTCGAAGGCTTCGACGTGCAGGAAGAACGGCCGCTCACCATGATTCGCTTGCAGCCAGCGCGCCGCCGAGCGGGTGACGAGCTCGACCAGCGAATCACCTTCCATGCCCCAGCGCAGGCGATTAGCCCGGTACTGGCTCAGGAACCCGTGCAGGTTCTGGTGTTCGGCGAGGTAGTCGTCCGGGACGATGTCGCTCACGTCATACAGTTTGTGCGGCGAGGTTCCGTAGTAGTCGATTTCCTGGCCGCGGATCCATTCGTACATTCGGTATCCGCGATGGAAGTTCATGCCGGGACGCTGCAAGTGCGGCAAGTCAGCGATGAGCGCTGGAATGTAGCCCGCTTCCAAAAGGACTTCGCTGAGAGTCACATCCTCGTTATAGAGCGGATGCCAGCCGGGCAATTGCACCGGTTCGTGCTGGTGGTGGTAATGAAAGGGAAAAATGCGGCGGCCCGTGAAGAGCGTTCGGCGGATGGGAATGGTGGGCATTCCTTCGGGGAAGAAGTCGTCGAAGATGAGGCAATCCTCGGCGAAGCGGTTCAGGTTGGGGCACTCGACCCACTGGCTGCCGTAGCAGGCCAGGTTGTCGCGACGGAAGGTATCGGCAACGATGAGGATCAGGTTGAGGTTGTTCCCCTGTTGCTTCGGCGGGCGCTCCCAGACCGAGCCGCACTCAGGCCCCTTGGGTTCGCCCTGGGCGACCGCCAAGCTCGGCCCGGAGAGGGCCGCGGTGGCCGCGGCCGTCTTGGCAATAAAATCTCTTCTCGAAAAACGCTTCTTGCTCATCTCCGCCTCCTGGAACTGGACTCGGCCCACGGGCTGAAAGCCCCGGAGCATCATGCTGGCTCCGGCGAGGAGTCCAGATTATAGGCCCTTGAGACTCTGCGAAAGGAGGAGAATCGTCGACAGGCATGAGCGTCCCGTCACGGATCTGCGATGTTTTCCACCGCGGCGGAGGCGGCTACGTCCGGTACGAGGCGTTGATGGTGATGTAGTCGTGGGTGAGGTCGCAGGTCCAGATTCGCGCGGAGGAGGGGGCACCACTTCACTCCGTCGCCTCAAGGCCGGTTGCGGGACGCTAGCCTCTCGATTTCCTTCGGATCCCGGCGACCGTGGAAGAGGGCGAGAATTGCTATCCGCTCTTCTTCGATGGCATAAAAGGTGGCAAAGGGGAATTTCCTGAGAAGCGCCCGGCGGACTTCTTTATGAACCACAGGGTAGCCGAGAGGCTTGCGCCCGACCGCGGCCAGGCAAGCATCGACAGCGCGGAGGAACTCCGAACCCAATCCCGCGCTCCTTGCCTCGTACCACAGGTAAGCCTCTGAGATATCGGCTTCGGCCTGGGGGAGAATCAAGAACTCGGACTTCATTCCGGCCGGCTTATTCGTTTCCGGACCTCAGCCCATGGGCTGCCGGAATTGGGATTCTGGTGGTAGGCAGCCAGACGGCGGTCCAGTTCTTCACGTTGCGCGTTCGTGATTTCAACAGAATCAGGAACGGCCGCAATGCTGTCCCAGATGTCCTCAACCAGCTGGATTCGTTCGGTGATTTCCAGCTTCACAATCTCAGCAAGCGAAATGTCCTTCATAACGGCCTCATCATAACATCCGGCCGGGCGCTCAGCAACCGCGGCTACGTCCGGTACGAGGCGTTGATGGTGATGTAGTCGTGGGTGAGGTCGCAGGTCCAGAGGCGCGCCGACGCCGCGCCTTGGTGAAGGTCGAGCCGCAGGGTGAGTTCTTTCCGGTCGAGTTCCTTCTTCGCCGCGGCCTCGTCGAAGCCCGCATCGAGTCCTTTGCGGCAAAGGATGAAATCGTTAATGCTAATGTCAACCTTGGTGGGGTCGAACTTTGCTCCCGAATATCCCGCCGCGCAGATGATGCGGCCCCAGTTGGGGTCGCTGCCGGCGATGGCGGTTTTCACCAGCGGCGAATTGGCGATGGCACGCGCGATGCGCTCGGCGTCGGAGGGCCGACGCGCGCCGCGCACTTCGATAGTGACTAGTTTCTTCGCGCCTTCGCCGTCCCGGGCGATCATCTGCGCCAGCGTCTGGCAAAGTTCGGTGAGCCCGGCGAGAAACCAGGAGCGGCTTTCGTTGCCGGGGCGGATGGAGACGCCCGATGCTCCGCTCGCCATCGCCACCACCGTGTCGTTTGTGGAGGTATCGCCGTCCACCGTAATGCGATTGAAAGAGACTTCCACCGCGGCGTGCAGCATGGTCTGAAGCATCCGAGGGCCGATGACCGCGTCGGTGGTGATGAAGGAGAGCATGGTTGCCATGCGCGGGTGAATCATGCCGGCGCCCTTGGCGATCCCCGCCAGGTGCACGCGGGTGCCGCCGACTTCTGTCCTGAGGACGCAGGACTTGGGAAACGTGTCGGTGGTCATGATGGCCTGGGTGACCGCTGCGGCGCTGTCCGCCGAGAGGCTTTTGTTGAGCACGGGAAGCCGGTCGGTGATGGTTTCGAGCTTGAGCGGCACCCCGATGACCCCGGTCGAAGCTACCAGGACCTGCTCGGGACGAACGTCGAGCAGCTTGGCGGCCGCGCGCGCTGTTCCCTCCGCCGTGCGCAATCCCGCCTCGCCCGTGCAGGCGTTGGCGTTTCCGGAATTCACCACCACCGCCCGTACGACCCCGCGGCTGGCGGCCAGGTGATGGCGCGAAACCAAAACCGGCGCCGCCGCGGCGCGGTTGGTGGTGAACAAGCCGGCGCCCGAAGTCTCCGCGGCGTCGGAGGCAATCAGCGCCAGGTCCAGCGCGCCCTTCACTTTCTTGATTCCCGCCGCCAGCGCGGCGCCGCGAAACCCGCACGCCGTCCCCAGATGGCCATTGATGGGTTCCCATTTCAGCATCGAAATATCTCGCATCCTCCAGGGGGCAAATCAGCCGCGGCGCAGTTTATCAGAAACGGGCAGGCAAGCACGTATCTCCCTGTCGCGATTGGACCGAGAAACGGGTGTGATTACTGGCTCGCCCGAGTTCGGGGAACCAGCTCCAACACCGGCTGCTGGGAAGGGGGAGGCTCGGGCCCGGCAACTTTGATGGTGTGAATGCTGTCTTCGCAGGCCTGGAGGTAGAGCTCCTCGTCGGAGCGGCCGGGCGTGCAGTTGACTTCAACAATTCGCTCCGGCGAAATCAGCCGGGCCGTGACCAGCAGCGCCCGGTTCTTGTATTGCCAAATGAGCACGGCGTCGCGGTTGTTGATTTTGGTGCGCGAGTAGCGATAGCCGGGCAATTCTTCGTAGGTCCCCTGGGTCTGCCATTTGGCCAGGTCGTAGGGTGAGAACTCAAAGGTTCCGTCGGGATTTGGCCGCGAGGTAATGGTGAGCGTCGGCTCCAGGCTCCAGAACTTCGATCGCTTGATCCGCACCCCGCCGGCAAAGTCCTCCACTTTGCCGTACAGCCCCGCTGCCACTTTCATTTCAATGCCCAGCTTGTCGTTGCGATAGGGGAGGAGTTTCAATGTCCGCTCGTGGACCTTGTTCCGGTAGGCAGGATAGAACTGTACCACCAGATATTCGCCTGCCAGAACGCCTCCACCGATCACCAGGATGCCGAACCCGACGTATAATTGCGTGGGAATCTTCATTTTCATAACCCTATGCCATCTTAACCCGAGGAGAATCGAGGGCGCAATCCGCCTCCCATTTGACGACGCTCAACGCACCTCGATGAGTGGTTTGGTTTTGGCGAGGACTTCGCCGATCTCACGCGCCGGGACGCCCGTTGGCTGACGGGCGAGAGACTTGAGCAGATCTTGAGCCTCACGCGCCTCCACGGCCAGAAGCAGCCCACCGGAAGTCTGGGGGTCGAAGAGCAGGTTGCGCACCTCTTCCGGGATGTCGTCGGCGAATTCCACGCAGCCGGCGATGAATTCGATGTTCCTCTTCAGCCCGCCGGGGATATAGCCCTCGCGGGAGTAAACCGTAGCTTCGGGGAGGAATTCCACGGCGGAATGATCGAGCACAAAGCTGACGCCGCTCGCCACGGCCATTTCGCGAGCGTGCCCCAGCAGTCCGAAGCCGGTGATGTCGGTGGCGGCATGGACGGTGAATCCGAGCGCTACCTGTCCGGCCGCCCGGTTAAGTGCGGACATGGACTCGATGGCGGCGCGCTCGGAAGCCTCGCTCGCCCGCCCCTCTTTGAGCGCCGTCGAAATGATGCCCGTACCGATTCGCTTGGTGAGCACCAGGCGGTCGCCCGGGCACGCGCCGCGGTTGGCGAGCACGCGCTGGGGATTTACCAGGCCGGTGACGGCGTAACCGAACTTGATCTCATCATCGCCGATCGAGTGCCCGCCGATTACCGAGCAGCCGGCTTCCTGCATCTTGGCGAGCCCGCCCTGGAGAATCATTTCCAGGATATCCAGCCGCTCGTTTTTGTTCGGAAAGCCCACGATAGAAAGCGCGGAAATCGGCCGCCCGCCCATAGCGTAGACGTCGCTCAGGGAATTTGCCGCGGCGATCTGGCCGAAGACGTAGGGATCGTCCACGATGGGCGTGAAGAAATCGACCGTCTGGACGAGCGCCAGGTCGGGCGCGATAAGGTACACCCCGGCGTCGTCGGCGGTGTCAAAGCCGATGAGAACGTTCGGGTCGGTTTGTTTCGGCAGCTTGGCGAGCACCGAGTCCAAAATACTTGGACTCAACTTGGCCGCTCAACCCGCCGCCTTGACCATCGCGGTCAATCGCGTGCGTTCGTCCATAGGTTTTGGATTATATGCTTTCCCGCGGGGATTCAAAACTGCCCGGCCCGCTTTCGACTTTCGCGTACCGCTCGGGCATTGATATGCTACG
>DATKYV010000365.1:0-9811 GCA_035528275.1 Terriglobia bacterium | reverse complement strand
TCCGCCTCGATGCCGCCCATGGAGTAGTGAGCCACGGGCCGGATGGGAATGGGATGCGTGATCGGATCGATGCCCAGGAACTTCATGCACACTTCACGGATCAGGGGCAGGCGTTTGTTGATCTTTTCGGCGCCCAGGTGGGTCAAATCGAGATGGATGCTGCCGAGCCCGTCGGGTCCCGGGATGCCGCGCCCTTCGAGGATTTCCGTAATCTCGGCGCGGGAGATGATGTCGCGCGGCGCGAGTTCCATCATCTTGGGCGCATACTTCTCCATGAATCGCTCGCCCTTATTGTTGCGCAGGTAGCCGCCTTCGCCGCGGCAGCCTTCGGTCATCAAGATGCCGGAGGGCACCAGCCCGGTGGGGTGAAATTGCAGGAACTCGGGATCCTCGAGGGGCAGGCCCGCGCGATAGGCGATGGCCTGCCCATCGCCGGTGACGGTTTGAGAGTAGGTGGTGAATCCGTAGAGATTCCCCAAGCCTCCGGAAGCGATCAGGAGGGCCTTGCCGCGCAAGACGTAAAACTCGCCCGTCGGGGCGTCGAAGAGCGTCAGGCCGGCGAACCGGCCACCCTCTAGAAGCATTGAAGTGACGAAGCATTCGTCGTAGCGCGTGTAGTTGTCGTACTTGAGCAGATTGTCGTAGAGGGCCTGCATCTCGAAAAAGCCGGTCTTGTCAGCCGCCATGCACGCCCGCGGGAACGAATGCCCTCCAAAAGGCCTCTGCATGATTCGCCCGTCTTCGCGGCGCGACCACGGGACTCCCCGGTGCTCGAGGAGGCGAATTTCATCCGGCGATGCTCTTACAAATCGATCGACTACATTCTGGTCCGCCAGGAAGTCGGAGCCTTTCACCGTGTCCCAGGCGTGCAGTTCGAGGCTGTCCCCTTCCTCGGGGCGCATCACCGCGGCGGTGCCTCCCTCCGCGCACACCGAATGCGAGCGCATGATCTGCACTTTGGAGACAAGGCCGATATCGGCCTGGCCCCGCGTCTTGATGCAGATCTCCACGGCGGCGCGCAGCCCGGCGAGTCCCGTTCCCAGGATCAAGACATCATGAGTTATTTGCTGCATGCTTCAGGTGCTCCTTGGTGCTCCAAGAGCGGGTCCAGGATGTGATGCGAATGCGAGGGACGAGCAAGCTTCCCGGTTTGGTCGGCACGCGGCCCGGGATGCCCGGCGAGGGAAACTTAGGGCAGAAGCGTAAGATATTCCATTCCGCCCGCCGCGTCAATTGGGAACTGGGTAGCGGGTCAGATCGTCGTACAAGTGGCTTTTCGTCGTTGGCCGCGGCAACAACGGACTGGGGCGAGGCGAGGTCACATCTGAACCATCCACGCGGAACGGCGGATCCCTGATTACATGCAAAGGTTCACGAGGAGAGTCCGAACGGGAAATGTCGGCTGAAAATTTGGCGTGCATCAGACTACAATGCTAGCCGGACGCAGGGCTGTGTGGGTGAGGCACAACTCAGAATAACGAGGCGGAGGGTTGCCGTCGCACCCGCGCGCAACGGGATGTGAGGGAAGGAAGCGAAGATCATGGTCAAGATCTTTGATTACCTGACGTACCGGGGCAGGGAAGGCCACTGGTCCTGGATCCTGCATCGAGTGACCGGGGTCGGGTCTTCGTCTTTTTGATGGTCCATATCGTGGACACGGCTTTCATCGGCTGGGGACCGGAGCTCTATAACAAGACCATGGCGCTTTACCGCCTGCCGTTTTTCCGCGTCGGCGAGGTGGTGTTGGCGGGCATGGTGCTCTACCACGCGTTGAACGGCGTCCGCATCATCATTATCGATTTCTGGCCGCAGGCGACGGTGGTGCATCGCAAGCTGGTTTACGCCGTGGCCGTGGTTTTTGCCGTGATTTTCATCCCCACTGCGATCTATATGCTCGAATGGATGGTGAAGTAGGAGGGCGCCGATGAGCGGGGCGGGCCGGCCGAGGCCGGAAAGCGGACTGGAACTCTACGCGTGGCTCTTCATGCGCGTTTCTGGCGTGGTGCTGCTCTTCATGGCGCTCGGTCATTTGACCATCATGCACGTCATCAACAACATTGAGGTCATCGACTATCAGTTCGTGGCGCGACGCTTCGCGACGCGCTTCTGGCGGACGTACGACCTGGTGATGCTCTGGCTGGCGCTCATCCACGGCTTGAACGGCGTTCGCACTCTGGTGGACGACTACATTCGTCCTCCAGGGTGGCGGGTGTTTTCGCTTGCCTCGCTCTACGTTGTGGGATTTGTTCTTTTGGCCTTGGGGTCATTGGTGATCCTGACGTTCCAGCCTGTGAGCTGATTGAACCATTGATTCATTGAATCATTGCCTGAAGGCCGGAACACGTGGCCGCTCAATGGAATAATGAAGAAATGAATCAATGATTCAATGGGCTAATCTGTTGAGGCTCTGAATGCCTGTACAACGCTATGACGCGGTCATTGTGGGGGCCGGTGGTGCCGGCCTTATGGGGCGGCGCTAAATCTTTCCGCACACGGTCACATGGCTGTCATCAGCAAGCTCTACCCCACGCGCTCGCACACGGGCGCGGCGCAGGGCGGCATCGGCGCAGCGCTCGGAAATCTGGAAGAAGACCACTGGGAATGGCACATGTTCGACACCGTCAAGGGCAGCGATTACCTGGCTGACCAGGACGCCGGCGAAATTCTCTGCCGGGAGGCCATCGAGACCGTCTACGAGCTCGAACACTGGGGATTGCCTTTCAGCCGCACGCCGGAGGGGAAGATCGCCCAGAGACCTTTCGGCGGGCACACCAGGGAATACGGTAAGGGCCCCGTACGCAGGTCGTGTTACGCCGCTGACCGCACGGGCCACATGATCCTCCAAACGCTCTACCAGCGGTGCATCAAGAATGAGGTCCACTTCTACGACGAGTTCTTTCTGATGGACCTCCTGGTCGAGCAGGGGAGGTGCGCGGGCGTCGTGGCGCTCTCGCTCGCCACCGGCGAACTCCATACGTTTCATGCCAAGGCGGTGCTCGACGCCACGGGCGGCTGCGGAAAGATGTTCCGCGTCACCTCGAACGCCCACGCCTTGACGGGCGACGGCATGGCCGTGGCGCTCAACCGCGGGATTCCTCTCGAGGACATGGAGTTTTTTCAGTTTCATCCCACGGGCATTTACAAGCTGGGCATCTTGCTGAGCGAGGCGGCGCGCGGCGAGGGCGCCATCCTGCGAAACAACGACGGCGAGCGGTTTATGAAACGTTACGCGCCGACGCTGCTCGATCTCGCTCCACGAGACATGACTGCCCGTGCCATGTACCGCGAAATTCGCGAGGGACGGGGGATCGGCGGCAAGAACTATCTTCACCTTGACCTGACTCACCTGGGAGCGGAAGTGCTCGATAAGAAGCTCCCCGACATCACGGATTTTGTCCGTACCTACCTGGGGATCGAGCCGAAAACGGAGCCCGTGCCTGTCCAGCCGACAGCGCACTATGCGATGGGTGGAATTCCCACCGACCTTGACGGACGGGTCATCGTCGATGAGAAGAACACACCCTTGAAGGGCTACTATGCGGCGGGCGAGTGCGCTTGCGCCCCCGTCCACGGGGCGAATCGGCTTGGCACGAACCCCCTGGTCGACATCCTGGTATTTGGCCGGCGAGGTGCCCGCCACGCGGCTCGCTTTGTCAAGGAGAACGACTGGACGCCGCTGCCTCCCTCACCCGACGAGCGCGCGCGGGAGCGCATTTCCCGCCTCATGGCCACGACCGGCAAGGAGCGTGCCGCCGCTATCCGCGAAGATCTTCAAGACGGGATGATGGGAAAGGCCTCGGTTTTCCGCGACGCCCCGACGCTCTCCGAGATGCGCAGCCAGATTCCGGAATTGCGGGAGCGGTACAGTCGCATCAAGATTGAAGATCGGGGAACGAAATACAATACGGAGCTATTCGAGGTCATCGAACTCGGAAACCTCCTCGACCTTGCCGAAGTCCTGGTGGAAAGTGCTCTGGCCCGCCAGGAGAGCCGCGGCGCGCATACTCGCGAGGACTTTCCCAAACGCGACGACGCAAACTGGCTGAAACACACGTTGGCGTACAAGGGTGCGAAGGGCATCGAGTTCAAGTACAAGCCGGTGACGATTACGAGGCTCGAGCCGAAGGAGCGGAAATATTGAATCATTGAACCATTGGTTCATTGGACCATTGAGTGGCGGCGGCGTGGTCAGAAATCCTTTCAATGAATCAATGAGCCAATGGAACAATGGATCAATCAGCGCGGAGCGTCCATGAAGGTCACACTCAAGATCAAGCGCCTTAATCCTGAGAGGGACGCGCAGCCCTGGTGGGGCGAATACCATCTTGAGGCGGAGCCCACCGACCGGCTGCTCGACGCCCTGAACCACGTCAAGTGGTATCAGGACGGCACGCTCACCTATCGGCGTTCGTGCGCGCACGGCGTCTGCGGCTCGGATGCCATGCTCATCAGCGGCCGGAATGCGCCGGCCTGCAAGGTCCTGCTGCGCAACCTCGGGACGAAGATAACCGTCGAGCCGATGCGCGGGTTCCGCGTCATTAAAGACCTGCTGGTTGACATGGAGGGCTTCTTCGAAAAGTATCGGAAGGTGAAGCCGTACCTGATGACCCACTCACCGGAGCCGGAGAAGGAAAGGCTGCAGTCTCCCGCCGACCGCGAGCGGTTTGATGACACGACCAAGTGTATTCTCTGCGGGGCGTGTACCACGTCCTGCCCCTCATTCTGGGCCAATGAGGATTACCTTGGTCCCGCGGCCATCGTCAACGCGCACCGGTTCATCTTCGACAGCCGTGACGAGAGTCAGGGTGAGCGTCTGGCCATCCTGGGCTCGGGCGACGGCGTGTGGTGCTGCCGGACGATCTTCAACTGTGTTGAAGCGTGCCCGCGCGAAATCAACGTGACGCGCGCCATCGGAGAAGTCATGAAAGCATTGCTGTTTCGGAAGCTGTGGCGGATCCGGCCGTGGTGATGTACGATTATCCGCCGCCATTCACGACCATTTCTCATTTCGTCTTCGATAGAGATTTCAATTCATCAGGAGAAACATCATGAGAGCTTTAACGCGCCGCCAGTTCTTGGGCAGCTCCAGCGCAGCTTTCGCGCTCTCGGCGGGTGGTGTGGGCGCTCAGCCGCACGGGCGCGCGACGCGCACCGGCCCCGACGAGAAGCCTTTCGACCTCCTCATCCGGGGGGGGAGGGTCATCGACCCTTCGCAAAATCTCGAAGCCGTGCGCGACGTTGCGGTGCAAGGCGGGAAAATCGCCCGCGTCGACGCGCAGATTCCACCCGGGCAAGCACGCGAAGTCATCTCGGCAGACGGCAAAATCGTAACGCCGGGGCTGATCGATATTCACACTCATGTTTTCCCTTCCGTGGGGCCCTACGGCATCGAGCCCGACCCCTACTTCGTCCGCCGCGGCGTAACCACGGTCGTCGATGCCGGCACCTCGGGGGCGTTCAGTTTCCCGGCGTTTCGGCGATTCATCATTGAGAAGGCGACAACGCGCATCCGGGCGCTGCTCCATGTGGTTTCAATTGGAATGGTGGCGGGAAGCACGGAGGACATGGGCGAACTCTTAGACCTGCGCTACTGTGTGCCCGAATTGGCGGTGAAGGCGGCGAGGGAAAACAGCGACCTTGTGCTGGGCTTCAAGATTCGCTTCTCGGAAAAATACACGGGGCCGAACGACTATGAGGGCATGAAGCGGGCGCGGGCGGCGGCTGACGAAGCGAGGTTGCCGCTGATGATTCACATCGGGGGTTCCTACACGCCCCTGGGAGAATTTCTGTCCCTGATGAAGAAAGGTGACGTTGTCACCCATTCCTTCAACGGCCATCCGCACGGATTACTGGACGCGTCCGGCCGGCTGACGCCCGAAGTGCTCGAGGGGCGGGAACGAGGCGTGCTATTCGACGTCGGACACGGCGCCGGCAGTTTTTCATTTGAAGTGATGGAAAAGTGTCTCGCGCAAGGCTTTCGGCCGGACACGATTTCGAGCGACCTCTATTCCGCCAACATCAATGGCCCCGTCTACGACCTGGCGACGACGCTCTCGAAATTTCTTTTGCTGGGGCTCAGCCTTCGAGAAGTGATCGAGCGCGCCACCGCGAATGCCGCGCGGGTGTTCGATTTTGGCGCCGAAATCGGAACTCTCAAAACCGGCGCCGAGGCGGACATTGCCGTGCTCGAGCTCCGTGAGGGCCAGTTCACGTTCACCGATTCCGGGGGCAAGACCCGCACCGGACGGCAGAAACTTGTTCCGGTCACCACCGTACGCGCCGGAAAGGTGTTGTCGGTTTAGCGCTGCCGGCGACCGATTTGCACGCTCGCGCGGGTTTCGGCCTATTTCAGAGTCTGGTTGAGGAACGCCAGCGTGCGCTTCCAGGAATCCGCCGTAGCCTCGGGGCGATATCCGCCCTGGTTGTTGGGATTTTGGAAGGCGTGCCCCGCGCCCTCGTAGATTTTCACGTCAACTGATTTGTGTGCAGCCTTCATTGCCTTTTCAAACGCTTCCACGGAATCCGGAGTGATGCCCTGGTCATCGGCACCGAAGCTTCCCAAGATGGGCGCCTGGATTTTTCTGATGTCGGCGGGGTCGGTGGGCATCGATCCATAATTCACCACGCATGCGGCGAGCTTCGGTTCGTTGACGGCGAGCCGTAGTGAGAGCCCTCCGCCCATACACCAGCCGATGGAACCGATCCTGTCTTTGTCGACGTCCTTCCGCGAAGCCAGGTAGGCGAAGGCGGCTTTGAGATCGCGAACCGCGCGGTCCTGCGGCATGCCGCGCATCAGTTCGTGGGCTTCATCCGGGCTGGTGGCGACCTTGCCCCGATAGAGATCAACCGCGAGCGCCACGTAGCCCTCGCCGGCGAACTTGTTTGCCTGTTCTTTCACCCACGCGTTCAACCCCCACCATTCGTGAATCACCACCAGCGCGGGGTGTGGTCCCTCGCCTTTGGGCAGCACAAGATAGCCGCTGACGGTTTCGTCGCCGCTCGGATAATTCACCGTTTCCCCCGTCGGAGGCAATGCGGTAGCGGTTAACACCGTGAGAAACAGACAAGCGCACCGGGGCAGTGCCATTCTGCGCATGGCTGAACCTCCCGAAGAAATTGGTTCGCTCTTAGCCCCGGGCATTCATTATACGATGAATTCCGCACCAGGTGTTGTGGTGTGCAACGGGAGGGGGGCCGACACCGATCCCGGAGATTCCAGTCATGCGGGAAACCACGGCGCATGGTGTATAATAAAAGCTCACCTTGTGGTTGGGTCGCGCTGCGGCAGCGGGAAATCCCGAGTTGGTCGCAGCGGCTTTGGCCCAAGACGTTGATGGTCAGGGCGACCGGGTGTCGCCGCCGATATTCAGGATGAAATCTCCTCGCCGCCATTTCTTGGGTTCCTCCGCAATCCTGCTCGGTTCCCAGTTGATGGATGCTCTGACTACTCCCTTGTGGAAGTGGTCAGGCGCCCCCCTCCTCAAAGCAGCCACGGTTCAGGACGCGGAGACCCCCTCGCCCGTTACCTTCGTCGACGTCGGAAAAGAGGCCGGCCTGACAGCACCTAACGTCTGGGGCGGGGTGAAGCGCAAAAAGTACATCATTGAAGCAAAAGGGAGCGGTCTGGCCTTTTTCGACTACGACAACGACGGCTGGTTGGACATCTACCTGACCAACGGAATTCGGTTCGAGGAAACCTACACGCCGGAAAACGCCCCCACGCCGCATCTCTACAAGAACAATCGCGATGGAACCTTCACCGATGTCACCGCCGGCTCCGGCCTGGCGCGCACCGGCTGGCAGACCGGTGTGTGCGTGGGCGACTACGACAACGACGGTTGGGACGATCTCTTCTGCGGCTCCTGGGGCCATAACATCCTGTTCCACAACAACGGCGACGGAACTTTCACCGACGTCACCAAGAAGGCGGGGCTGTACGAGGAACGCACCCGCTGGGGTTCGGGCTGCACCTGGATCGATTACGACCGCGACAGCTTCCTTGACCTCTTCGTCTGCAACTACATCGAACTGGACATCGAGAAAACTCCCGCGCCGGGGGAGACCGGCTACTGCCAGTGGAAAGGCATTCCGGTGATGTGCGGCCCACGCGGTTTGCCAGGGGGAATGAACATCCTCTACCACAACAACGGTGATGGGACTTTCACGGACGTCTCGGAAAAAGCCGGGATTCTCAAACCGGGGCCCCGATACTCCATTACCGCCACCTCCTACGATTTCGATCACGACGGCTGGCCGGACATCTACGTCGCCGTCGATTCCGAACCGAGCATTCTGTTTCACAACAAGCACGATGGGACGTTCGAGGACGTGGCTGTCATGTCCGGCGTTGCTTACAACGAAGACGGCCAGGAGCAGGCGGGCATGGGGCTGGGGGTGGGTGACTACGACGGCGATGGGTGGTTCGACATCTTCAAGACCAATTTCCAGGATGACACCTGCAATCTCTATCGGAACAACGGCGACGGCACCTGGACGGACGTCACGTTCATTTCGGGCATCGGCGTCAACACGCGGTATGTTAACTGGGGCGCGGGCTTCATCGACTACGACAACGACGGTTGGCTGGACATCTTCCACGTCACCGGGCACGTTTACCCCAGAATCGAAGAATACAATTTGGACGCCCACCTCAAGACACCCCGGATCGTGTACCGGAACATGCGCGACGGGAGATTCAAGGATGTTTCCTCAAGGATGGGTCCCGGGGTGAGTGAGTGTTTCGCCAGCCGCGGCTGTGCTTTCGGGGATTACGACAACGACGGGGACGTCGACGTCCTGGTATTGAATATGAACGACCCGCCCTCGCTGCTCCGCAACGACGGCGGAAACAAAAACAACTGGATCAAGATCAAGCTGCTCGGCACCAAGTGCAACCGCACGGCGATCGGGGCAAGGGCGCGCGTGGTCACCGGAAAGCACGCGCAGATCGACGAGGTCCACACCGGCGCCAGCGTGATGTCACAGAGCGACCTGCGCCTGCACTTCGGAGTGGGGCAAGCGACGGTGGTGGATCTCATCGAGGTCAAGTGGCCCACCACCCAGAAGATCGAAAAGTTCACCAACCTCGAGGTCAATCAGATCCTCACCATTCGCGAAGGGGAAGGAATCATCAAGGCTGAGAAGATCCGTACCTGACGCGCGGGTACCGACCAACGCGCCGGGTGTCAGAACGCCCTGTTGAATGGCGTGCGGGAAGCCACGGCTGCTGATATCAGACTTCCCCCTTTCAGCGGCAGTTTCCCTCTCGCCCCCTTCGAGGCAAGGCCGCGCGCTTGGGCCAGGCTACGCCGTGGCAGTGTCCCCCCATCAGTCCGGCATCGGGGCCGCCCCCCCGCCTGCCAAGACGCGCGCCGTCGGGGCGGTGCGGCACAATGTTGGGGCGGATCCTTGTGGCTGGTGATCCTTGGAGCGGTACGGGTATCTGGGCGAGAGGCGGGACGCGCACGCCATCGTTCTAGGATGGTTTGCGGCCCTTCAGGTACTCGACGCCGTATGAACTGACGCCCTCGCCCGGGACGTTTTGCGTGCGCACGATGCGGGCTGGGACAAAGATATTGGCTCCGCCCTCGGCATAAGGGATCGATAACTCCACTCTCATCCCCTCGAAGTAGACCCTACGACTCTTGAAGCAGATGCCTCCGCGCGAAACGTTTTCCGTGTAAAGAATCTCCTCACCGAGTCCGGGGTGCCGGACGCAGGCTTTCAACCGGGTCCTGAGGCGCGAGTGGCGGCGCTCGTCTTTGGTGCGCTTTCGAGGCGGCGGGGGCGGCGGTTCTTTCCCCGGCTCCGG
>DATKYV010000364.1:0-9785 GCA_035528275.1 Terriglobia bacterium | reverse complement strand
GGAGACGTATGTTTTGACGAAGGAAGAAGGAGGACGGCACACGCCGTTCTTCACCGGCTACCGGCCGCAGTTCTACTTCCGGACGACGGACGTGACGGGAGTGGCGAAGCTGCCGGCGGGGACGGAGATGGTGATGCCGGGGGATAACGTGAATCTGGAGATCGAGTTGATCACCCCCATCGCCATGGAGAAGGGCCTGCGGTTCGCCATCCGCGAGGGCGGCCATACCGTGGGCGCCGGCACCGTCACCGAGGTCCTGGAATAAGCGAGCGCAGATGCTACACGAAAAAATTCGAATTCGACTGAAGGCCTATGATCACCGGGTGCTGGACCAGTCCGCGGCGGAGATCGTCTCGACGGCCAAGCGGACGGGGGCGCAGGTGGCGGGGCCGATTCCCCTGCCCACGGTTAAGAACAAGTATTGCGTCTTGCGCTCGCCGCACACGGATAAGAAATCGCGCGAGCAGTTTGAAATCCGGACGCACAAGCGGCTGGTGGATATTCTCGAGCCGACCTCGGAGACGATTGACGCCCTAACCAAGCTCGATCTGCCGGCAGGCGTGGACATCGAGATCAAGGCCTTTGGGAAGGAACATACGCGGTGATTGGAGCTCTGCGGCGGCTTGATCGGCCCGCCGCGCGGAGCCTCGAGTGATGAACATGGTGAACGCTATCCTGGGGAAAAAGCTGGGCATGACCCAGATCTTTGCGGACAACGGCGACGTGGTCCCGGCGACGGTTTTGAAGGTAGGCCCCTGCGTGGTCGTGCAGCGGAAGACCGCGGGCAAGGACGGGTACGATGCGGTGCAGCTCGGACTCGTGGAGTTCCCTGCGCCCAAGCGCTTGACGAAAGCCGTGGAAGGGCATTTCAAGCGCGCCGGCGCCAACCCCGTCCGGTTCCTTCGTGAGGTTAGGCTTGTGTCCGGGGACGCCGGGGTGAAGGTGGGCGACAAGGTGCTGGTGGATCAGTTCGCGGTCAACGAACTCGTGGACGTGATCGGAACGTCCAAAGGCCGAGGGTTCGCCGGAGTCCAGAAGCGCCACCACTTCAGAGGCGGCGGCGGGGCGCACGGTTCGATGTTTCACCGGGCGCCGGGGTCGATCGGGGCCTCCGCTTTTCCCTCCCGGGTTTTGAAAGGTATGAGGGCTGCCGGGCACATGGGCGTGGACCGGGTGACCGTGCGCAACATGCGCGTCGTCCAGATTCTGCCCGATGAGAACGCCATGCTGGTGAGAGGCGCGGTGCCGGGGCCGGACGGCGGATACGTTATCGTGCGCAAGGCGAAAGCGCCGCATAAGTAGGTGGTAGGCGGCATACGGCATGCGGGGAAAGGCAAGTCGAAAGGTGAAGGTCAATCGCGGGACGACTGAGAACTGACGACTGGCAACTGACTATGGCGACTGTTGAAGTCAAAAATCTCGAAGGCGAGAAAGTTAAGGAGCTGGAGTTAGCGGACGAAATCTTTGCCGCCCGGCCCAACCAGAGTCTGCTCTGGGAAGCGACCAAAGCCTATCTGGCCAGCCAGCGGCGGGGGACGCACTCGACCAAGAGCCGCGGTGAAGTGCGCGGCGGCGGGAAGAAACCCTGGCGACAGAAGGGGACAGGGCGCGCCCGAGTGGGAAGCATTCGGAGCTCGCTGTGGCGACACGGGTCAATCGCTCATGGTCCCAAGCCCCGCGATTATTCCTACAAGCTCCCGCGCAAGATGGTGCTCGGTGCGCTGCGCTCGGCGCTGGCGGCCAAGTTCCAGGAACAAAAGCTGACCGTAGTAGACCAGTTGAACTTGGAGGCGGTGAAGACCAAAACCTTTGTCACCGCCCTTCGAAAACTGGGGCTCGAGAAGACGGTGCTGGTGGTGAACGACCAAACCAATCGCAACTTGGAGCTTTCTTTGCGGAACATCAAGGGCTGCGAGCTGGTCCGTCATCACAGCGTTCATCCGTATCAGGTACTGAGCCACGACGGGCTGTTGATCTCCGAGGTCGCGTTGACGCGGCTTCAGGAGGCGCTCCGATGAACAAGAACCCGTACCAGATCCTGCAGAAGCCCCTGATCACCGAAAAGAGCATGGACGCCAAGGAGCTGGCCCGCACGCTCTGTTTCAAGGTGGACCGGCGGGCCACCAAGCAGGAAATCAAAGAGGCCGTGCAGATAGTCTTCAAAGTCAAGGTTGATTCGGTTCGCACGGCGACTTATCAAGGGAAAGAGCGCCGCCGGGGACGAACGTCGGGCCGTCGTCCGGATTGGAAGAAGGCGCTGGTCAAGCTCAAGGCGGGAGAGAAAATGCCGGAGTACGCGGAGAGCGCATAGGCCGGCGGAAGCGGATTCGGAAGGCGAAAGATATGGCGATCAAAACCTACCGACCCTACACGAAGACTCGACGGTACCAGACGGGGCTAACCTTCGAGGAGATTACCACCTCGCAGCCGCATAAGCCGCTTCTGGAGCCGAAGACGCGGATTTCCGGCCGCAACAACCAAGGTTGGTTGACCATCTGGCATCGCGGCGGCGGCCACAAGCGGCAATACCGCATTATCGACTTTCGCCGGGACAAGATCGGGGTTCCGGCGCGCGTCGCCACCATTGAGTACGACCCGAACCGCTCGGCGTTCATCTCCCTGCTCCATTACGCGGACGGCGAGAAGCGCTACATCCTGTATCCGAAGGGATTGAAGGTGGGCGACAAGGTGATGGCGGGGCCGGACGCCGATATCGTTGCCGGGAATGCGATGACGCTGAGGAACATGCCGGTGGGCACGATGATCCACAACGTCGAGATGCGGCCGGGCAAGGGCGGACAGCTGGTGCGTGCGGCGGGCGGCGCCGCTCAGTTGCTGGCCAAAGAGGGCGATTACGCCCAGGTCCGCTTGCCCTCCGGGGAAGTGCGCAAAGTCCACATGGACTGCACGGCGACAATCGGTCAATTAGGGAACCTGGATCACGAAAACATCACGCTGGGAAAGGCGGGGCGCAATCGCTGGATGGGTCGCCGGCCGACGGTCCGCGGTGTAGCGATGAACCCGGTGGACCATCCACTGGGTGGCGGTGAGGGCAAGGCCTCCGGCGGGCGGCACCCGACGACTCCCTGGGGCAAGCCGACTCGAGGCTACAAGACCCGGCACAACAAGGCGACGGACCGGTTCATCGTCAAACGGCGCGGGAAGAAGTGAGCGGGAGGATAACTTGGGAAGGTCGTTGAAAAAGGGTCCGTTCGTGGACCAGCACCTGATGAAGAAGATCGAACTGCTCAACCGGCGGTTCGAAAAGAAGGTGACCAAGACGTGGTCGCGACGCTCCACCATTTTTCCCGAGATGGTGGGCCACACGATCGCTGTTTATAACGGCAAGAAGTTCATTCCCGTGTACATCACGGAGAACATGGTGGGGCACAAACTGGGAGAATTCTCGCCGACGCGCGCTTTCAAGGGGCACAGCGTAAAAGTGGTCGCGGAAAGGGCGGCCGCGGCGGCAGCGCCCAGAGCTCCGGCTGCGCCGGGGGCCACAACCTAGTTTCCGGGTGGCACTGATGGCGGAAAGCCGAGAAGAGAAAATGGAAGCTCGAGCGACAAGCAAATACCTCAGGGTTTCGCCGCAGAAGGCGCGCCTGGTGGTTGACCTGATTCGCGGCAAGGGCGCGGGCGAGGCGTTGAGCATCCTGCGGTTCACCAAGAAGCGGGTCTCCGCCGAGGTGGCGAAGATTCTGCATTCGGCGATTTCCAACGCCGAGCAGAAATCCGAGAAATTGGATGTGGACCGATTGGTGGTGACTGAGGCTTACGTCAACGAAGGGCCGCGCGCCAAGCGCATCCGGCCCGCTCCCATGGGCCGCGCCTTTCACTACCAGCGGCGGATGAGCCACATCACCCTGGTGGTTGAGGAGCGCGAGGGATAGGCCGCGACGGCGCGCCTGCCGGGCGCGTCCCGGAGCGGCGCCGAAGCAGCACGCCAAGCATCCCCGGCGGAAGCCGGGTGAAGGAGGAGCACGGTGGGTCAGAAGGTTCATCCCTACGGATTCCGTCTTGGGTACAACAAGACCTGGAAGTCGCGGTGGTTCGCCAAGAAGGACTACGCCGACCTTCTGCACGAGGACTTGCGACTCAAGGGGCGGCTCAAAGAGCAGCTTCGCAGCGCGGGCATTTCCTCGATCGAGATCGAGCGGCCGGGCAACAAGTTGAAGATTACCATCCATACGGCGCGGCCGGGAATCATCATCGGACGCAAGGGTGCGGAGATTGACCGGTTGCGGCAGGAGATTCAGGCCCGCACGGGGCGCGAAGTGCTGCCCATTAACATCCAGGAAGTGCACCGGCCGGAAGTGAATGCCCAGCTCGTGGCGGAGTCGATTGCCCTGCAACTGGAAAAGCGCGTGGCGTTCCGCCGGGCGATGCGCAAGGCTGTGGACTCGGCGCTGCGCTTCGGTTGCAAGGGCATCAAAGTTCGCTGCGGGGGACGCCTGAACGGCGCCGAAATCGCCCGCTCCGAGTGGTACTTGCAGGGCCGGCTGCCGCTGCACACGTTGCGGGCGGATATCGACTACGGCCTGGCCGAGGCGATGACCACTTATGGGGTCATCGGAGTGAAGTGCTGGATCTACAATGGCGAAATCCTGGAGCAGAAGCGGCGGCCCGAAAAAGTCGAAGAGCCGGTGGTGGCGCCGGCGGCCTGAGCGGGAGGAGAGCTCCGCACGACGCAGGGAGTGAATAGCGACGATGTTGTTGCCCAGCAAAGTGAAATTTCGGAAACAGCAGCGAGGCCGACGGCGTGGCAAAGCCTGGCGCGGCTCCAGCCTCTCGTTTGGAGACTTCGGGTTGAAGGTGCTTTCCCCAGGCTGGATTACGGACCGGCAAATCGAGGCGAGCCGCGTCGCCATCATGCGCTTCATCAAACGCGGGGGGAAATTGTGGATCCGGATTTTTCCCGACAAGCCGGTGACCAAGAAGCCGGCGGAAACACGCATGGGCAAAGGCAAAGGTGCGCCGGAGTTCTGGGTTGCGGTGGTCAAGCCCGGACGCATCCTGTTCGAGATGGAAGGCGTGGCGGAAGCGGAAGCGCGCGAAGCCATGCGTCTGGCCGGGCACAAGCTCCCCCTCCGGACGCAGTTCGTGGCTCGCTCGACCAGCATGTAAGGGAGGCAGTGGGGACGACGAGATGAAGATCGAGAAAAAATTGAAGGCGGAAAAGATACGAGAATGGACCGATGATGAGCTAAAGGGGAAGGATCGGGAGTTTTCCGATCAACTCTTTCGGCTGAAATTTCAGTTTGCGAGCGGGCAGTCCGATGTTTTGAACAACCTGCGGGTCCTGCGTAGGAACTTGGCTCGGGTGAAGACGGTCCTGCGAGAGAAGCAAGTCAAATCGACGAAGGCCGGAAAATCCTGAGGAGCCGCGGGTAATCACGGAACGGCCCGCGCGAAAGGCGTATGAAGACGAGGCGAAAGGAAAAAGTGGGGATCGTCACCGCCTGCAAGATGCAGAAAACGGTGACCGTGACTGTGGACCGGCAGTTCAGCCACCCGCTCTACGTGAAAGTGGTCCGGCGTTCGAAGAAGTTTCTGGCCCACGACGAGAAGAACGAATGCCGCGTGGGTGATGTGGTTCGAATCCAGGAGACCCGGCCCCTGAGCCTTCAGAAGCGCTGGCGTATCCTGAAAATTATCGCCCGCGGCGCCCAGGTCGCCGAATTGCCGGAAGGTGCCGAATGATCGGGATGCGGACGATTCTTCAGGTGGCGGACAACTCCGGCGCGCGGAAGCTCGCCTGTATTCTGCCGGTGGGCGGCGATGTGGGACCGCGGGCGGGACTCGGCGATGTGGTCACGGCGTCGGTGAAGGAAGCGGCTCCGGACAGCCCCATTCCCAAAGGCAACGTGGTCAAAGCGGTCATCGTCCGCATGCGCAAGGAGCAGCGCCGGCGCGACGGGAGCTATATCCGCTTTGACGAGAACGCCGCGGTCTTGATCAATGAGGCGGGAGAGCCCGTGGGTACGCGCGTTTTTGGGCCCGTTGCCCGCGAGCTTCGCGAGAAGAAGTTCTTGAAGATTGTTTCACTGGCACCCGAGGTTTTGTGATGGGATTGGTTCTGGATATTCGGAAAAACGATCAGGTCCAGGTGATGGCCGGACGCGACAAGGGTAAAGTCGGCCGCGTGCTCGAGGTGGAGCCCCGCCGGAGGGTGGTGTACGTCGAGCACGTCAACATGGTGAAGCGTCACACGCGTCCCAACCCGGCCAAGCAGATCCGGGGCGGGATCCTGGAGAAGGAAGGGCCCATCCACGTTTCCAACGTGGCGCTGGTATGCAGCGATTGCGGCCCCACTCGTATCCAGCACCGCAAGAAGGCGGAAGGCCAGAAGGTCATCACCGTGCGCGTTTGCCACAAATGCCAGAAGGTTCTGGAGATCTAGAACGGGAGGCATCCCGGCGATTATGATGCCGCGATTGAAAGAGAGATATCGAAATGAAGTCGTCCCGGCCTTGATGAAGGAACTGGGGCGTGAGAATCCCATGGCCATTCCTCGCCTGCGGAAGATCGTGGTGAATATGGGCCTGGGCGAGGCCATCCAGAACGCCAAGTTGCTGGATGCGGCGGCGCAGGAGCTGGGCCAGATCTGCGGCCAGAAGCCCGTCATCACGCGGGCGCGGAAATCGATCGCCAACTTCAAACTCCGCAAGAACATGCCCATTGGGGTGATGGTTACGCTGCGCGGCGACCGGATGTACGAGTTCATCGACCGGCTGATGAACGTTGCGCTCCCCCGGGTGAGGGACTTCCGGGGGCTCTCCACGCGATCGTTTGACGGCCGCGGTAGCTACACGCTGGGGCTGCGCGACGAGCTGGTGTTTCCGGAAATCGATTACTCCAAGGTGGAAAAAATCAAGGGGATGAATATTTCGATTGTTACCGACGCTCGTACGGACGCTGACGCCTTGGCCCTGTTGCGGCATCTGGGGATGCCGTTCCGGCCCGACGTGCAACGCCGTCAGACGGGCGAGCAGACCGACGAGAAGGCGGGAGGGTAACCTGTGGCGCGTACTTCGCAAATGGCCAAGCTGCTGAAGAAACCCAAGTATAAGATCCGTCACAGAAATCGCTGCCGGATTTGCGGCCGGCCGCGCGGCTATCTTCGCAAGTTTCAGATGTGCCGGCTCTGTTTCCGCCAGCTGGCGTTGAAAGGGGATATCCCGGGCGTCACCAAGTCAAGCTGGTAGACGGGAACCGGAAGTATTTTCGTCATTGGGAGTCTTATGTCAGTCATCAGCGATCCTATCGCCGACCTGCTGACCCGGATTCGGAACGGCATCGGGGCGCGGCATCAGCGTGTTGATATGCCGGCATCCAAGATGCGGGTGGAGATTGCCCGGATTCTGAAGCAGGAAGGGTATATCAGCAACTACAAGCTCGCCGAGGAAGGCAAAAAGAAGGTCCTGAGGGTCTTCCTGCGGTATGGACCGGACGGCACAAGCGTCATCAGCAGTCTGGAACGGGTCTCGAAACCCGGACGGCGGGTTTACATTGGCGCCCGAGAGGTCCCCAGGGTTCTGGGAGGTCTGGGGATCAACATCCTCACCACGCCGCGCGGCCTGATGACCGGCAAGGCGGCTCGCAAGACCGGTGTGGGAGGCGAGTTGCTCTGCAACGTATCGTAATCCGGACCGTTCTCCTTCTTCGGCCCTGAAGCTGGGGGGGAGAAAGCGAGTTCGGACAGTGGACGCAAGCCTATGTCGCGAATTGGAAGAAAGATCATTGAGGTGCCGAAAGACGTCACCGTGGTCCCGGAAGCTTCTGCGATCACGGTCAAGGGCCCGAAGGGCTCTCTGAAAGTCCCGCTACCCCGGGGCATTCAGTTGGAGAAGCAAGACGGGCATCTTTCGCTGCGTCGCGAGAACGATGAGCAGGCCGCCCTGCATGGGCTCGTCCGGAGCCTGCTGGCGAACGCGGTACTAGGTGTCTCCAAAGGTTTCGAAAGGCACCTCGATATCGTGGGGATCGGCTATCGGGCTGAGGTCAAGGGCCAGACTGTGGTCTTTGCCCTGGGTTACTCGCATCCCATCGAATTTCCGATACCCGAGGGATTGAAGATCAGCGTCGACAAGCAGACGCACATCGTGATTTCCGGCGCGGACAAGCACCGGGTGGGCCAGGTGGCCGCCGACATTCGTGCCCTTCGTCCCCCGGACCCGTACAAGAACAAGGGGATTCGTTATACGGGTGAGCGTTTGAAGAAGAAAGTCGGCAAGGCAGTGGCCGCCGCCGGCGCCAAGTAAACCGTGAGGAAAAGCGGTAAGCGCGAGTGACATCATGCTAACGCAGGTTGCAAGAAACGCAGCGCGGCAGAGAATTCACGTTCGAATCCGGTCGCGGATCCGCGGCCGTGAGCAGGCGCCGCGCTTGAACGTTTTCAAATCATTGAACCACATCTACGCCCAGGTCGTTGACGATGACCGGGGGAGCACCTTGGTGTCGGCCTCGACGCGAGACAAGGAAATTCGTAAGTTCCTGAAGAGCGGGGGCAATATTGCCGCCGCCAAACAAGTCGGCAAAGCGCTCGCCGCCCGCGCCCTGGCGGCGGGCATCACCCGCGTGGTGTTCGATCGCGGGGGATACACTTATCACGGCCGGGTCAAGGCTCTGGCCGATGCGGCGCGCGAAGGCGGAATGAAATTCTAGAAAGAACCGCAAGGGAGCATTGAGTTGGCGATTCGGATTGATCCTAATACGCTGCAGTTGAAGGACCAGGTGGTTTCCATAAACCGCGTGACCAAAGTGGTGAAGGGCGGCAAGAATCTGAGCTTCTCCGCGCTGGTGGTGGTGGGTGACCGCGGCGGGCACGTCGGGTACGGGGCCGGAAAGGCGCGCGAAGTCCCCATGGCCATTCGCAAAGGGATTGAAGCCGCCAAGAAATCCCTGGTGAAGGTGAATATTACGGCGACCTCGATCCCGCACGCGGTCCTGGGACGCTTCGGGGCGGGGAAGGTCCTCCTGAAGCCTGCTCCGGAGGGCACGGGAGTGATTGCGGGCGGTGCGGTGCGAGCCGTGGTGGAGGCGGCGGGGATTCAGAACGTCCTCACCAAGTCCCTGGGCACCACCAACCCTCACAACGTGGTTAAGGCTACGCTCGATGGGCTCTACAAACTACGCAACGCCGAGGAAGTGGCGGCGGCCCGGGGAAAATCACCGGAAGAAATCTAGAGGATCATCACGACTGTGACGGACAAAACGCAAAGAACAATTCGCATCAAGTGGGTGCGCAGCGCCATTGCCTTCTCCTACCGGCAGAAGGAAATGGTTCGCAGCCTGGGATTGCTCCGCCTGAATCAAGTGGTGGAGCGGCCCGATACTCCGCAGATCCGCGGCCTGGTGGCCAGGATTCCGCATCTCGTGCAAGTCGTGGAGCCGCCGGTTGACCCGCTCCGGTTCTCAATCCCGGAGTACACGCTGTTTCCCCCTGAGGCGAAGCCGGCGAAACCCACCCGGCTTGCCGCTAAGGAGGAAGTGGAAGCTGTCGCCGGGGAGCCGGAAGCCCCGAAGGTTTCTGCGCAAGAGGTGAAGGAAAAGAAGGAGAAGAAGGAGAAGAAGGAAAAGGCTGCTGCTCCCGCCAAAGCCGCCAAGGCGAAGAAGGCGGCAAAGCCCGCCGTGGAAGCGAAGAAGAAAGCCGCCAAAGGCGAGGAAAAGAAGAAGGCCAAGCCGGCGGCGAAGAGCGGCAAGTCAACCAAATCGAGCAAGAAGTAGGCAACGAGAATATGGCCATTCGTGTCGGAACACTTCGTCCTCCCCGGGGCGCCACC
>DATKYV010000363.1:0-4558 GCA_035528275.1 Terriglobia bacterium | reverse complement strand
TTGGTGAAATGCGATTCCTTGCAATCCCCACGCGGGCGCAGCGCGGGTCTTGTCGGGCAGAGCGATTTGCAAAGGCGTGGGAAGAGGCTAAGCTTGCCAGGCGGACTCAACGGGACGTCTCCCTCAGAGAACTGCGAGTGGTGGTTTACAAGAACCCTTACGCAAACAAGAAGCTGCCAGGTGGCGCCTTTTGTGGAGCATACGACGAGCGCTATGGCAGACGAGGGAAGGAGATAAGGCGGATTTTTGCAGGCAGAGGGATTCGGAAACTTGAACGTAAGCGTCAGGTTCCCAAGTCGCCTTTAGATGAATTGGTGAAGAGGCCTCAGAGCAGAGGGGCCCACTCCAAGCGTCGACAGGTAAGGGGGCTCGCAACCGAGTAAAGCCTCATGGCCTCAAGGATACTTGCTTTCGCTTCCTCGATGGTCTTACCGAGTCCGTAGACACCCGGAAAGTCCTTGGAGTACGCGTAGTATTTCCGTCCTTCACGCTCAATTGTAATCGGGTAGGTGTAAGCTCGCATACGATAATCCTACCATACAACTACCACGCCCCGCGTTATTCGGTCACTTTGCATTCTCCGGCTTCCACTTCTCGAAGAAGGTCTTGAAGCTCTCGTAGGTCATGTGGCGGGCGTCGGCGAACTGTCCTTGATCCTGAGCGTAGAGCAGCTTGCCGCGGGAATCGAGCACGGCGATGGCCGGGATGCCGTTGGCGACCGGGACGCCGTACTCCCCGGCGAGCTCGACGTTCTTGTCCATGCGGCCCACGTCGACTTTCACCACGACGAAATTCTTATCCATCATCGCCGCAAGCTCCGGGGTGTGCATGTGGGCGTCGAGCGCCCGGCAATCCTTGCACCAGTTGGCGCCGAAAATCAGGACAACATTTCTGGGGGATTTTCCCTTCTCGGAGGCCCGCGCAAGGGCCGCCTTGATCTCGCGACCGGCATCGGCGGATTCGTCGTAGACGGGTTCGCCCTGCGCCAGCAACAAGCCCCCAACGAGCACCGCAAGAGGCAGGGTGGCGGAATATTTTCGAATCCCCACGGCGCGGTCTCCTTCTGCACATTGTATCGCACGCATTCCGGCTTTTGTGCGCGCCTTTGAATCCGGCCGTGCGGCTGGCGGGCCGACAGCGAAGACTTCGTCACTACCCGCCCTTCAAACGCCTGTGGTAGCATCGTGCGGTCGGGAACAGACTATGAAGGGCGTCTTCATCCTCAGCGCCGTCCGCACTCCCATCGGCAAGTACGGCGGATCGCTGCGCGATTTCTCCGCTCCCGACCTCGGTGTCATCGCCGCGCGGGCGGCACTCGAACGAGCGGGGATCGCGCCGGAGGAGGTGAACGAGGTCATCATCGGGCACGCCCGGCAGGCGGGGAACGGCCCGAATCCGGCACGACAGATTGCCGTCCGCTCCGGCATTCCGGTGAGCGTCCCGGCCTACACGGTGAACAAGGCTTGCGCTTCGGGCATGAAGGCGATTGTTCTGGGCTACCAGGAAATCGCGTTGGGCAACGCCGAAGTGGTTCTCGTGGGCGGGGTCGAAGCAATGAGCCGGGTTCCCTACTTCCTCGATGGCGCGCGCTGGGGGGCGCGGCTCGGCCATCAAACCTTGACGGACGGCATGTATCAGGACGGTTTCTTTTGCCCGCTCTCCCAGATGATCATGGGCGAAACAGCGGAGGTTCTGGCGGAGCAATTTCACATCTCGCGCCAGGAGCAGGACGCCTACGCATTGTGCAGCCAGCAGCGCGCCCAGCGGGCCATCGAATCCGGGCGATTCAAGGAAGAGACGGTGCCGATCACCGTGAAGGAGAAGAAAGGCGAGCGCAGCTTCGAGCTCGACGAGCACCCGCGATTCAACACCACTCCCGAAGCCCTGGCGAAATTGCCGCCGGTGTTTTCAAAATCCGGCACGATTACGGCGGGAAACTCTTCCGGCATCACGGACGCGGGTGCGGCACTGGTCCTGGTCTCCAAGGAGCGCGCCAAACACGCCGCGCGCCCGCCACTCGCCCGCCTGGCCGAACATACGACGGTGGGTGTCGATCCACGGATGATGGGCATCGGTCCCGTGCCCGCCGTGCAAAAGCTCTTGAGGAAGACGGGTCGGCGGCTGAACGACTACGACGTTGTCGAGCTCAACGAAGCATTTGCCGCGCAGGTGCTGGCCTGCGACCGGGAATTGCACTTCGACCGCGACCGCCTGAACCCGAACGGCGGCGCCATCGCTCTGGGCCATCCCATCGGCTGCACGGGCGCGCGCATCACCGTGACGCTGCTGCATGAAATGATGAAGCGCGGTGCCCGCCGCGGCCTGGCCACGCTCTGCGTCTCCGGCGGCCTGGGCATGGCGCTGGAGCTCGAGGCGGCGTAGGATACCGTTTCATCGAGACGGCGCGCTCCGCGACGCGACAAGAAAGGAATAAGCCTTGGGCGCAGGACAAACCGGCAAAGCATCGTCCCGGCAACGCGCCGAAGAGGTCCTCTACGAAAAGAAGGAGGGCGTGGGGCGCGTCACCTTCAACCGCCCGCAGGTCTACAACGCCTATTCGGCCCGGACACTGCGCGAGCTCATCGCCACCTTTCGCGACGCCGCCTCCGACGATTCGGTCGGCGTTGTGGTCCTGACCGGCGCCGGCGACAAAGCTTTCTCGACGGGGGGAGACGCCAACGAGTTTCACGCCCAGTTTCTCAGTCGGCCGAGGGATTACTGGAAATGGCAGGGCCTGCTGATGGAGGCCCTGCAACTTTTCCGCAACGTCGGAAAACCCACCATCGCGCGCATCAACGGAATTGTGGCGGGCGGAGGCAACGACTGGAACCTCGCCGCCGACTTGGCCATCGCCGCCGATCACGCGCGGTTCGTACAGGTGGGAACTCGCGTGGGCCTGGTGGATGCCTTCGGGTCGAGCCAGTGGCTGCCGTTGGTCGTCGGCGACCGCCGGGCGCGCGAGATGCTTCTCACCGGAGACGAGATCTCCGCCCAGCAGGCGCTGGAGTGGGGGCTGGTGAACCAGGTGGTTCCCTACCGCCAGCTCGACCGGGCGGTGAACGCTCTGGCCCGAAAGCTCCTGCAAAAGCTTCCCGAGTGCACGCGCTACACGAAGCAGATGCTGAGTTTCTGGAAGGATTTCGCGTGGTCACTCACCGCCGGGCACGCGCGCGACTGGCTGGCGGTCCATTCCACTTCCTGGGAGCCCTACGAGGGTGTCCAGGCGTTCGTGGAAAAGCGGCCCGCCGACTATCGCGGCATTCGCGAGCACGCCGCCGACGGCCGCTCGAGCGAATTCCTCTGGGGGCCGCCCACGCGCGTCTGTGACAGTTGCGGTGCCAAGGGCATTCCGGAAGGATTTAGCTATTGCGGGAAATGCGGGAGTGCGTTGAAATAGGGACACTCGGCAGCCAATCGTTCCCGGTTGCAGACTGCGGCCGGAACAATCCGCCGGCAGCATGAGTCACCGAGGGGCGCATCAATAACCGATAGCTGACGGCTGATCGCTGAAAGTTTTGCACGTCGAGCCGCCGAGAATCTCAAACGGGATTCCGGGCGTCCCGCCCAGCCACAATCGAAGGAGGAAGCCATGGCAAACGAACCCACCGAGCAGCCGTTTGGGGAACTGGAGAAGCAGGAAGCAGGTCCGCCTAAGTTCATCCGCTGGGACGATTCCGGCCCCGCCGCCCATCTCACCATGGCCCGGCCCAAGCAGAACATCATGAACATCGAGATGTTGAAGGAGATGTCTTGGGCCATCGAAAGCCTGAACTCTCGCGATGAAGTCCGCATGATTCTGCTGGACGCCGCGCCGGAGTGCGAAGGTTACTTCTCCGTAGGCGTGGAGGCCGCCGGCTACAGGACCGACATGGTCTTTCAGATGATGGACGCCTTTCACCAGGTCTTTCGCTCCATGACCGAGGTTTCCAAACCCGTCATAGCAGTGGTGGATGGTATGGCGCAGGGAGGCGGGTGCGAGCTGGCGGCGTTCTGCGACATCGTGATCGCCACAGAAAACGCGCGCTTCCTTCAGCCGGAGATCAAGCTGGGCGTCTTCCCGCCCATGGGGGCGGTGGTCTATCCGCGCGTCATCGGGCCGAAGCACGCCATGGAGCTGCTCCTCACCGCCGATCCCATCAGCGCGCAGCAGGCGCTCATCATGGGGCTGGTCAACCGCGTCGTGCCGCGCTCCGCGCTCAAAGAGACTGTTGACTCCCTGGTGCAGCGCATCGGCAGCCAGAGTACTCCGGTGCTGCAACTGCTGAAGCGCGTGGTCTTCGAGGGCACGTGGCGGCCCTTCGAGCAGGCACTGAAGCGCTCCCAGGATATCTACTTGAACCAGTTGTTCGAGTTGGACGACTCCCAGGAGGGCTTGCGCGCCTTGGTGGAAAGGCGCAAGCCGGTGTGGAAGAACAGGTAACCGGATAGGTTTCGTATTCATGGTCCCCTGTGGGACCGAAGGCGGTGGCGGACCCAACCTCTGACGCGCCAAAGCGAGCGGACTTGCTGAAGAGGGCAGCACAATGGGCGACGAAAGACTTCTTAACTACATTACTCG
>DATKYV010000362.1:0-4927 GCA_035528275.1 Terriglobia bacterium | reverse complement strand
ATCGAGTTCGTTGACACGGCGCTAGCCACGGCGAACGAGCCCGACCTGACGAGCGCAGCCGACACGCTGGATGGGTACAACAACGCGCACAACACTACCGTATGCGGCGACTAGGTCTCTCGACTGGCGTAGCTCGCCGGGTGTTGTACACTGCGCGCAGTTTCGATGTGTGCGGAGCGGAACGGCGAGTTTGAACGTGATTTGACAACCCGGCAGGCAAGTGCGTGCGAGCTGCGAGCCTGCCGGTTGTCAAGCTGAGAGGTCACACTCCTCTCTCGCTCTTGGGTCGAAGCGATTCGGCCCAGGAGCAGTTTTGTCTTTAATGTAGCCGCGCTCCCCGAAAGGATCGGGGCAGGCTCCAAGCGCCGGGTCGCTGTAATCTGGGCAGGTGGCTTTCTCAGGACCACGACGTAACGAACCCACGCTGTGGAGGCTTCATTTCCGGCTGCAGAAACCACTCTTTGCGGGCGGGTTCACATCGGAAATTCGGGACTCGATTTCACGTGCGTTGCAGGGTATACGGGGAGGTGATCAGCCCTAAAATGCAACACTACGCACTAGGGGACCCTCTTCCCAGGCCAGCTTAACTCTTCAGATTTCAGCGGGGGTCACTTGGGGAATGCAACAGAAGGAGCATAGTGTTGCGTCGGCGAACGCTTTCAAGGGGTTGATTCGGAGAAACGCCAGCAAAAATTCTCAAATCAACCGGTTGAACCACTATTGGCCCGATAGGAATCTGTCGCCAGGAATCGGCGGACGGTGCCATTAGTACACACTAGGGCGTTTATGGGGAGTAATCCGCCCGCTGCCGCTGGGGGGTGCGGGAAATGCGTCAGCAACTTTCGGCAAGAATGCTTGGATGCCCATAGGTTCATGACGCCGAGCGAAGCCAGGGAGGTTCTTGAAGCTTGGAGGCGGGAGTACAATGAGAGTTGCCTTCACCGGGCTCTCGAAGCGTATACGCCGAACGAATTCGCTAATGTAATCGCGGCTGCCCGCGAGCTTATGAGGTCACGAATAGCTGAAAACTCGCCCTAGAATTGGTACAGAAAAGCCGGCCCGATCAAAGCAGCTGGAAACTCACTCTGAAGCTGGCGCATAGAGCCCAGAGCACTCAAGCGGCACAAGGGCTAAGATGGACAGCTAAAACAACTGGGAGAAGTCAATCCAGCAACTTCCTCTGCAAGGCAATCCTTATCGGGACAAGGTAAGTTTTACAGACGCGTGACGGGTGGCGCGATACCAGACGATGGTTCGTGGCGCTCGCAAAGGGTTTTTCATGCCAAGCTGAGCGTTCAAAAAAGTCTTGTATTCACAACACGCTACGGCCAATTCGCGGCGCCTGGGCACGTATGCAACCGCGGCTGAAGACTGAACACCATCGCCGTCACCGGGTTGGCAAACAGCGTGCTACACTTGTTCTGAGAACGACTGCGAGGTGAACCGCATGCTGAAAAACTTCCGACCGAAACACCAACTGGTGTGGCTGCTGTTGGCATTTCTCTGGTTACTACCGCACGGATTGCTCGCTGAGGAGCATGTTGTTTCATCTGCCGAACTCCGCAAGGAACTGGTGGGCGCCACCGAAGACCGAAGGAACAATCTCAAGCAGGTTCGGGACTTCTTTAGCTCGGCGCCTGTCCGCGAGGCCATGAAGAACCTGCCGGCGGACACAAAGAAGGTGGAGCAGGCAGCGGCGTCGCTGAGCGACGAGGAACTCGCCCGCCTGGCCCAACGCACGCAGAGAAATCAAGAGGATTTCGCGGCGGGCGCTCTCTCCACCGAGCACCTGACATATATCGTCATCGCGCTTGCGGCAGCCGTGCTGGTCCTGGTTCTCAAATAGCTGGGGGACGCATGTCGCGCGCGCTGATGCTAGCTTTCATAACCGCGCTTGGGCTCACAGGGCCGGGGTTGGCCGCCCAGCCGGCAAGCGTCTGGCTGGATGTGCCGTTCGTGAAACAGGAAAAAGCCGGCTGCGGCGCAGCCAGCGTGGCGATGGTGATGCAATACTGGATCCGCGAAGGGTATTACTTTCCCGCGGAAGAAGCCCAGCCGGGGAAGATCCACGCCACGCTTTTTTCACCCGAGGCCAAGGGTACTCGCGCCAGCGACCTCGAGCACTATTTGCGCGAACACGGCTTCGAGACCTATGCCTTCTCAGGTGATTGGAACGATTTGGCCAAAAACCTCGCCCGGGGCCGTCCGCTGATTGTTTGCCTCAAGCCAAGCGTCCGGGGGAACCGCCGACACTTCCTGGTGGTTGCGGGGGTCGATGCGGAACACAACGTCGTCCTCGTTAACGATCCAGCCCGGCGAAAGCTGGCGAAACTCAGACGGCAGAGATTCGAGGAGAAATGGAAAGCCGCAAACTCCTGGACTCTCCTGGCCCTGCCCGCGGAAGACCGCTAACTTTCCGCGCCGTCATCCTTTGTGTTCTCCTCTGCTTGCCGACGTGTCTCGCGGCTCGCGATCCCTCCGCCGCAACGCAAGTCGTCTCCTTGGCCGAGCGACTCCACGCCGAAAAGCGCTGGGAGGAACTCATCCGGCTGGCGCAGAATTCCCCGAACCTCCCCGCCGAAGTGGATTATCTCTCGGGACTGGCGCTGGCGCGGCTGACGCGCTGGGAGGAAGCACGTGAAACCTTCGAGCGCGGGCGGCGCAAAGCACCCCACGACAAGAGATTCTCGATTGAACTGGCCGGGGTGGCCTTCAAACAGAAGAAGATCTCGGAGGCCAAGGAGGAGTTGCGTCGAGCATTGAAACTCGACCCACATGACGACTACGCGAACAATTTCCTTGCCACGCTCTACCTTCTGGAAGGGAATGCCGAGGCCGCGGTGAAGTTTTGGAATCGTGTTGGAAAGCCGGAGATCGAAGAGGTAAAGAACGAGCCGGAACCGACCGTGGATCCGGTGCTGCTGGACCGGGCGTTCGCCTTTTCGCCCGCGGACGTTTTGCGGCTGGAGGATCTTCGCAGTACGGAAGCGCGGCTGGATCTGGTCGATATCTTCCGCCGCTACCGGTTCGACCTCGAACCCACCCACGGGGAACGATTCAACCTGGTCTTTCGCTCCTGGGAACGGAGCGGGGGGCGAGCTGGAGCATTGCGAACCCTCCTTCCCGCCCTCCGCGGATTGCCGTTCCAGACCGTCTATCCGGAATTCATCAATTTGAACCGCTCAGCGATGAACTTCGAATCGCTGTTGCGATGGGACTCGCAGAAGCGTCGCGCCTTCGCCACCTTTGCGGCACCACTGGGCGGTGAACCGAAATGGCGTTATCGCCTGCATGTGGACGCCCGAAAGGAGATTTGGGACCTCCGCGATACGTTCGGCGGATCGACGACTCCCCCGGGAGATTTGGACATGCAGACATTCGAGGCTGGGCTGGGAATCGAATCGCGCCCCAGCGGCCGCTGGGGATGGACCAGCGAGGTTCTCGTTACGGACCGCAAGTTCAGGCACGAGGGATTCGACGATGAATGGGCGTCTCAATTTCTCACCGGCGGCTTGGCGCTGAAATACCGCGCCGGGTTCGACTACACGCTTCTCCGCATCCCGGAACGACGGTTCACGACCCGGACCGGTGTGCGATGGCAAGTCGGAAAGCTCATGCGGCAATCCTTCCGGCCTTTCTCGAAGCTGGAAGGGTCACTCGAGACGCGCTGGCTGCCGAAATCCCGCGGGGACGATTACGCGGTTACGGCGCGTTTACGCGCCGGCAAAACCCTGGGCCGGATTCCTTTTGATGAGCTTTTCCAGCTGGGCATCGAACGGGACAACGACCTGTGGCTGCGGGGGCACGCCGGCACCCGCAACGGCCGGAAGGGGAGCGCACCGCTTGGACGCGACTACTTTCTTGCCAACTGGTCGCTGAACAAGATGATTTACGCGGGTCCCGTTTTTTCGTTCAATGCCGGCCCCTTCCTTGACTGCGGAAGGATCTACGACACGTCTCAAGGCCTCGGGTCGAAGAAGTGGCTTTGGGATACGGGTGTGCAGTTCGGCGTCCGCGTCCTGGGCAGCTTCGGGTTCACTTTCATCTACGGCAAAGACCTTCGTTCGGGCGGAAACGTCTTCTACGCCACATCGTTGAGATAGCGCGGAGTCGTATTGACCTACCCCCAGTTGTTATACGACTCCCTGTGTTAGTCCTTGTGTGGTTTGAGTGGTCTGGGTTTTCTGCACCAACTTCAGAGTGAGTTTTCGGCACGGAGATCCTGACCCCACGGGGAGATAAATCCCCACCGCCCCAATAGTGATCCAATAAGCTAATTCGCAAGAGGCTGCTGCTGGTTTTCGACATTACTCCTCATAAGTCGCCAAGTGTTTACCTACCGGTCCGAGGTCAATGTGCGATTCCGGTCGGATGACGGCGCACTCGGAAGGAATCTGGCCACTGTCTGAGTAGCGGGGCGCCACTTGGCGTGTTGGGGGCCATTCTGGAGGCGGGTACGATTCGTCGTGACAATATCTGGGTCCAGGCTTCCCCTGAGAGCTTCTCACCCTGTGCAACAGAATAGGCTTTCTGTTGCGTTTCCCCGAGAGGCTCTCTTCAAAGGTCAATCACTTAGGCGTGAGCGAACCTACTCTGTGCTACACGTAGTGTTGCGTTTTTGGGGATTGAGTCCGCCTCCCAACCGTTGGACTCGAGGTGTTCGATTTCGGGAAACGACGCCCCACAGGCGGTCTGTGCAGCTTGCGGGGAAGAGGCCTCATAAAGTCGATGGGCAGGAATGCTCTGGGCACGCCAAAAGACCGGTTGCGTAGTGCCCTTGCCGATGTGTACGCGCCGGAGAGAAACTAGACCAGGAAGCGCCGCGAGAGCGGCGTCCCCTGGCGGAGTAAAAGCAGACCGCCGGAGAACAATCTCACGAAGCAATCCTGGTGGGGAGTGTTTTGTGGGATACCGGAGGGATGTACAG
>DATKYV010000361.1:0-11132 GCA_035528275.1 Terriglobia bacterium | reverse complement strand
CGTCGTGCCGCGCTCCGCGCTCAAGGAGACTGTTGACTCCCTGGTGCTGCGCATCGGCAGCCAGAGTACTCCGGTGCTGCAACTGCTGAAGCGCGTGGTCTTCGAAGGCACCTGGCGACCCTTCGAGCAGGCGCTGAAGCGCTCCCAGGATATGTACTTGAACCAGCTGTTTGAGCTGGAGGATTCCCAGGAGGGCCTGCGCGCGCTGGTGGAAAGGCGCAAGCCGGTGTGGAAGAATAGGTAACCGGATAGGTTTCGCATTCTTGGTCCCCTGTGGGACCGAAGGCGGTGGCGGACCCAACCTCTGAGGCGCCAAAGCGAGCGGACTTGCTGAAGAGGGCAGCACAATGGGCGACGAAAGACTTCTTAACTACATTACTCGGGCGATTGTGGATCGGTTCAAGCCAAACCGGATAATCCTTTTCGGCAGCCATGCTCGCGGTGAGGCGAAAGAAGACAGCGACCTGGACATCTTCGTCGAAATAGAAACGCAGGAACCTCCCCCTGAACGGGCCATCCAGGTGAGCGCGATCTTTGGTTTGCGCCCTTGGCCAATGGACGTGGTGGTTTACACACCAGAGGAAGTCAAGAGGATGAGGAAGATCCATGGGACCCTCCTTTCGCTGATCGAGGCCGAGGGTAAGCTACTCTATGAGCGCCCCTGAATCCCACTACGCCGCCTGGATCGCGAAGGCGGACAGTGACTTCCTCAACAACGAGAACAACTTGTCAGCCGAGCGCGTGCCGGGGGCACGGTATGCTTTCACGCCCAACAAGCAGCAGAGAAACTTCTGAAAGCTTTTCTCGTGTATCATGGCCACCCTCTATTGCGAACGCATGACTTGAACACTGCTGACGGTGTGTGTTGAGATCGATCCCAGTCTGGGGCCTCTTGAAGACGACTGTCGTCGGCTGAACTCTTACGCCGTCGCGCCGCTTCTAGCACGAGCGGGAACAGCGCGGCAATCTGCGTTATGAAGCTCTGGAAGAGCGCGGCGTGAAGTAGGCCATTCTGCTCCCCGCGAATCAGAATCTAGAGCGGGATATCGAAGAACTACTGGCCGAAGCGAATTCTGCGGAGGTCACTCACGAAAGTAGCGGAGACCGTAGAACCAGTTTTGTCCGGCGACGTGGGGAGCGCGATACCGGACCTCCGCCGTCCGCTCGAATTCCTCAACGCCGCCGCTATAGGGGCAGATTATCCTCACAAACTCGCCGAGCGACAGTTCCATTCTCAGGCAGAGGGCCAGGCCTCCCTTGGAAAGATTCTCGGTCTTGGCGATCTCCTGCTGGCCTTTGCTGTTGCGCACCAGGGCGCGCAGCTTGACCGCCACGCGCTTGTAAACGCGCCGCTCCGCTTTGCCATCCCACTTGCCGACTCTCGGTGAGGCCGGCGGCTGCGCCGCAGCGGGAGCCTGAACGGGAGGCATCTCTTTCGGGCGGCGAGTGACGTCGGCGTAGGACCAGGTGGAGAGGTGGCCGCACTTGTCGCACAGCTTCTGTAGCGTGCCGGAAGATTCGAGCAAGTCGACCTCGACCAGGCTCAGAACAAGCAGGCCTTGTTTGCCGCAGCCCAGGCATTCGAGGAGCGCCCCGGCGGTCGAACCCCCAGGGTCGAGCGGCGGAGGGAAATCGATATCCCAGAGGGTCCGCTCCCTTTCCAGGCATTCCACCCCCCAGCCGGAAAAGTCCCCGCTTTGCAATCGTGTCTCGCCGACGACTCGAAAATCCGCCTCGCGGAAGTTTTCCAGATTGATGACGCGGAGGGTATCGTCCGCAGCCACGCGGTGCTTCAAAGCGATCAGCGCACCGTCACGGTTGACCATGAGGGTGTGGGTATCTTCAACGAAATGGCCGGGGCTCCCGCCGAAACACATCACCCGGATCGGAATGCTGAGCTTGACCCGCTCGGTCCGACGCTGCCCAGCGCCGGTCTCGACGGCCTGGGTGGGGTTTACTTCAGATGTCTGCATGCTGCATTTATGTCGCGATTGCCCTTTGAAACCAAGCGGCCGCGAATTTCCGTTTTAGCTCCCAACCGCCCCACAGCATATACCCTTCGCGGGGCTCCAGCACCCTATTCTTTCGTTAGCTGGGTCCAGGGCCTCGAGACAGGGTCCCGTTTGCCCCAACGCGACTCCCGAAGCTGCTGACCGTGGCCTTCTCATGCGGTTTTGTCAGCGGGGTAGCGCGGAGTTCGGGCTTTTCGAACTCCGCGGTCCTTCATTCGAGCACAAGCCGCGGATTCTCTCAGAAATGAAAGTCCACGCTTCCTTGCTAAATGCCGCGGCACGTCGGCGAACGAAAACTGCATATTTTTCCCCCGGCGGGGGTCGGTCCCGCCGCGGCGGGTTGTTCGATCAATTCTCCGAACCCCAGTCGCTCGTCGATTCCCCGCACCAGGAGCAGGCCGCCGTCGAAAGGGACGTGGAAACCATGCAAATCGACCTTGAGAGAGGCGTTGAGGGAAAGCTGAAAGGGCTGATTTTGTATCTCACCCCATGGGTACTGACCTCCGGAGCGGCTTTGTCGCGTACACATTCTCATGAATATTGACGACGGCGACGATCCGAAGATTCGAAGGTAAAGCTCAAAATGGAAATGTGGACTGGAAATTCTCCGCGCTTACCTCAGGGAACTCCGTGAGCGAAGCCCGTCAACCTGAACAGCCAAATCTGGCTCTTCCGACCTCGGTTTTCAATCGCCACAATTCGCTATGTGGACCGCTCAAACTCCAACCACCGGCGCCCGCCGTATCCAGAATCCTACGCGCGAAGCCAGTTTTACCTGCCCTACTCGATTCCGTACTTCTTCTTATAAAAATCGTAGAGTTCGGTCTGGTGGGTGGCGAGATCCACTGGCTTGCCGTTGATGAAGGCGGCGACCACATGCGTCTTCACATAAAACGGCATGCCGTCGAGGATGACGAGGTTGGCCTGCTTGCCGACCTCGACGCTCCCCAGCCGCTCGTCGAGGCCGAAGAATCGCGCCGGGTTGATGGTGACGGCGGCGAGCGCCGCATCGTCGGGCAAGCCGTGGGCGATGGCGTATTCAACCGCGAACGGCAGTTCGCGCACGTCGGTGTCGGAATCTGACTGGATGGCGATGGAGACGCCGGCGCGATGAAGGATGGCGGCGTTGTCGAGCCGCGTATCGAGCGATTCCATCCGCGACGGCTCCTCCTGAATGGGTCCTACGATGACGGGGATCTTCTTCGCTCCCAGTTTCTCGGCCAGGCGCCAGGCAGCGGTGGCGCGGGCGAGGACGAGTTTGAAGCCAAACTCTTCCGCCAGCCGCAGTGCCGTCTCGATATCACTCACCCGCTGCGCGCGGACAACCACCGGGATCTTCCCCTCGAGCGCGTCGAGCAACGTTTCCATCTTCAGGTCGCGCGCCGGCGGGGTCGCATCCTTCCAATCCTCCTCGCGTTTTGAGCCCTTTTCGGTTTTTCCTTCCGCCTGCTTCTTGGCGAAGGCCTCGTGTTCGGCCCGGTAATGCCGGGCCTTGAGGAACGCCTGGCGCACAAGCGCGATCTCTCCCATGCGCGTTGTTGGGGGCTTGTCCTTCTTGACGTAGGTCTGCTTGCTCGCCTCGCCCAGGTTGATGAGGAGCGCCGCCGGAGACTTCACCACGAGTTGCTCGACTGTTTCCCCATCGAGACGAATGAAGGCGCACTGCCCGGCGATGAGGTTGCCCTCGGCGGGGGTAGAGAGCGCATGCGTGATGCCCTCGGCGCGCGCTGCGCGCAGCAGTTCGCTGCGCGGGTTGAGCGCATCCATAACCCGCAGGTCGGGCTGAACAGGTTCGGTGTATTCGGTCGAGTCCACGGTGGTCTGCTCCTCCGGGATTTCGACCAGCCCCAGGCGCGTGCCGGCGTCGATCATGCCGGGCATCACGACCTTTCCGCGCGCGTCGACCACTCTGGCACCGGCGGGAACCTGGACGTCGCCGCCGACCGCCGTGATCTTGCCGTCTTCAATCAACACCGTGCCCTTTTCGATGACACCCCGCGTGACGGTCAGCACCTTCCCACCTTGAATGGCGACCACCGATTGCGCGTGCATGAGCGTCGCGGGAAAGACCAACAAGAAAAGTCCCAAGAAGATTTTGCGAATCATGGCGGAGATCCTCGGTTCACCGAAAATCCAAATTCCACGTCATTCACAAGAACCGGCACCGCGCGGCACTCATCGAGTGAACTGCCCCACCGGCCGGCCCTTCCACGGCAGAAATCCGTCGTCGAGCGTATAGACCAGCTGGCCATCGATGAAAACCTTTTCGGCCCTGGAGCGCAGTTCGATCGGGTAGCCGTCCCAGATGACCACGTCGGCATGCTTGCCCGGCTCGATGCTGCCCACCCAGCGATCGATGCCGAGAATCCTGGCGGGATTGATGGTCACCGCCTGGAGGGCCACGTCGTCCGGCAGGCCGTAATGCACGGCGAACGCTGCCTGGGCGATGTAGTACCGCTGGCCGATCACCGGATTGTCCGTGTGGAACGCCACCGTCACGCCCTGCTTCCAGAGGATGTAGGCGTTTTGCGGAATAGCGTCCCACGCCTCGACTTTGTAACCCCAAAGGTCGGCGAAGGTGACCACGCCGATTTTCCGCCGGGCGATTTCCGGGGCGATCATGTAGGCATCGAGCGCGTGGTGGAGCGAGGCGATCTGAAATCCGAATTCGTCGGAGATGCGGAAGAGCGCCTCGAAATGGTTCACCTGGTAGGAGTGGGCGTTGACGCGGACCTTCCCGTCAAGCACCTGGGCGAGTGATTCGAGCTGCAGGTCGCGTTCTGGCGGCGCTTCTTTCTTGTCGCCCTCCTCCCACGCCTTCCACTTCGCCGTGTAGTTTCGCGCGTCGTAGAGCTTCTGGCGGACGATGGCGGCTTCACCCATCAGCGTTGTGGGAGCTTTGTCTTTGGCTCGATAGACGCTCTTCTGGTTTTCGCCCCACGCCCACTTCATGCTCGGCGGCGCGTTGGGAAATTTCATTTCCTCCACCGTCTGCGCGCCGTTCAGCTTGACGATCGTCGCCCAGCCGCCGACGTTGTTGCCGCTTCCCGGAAGGATTTGGACCGTGGTGACGCCTCCTGAAACGCCGCGGGCGATTTCCGGGTCGTCGGTGTTGATGGCGTCCTCGGACCGCACCTGGGCGGTCACGGGATCGGTCATCTCGTTCCCGTCATCGTGCGCCGTCACCTCTGGCACGGAGTAAACGCCGATATGCGAATGAGGATCAACCAGTCCGGGCGTTACGAATTTGCCCCGCGCATCGATCACCTCGGCATCCGCGGGCACGGCGATGTCCTTGCCCACATTCTCAATCTTGCCGTCGCGAAGGATGACCGTCCCGTTTTCGATGGTCCCATTCGTCATGGTGAGAATCGTTGCGCCCCGGATGGCGATGGGCCGGCTTTCATCGGCCGCCAGCACCGCGCGGGACACCATGAAACAGCAGATGACGGCGAGAAGAATTTGCAGGCGGAGACTTGAAGCTCGGGTCATGATCCACCTCTTCGAATCTTTCCGAATCAGGCGGCGAGGCGTTCGCTGATGGTGCCGCACCCGGTCCCGGGCGCCAGTAGCCTGAGGGAAGATCGCGCCTTGCGCCCATGCGCTCTGCGCAGAGAGCGGGCAGGAAAGTCCACCGCCTCACTCAGTCGCTACCCCGGAAGTCCAAAGAACGCTTCGCCGGGCTTGCGGTATTTGTAGGCGACGCTTTCGTCCAACTCGATGCCCAGCCCCGGCCTCTCCGGAACCCGGATGTAGCCTTTCTGGATCAGCGGCTCGCGTCGGCCTTGGACGAGATCATCGAAGAACGGCACCGAGGCCGCGTGCCATTCCAGGGCGAGGAAGTTCGGGATGGCCGCGCAGAGGTGCGCGGCCGCCATCGTCCCGATGGGGCTGGAAATGTTGTGGGGCGCCACGGCGATGTAATGCACTTCGGCCATGTCGGCGATGCGACGGCCCTCGAGCAAGCCGCCGACCTTCTGGAAATCCGGCGCCAGGACGTCGACGGCTTCCCGCTCCAGAAGCTCGCGGAAGTGGTGCCGCTGGTAATGGTTCTCGCCCGTGGCGATGGGTGTGGAAGTCGCTGCGGTGACGCGCGCCAGCGCGTCGTTGTTCTCCGGCGGTATAGGGTCTTCGAGCCACAGCAGGTCGTAGGGTTCGCAGGCGCGCGCCAGCTTGATGGCGTCGTTCACGCCGTAGTTCCAGTGGCAGTCAATTGCCAGGTCCACGTCCCCTCCCACCGCTTTGCGCAGGGCGGCGACCAAACCCACCATGAGCTCGATTTCCCGGCGGGTCAGAGTACGATTGAAGTCATCGAGTGAATACTCAGTGGGAACATCCACGTCGAACTTCAGTGCCGTGAAACCCTGGCGCTTCATCTCGACGGCGCGGCGCGCGTAGGCCCGGGCGCGGATTTCGCGCGCTTCGGACTTCTGTCCGCCGTGATACTTGGTGCTCAGCTCCGTCTTGCGTGTCTTGCTCTTCTTGCCCTTTCGCATCCAGGATGGCGTTCGCGGCAGGAGCACCGGCGACAGGCTGGCCAGTCCTTCGCCCGCGTGGCAGTCGGCGTAAATACGCACTCGGTCGCGATACTTCCCGCCCAGGAACTGATAAACGGGCAGGCCCGTGGCCTTGCCGACGATGTCCCAGAGCGCCGTCTCGACGGCGCTGATGGCGTGATAGCCCATGCCCGCCGTGCCCGTAGCCCCGAAAGCGGTGCGCATCAAGCGCGCCAGGCGGTCCACGTCGCGAGGGTCCTCACCGGGAAGGAATTCGTTGAACTCGCGCAGCGTGGCGGTGAGTCCGGGAGCAAAGAACGCCTCGCCCCAGCCGACGATGCCCTTATCGGTCGAGACCTTGACGATGGTCCAATCGTAGTTGGCCTCGATAACCGCGGTTTCGATCTTCGTGATGCGCATGGTGAACCAATAGTTGTCAGTAGTCAGTTGTCAGTCGAACCCACCGCGAGACGTCTGCGTTGTGCAACCGCTTCCTGCAAGTCTGCTGTGGCATTGCAGCCAAACAGCCAGCGTCAAAGCGCGGGGGAATGCCTCATGCTCGCTAGGCCGATTCCATCAGAGCTCTTTGAGCGCCTTTTCGATGTCGTCGAGGGCGTTGCTCTTGACCTCGCTGGCCACCGCGTCGGTGGAGCGCCGCGCGTAGACGTGCTCGCCGACCTTCGAGGCTTCCACGGTCTGCTCCTCGTTCTTGTCGCCGAACTGGACCTTGAAGCGGTAGGCGGGTTTCGCCAGGCCGAAGGAAGCGAGGTCCGTTCCGCGCGGAAACGATTCGGCGCGCAAGTCGCGCAGATCATTGAGAAGTGTTTCCACCTTGTCGGTGGAAAGGTCCTTGGCGGCGGGCGCGCGCTGCTTCCACTTGGTCGCTTTGTTTTCCACTTTCTTCTCGAAAACCCGCGAGCCGGAGGGCGCCTCCACCTCCAGGCGCTTCACCTCAAAAGTCGAGAACGAGAACAAGTCCTTGTCGCGCAGGTCGTCCGGCTTTTTCTGGAATTGGGTGAGGAAGCCGGCGTCGAGCGTGAAGACCGGGTCGAGCGCGGAATTCATGGCGAAGTAGTAGCCGTCGTCCTTCTTCCCCAGGACCAGCGTCTGCTCGCCGCCCGGCCCGCTCGCCCGAATCCGCAGCTCCGGCGCGCCGAATCCGTACTTCGCGGCGTTCTCCTTCTGCTCCGCGACAATGCTCTGCATCGCAGCCGACTTGAAACGGTTTACCAGACCTTCCACGGTGAAGCGATCGACCCGAGCCAGCGGCGGCAGATCAAGGTTCCACGTTCCCTCGGGATTCTTAACCAGCGTCCAGCGCGAGTCCTTCGATTCCGCCTCGAGACGCGTCAACTGGTCGGGGTCCAGGGTCATCACGCGTTTGTCGCGCAGGTCGAAAGCTTTCTTGTCGAGCGAGGTCCTGGTGAAACGCGGCAGGATGACGACGCGCGGGTTTCCGGCCACCTGGGCGTAAACTCCGCCGCTGGTCGGTGTGTCGTCGCCGAGCAAGACGGTCGCCTTCTCCGGCTTGGCGTCGGTTGAAATCTCCACCGAGAGGGCGGGCCGATCGAGGCCGAAATCGCCGAGGTTCTTCGGAGGCGGCTCCACGGTCTGGTCGATGGTGGCATCGGTGAGCGTGCTGAGCAGCGAATCCACGGCGCTCTGGTCGGCGGCAGTCTTCCTGGGTTCGACGATGGCCCATTTGCCGCCTTGGCGGCGGCAGGTCACATTCTCTCCATCCCGCGGCTTGACGCTGATGGATTGCACGTGGTTTTTATCGACCGTCAGCAGCTTTTCCTGCTTTTCCGTCTTGTCGGGTTCGGCGCTCTTGCGCTTGTCCCAATAGGTCATCGCGCCCCAGAGCCCAGCGAGCAGCGCGAGAGCGATCAGGGTATTGAGGTATTTCTTCTTCATCGGCGGCGCCACCACACTGTGGTGCCCGCCGCGATGATCAGGAGGGGCAAGCCCAGAACGCCCGCGTAAAGGATTCGCCTCATCTGCTGAGGATTCAAATTCAATTGTTGGGACTCGGGAGGTTTGGGCCGGATGGAGATCAGATTTTCGTCGGCGGACAGCCAATTGACCGCGTTCATGAAAAAGTCGCGGTTACTCTGGAAGGAGAGGTAATTGTTGGCGGCGAGCGCCGAGGTCCCCAGGACCACGAAGCGGCCTTCGGCTTTTTTCTCCCCTTCGCCCGCCGTCGTGCCCGAGACGGCAACGGTGAGCGGCCCCTTCACGTCCTTCCCGGGGCGGTAGCTCACCTCACGCATACTGGGATTGTAGTCCGTTACGCCGAAGCTGTCCGGCGACGTCTCGCAGAGCGACTCGGCGGTCACGCCCGCCTTGGATTCGGTTTCGATCTCAAACGAGCGGGTCAACGGAAACAGCGTCGCGCTCCGCGCCAGCGGCTCAACGATGGGGCTCGAGCCGTACTTCATAATCAGCGGCATGCTGGGGCTGGCGCCGAAGAGCTGGGCGATCTCGTTCTGATCAATCACCAGGTCGTTGCGGACCTTCACCTTCCACTCGGCCAGCAGGCCGGCCAGGTCGGGCAAGGGCACGCCCGGGTCAAGCAGGAAGAGCGCCCGGCCGCCACCCGCCACGTATTTCCGGATGGTTTCCGTCTCCGGCGGCAGGTAGTCATTCCTCGGCCCGGCAATGACGAGCAGCGCGCAGTCCTCGGGAATCTTCGACGTCTGCAGCAGCACCAGAGTCTTGACAACGTAATTCTCGTTCTGGATCTCCTTCTGGATCTTTTCGTAGCCTCCCCGTTCCGAGCTCTCGATATCCCGCTCACCGTGCCCCTGCACGAAGTAAACCGACTTCTGCCCCTTGAGCAGCCGGATGAGCGCGTTGGCCACACCCTCTTCGGTCTGACCCTGGGCCTCGAAATGGCGGTCGCCCGAGGCCACGACGATCGTCCCATAGCTTCGCACCGCAAATTCCTTGGCCAGGGTCGGCTGGCGGTCCGGATCGACGTACTGAACCGTAACCCGGTTATTGACGCTGGAAAAGTTATCCAGCACGTCGCGCAGCTCCCCGAAGCGGCGCTGGCGGTCGAAGGCGTAGATGGCGATGTCGCGGTCAAGCTCCTTCAGGACCTTCGTGGTCTGCGGGGAAAGACTGTACTTCTTGTTCGGGGTCAGGTCCCAGCGGTGGTTGTGACGGCTCACGAACCAGTTGGCCAGGACTACGATGGCCACACCCACCGCCGTGTAAACGAGAAGGTTCGCGCCCTCCAAGACCTTCCGGCCTCCCCGCCCCGCGAGAGGATTCTTCAACGCCATGGTTACGGCCTCCCCTTCAAGGCCTCAACCGAGCGCGAGGTCAGGAAGATTCCCAAAACGATCACCGACAGGTAGTAGACAAGGTCGCTCAAATCCACAACACCTTTCGAAAAACTTTCGAAGTGCTTGGTCAACGACATGTAGGAGATCACCTCGCTCACCCGCCCGGTGGAGTAGGCGGTGACCCAGTCGAGGACATAGAGCAGGAGAAAAGCCGCCAGCGCGATGCTCCCGGCGACGATCTGGTTGCGGGTGAACGTGGAAATCCACATGCCGAGTGCCAGCAGCGCGCCTCCGAAGAGGAAAAATCCCAGGGCGTTGGCGAGCACAGGCCGGAAGTTGGGGTTCCCGTAGATGAAGAGAAGACTGAGGTAGAGGAAAACCATGGCCAAAAGAACCGCAAAGAGCGCCAGCGCCCCCAGGAATTTTCCCAGGATGATTTCGAGGTCGGTCATCGGTGAAGTCATCAGCAGCTCGATGGTGCCGGTTTTTCTCTCCTCCGCATAGAGGCGCATGGTAATGAGAGGAATCAGGAGCAGCAGGACCACCGTAAGAATCCCCTCGAACATCGGGCGGATAATGAATTCATTCATGCTCATCGGCGGAGCGCCCATGGCGGCCATGCGGAAACTCTGCATGACGTAGGTGGCCATGAAACTGTAGAAAAAGAACCCGCACAGTCCCGCCCAGACGGTCATCACCAGATAGGCGATGGGCGAGTGGAAGTAGGTTCGAAGCTCCTTCCCCGCCACCGCCAGAATATTTCGCATGAATCCTTCCTCTCGCTTCCGCGGTCTTTATACGCAGGCCGTCAGCTTTCCGGTTCCGGCGGGCCGTCGTCCCCCGGTGGAGGCTGTTTTTCCGCCTTTTCCTCTTCCCCTGGCGCTGCGCCGCCCGAAGGCGCCTCCGCCGGCGCCGCCCCCCCCTGCGCGCCCTCACTCAGATCCTTGGTGGTAAGTTTCAGGAAGATGTCCTCGAGACTCATCCCGCTGGTCTTCAGCTCCTGCAACTTCCACTGCGATTCGACCACGGCGCGGGCCAGCTCGGCGCGCACGTCCCGGCCCTTTTCCGATTGCACCTCGAGGGTGACGCTGCCGTCCCGGGAATCGCGCGGCTCGACCCAGTTCACGCCGTCCACGCGCTGCAGCCGGTCGATCATCTCGTCGGCGGGAGCTTCCGCGGTGATCAGCACCGTCTCGTATCCCTGCAGGCGGTGAGTGAGCTCATCGGGCGTCCCCACCGCAACCACCCGACCGGCGTTGATGACCACCACGCGCTGGCAGGTCTTCGAGACCTCCGGCAGGATGTGGGTGCTCAGCACGACGGTGTGCTGCCCG
>DATKYV010000360.1:0-6190 GCA_035528275.1 Terriglobia bacterium | reverse complement strand
CCGCCTGCCGCCGCTTGGCTCTCAGATATCGCAGGGCGACGAAGAATTCGAAGCGCATCGCAGCTAGAGCTTATCACGAAGCCCGCGCAATCCATGAAGTCAGGTCACTGTAGTAGTCAGCAGTCAGTTGTCAGTAGTCAGTGGACAGTAGATAGGAATCAGGATTCGCCAGAGAGTCGAATTGCCAAACCTCTTCCGGAATAGGCAGGGTTGCTGAATCTCCAAATCGCTAAATCACCAAATCGCCAAATCACTCAATGGCAGGATTTGCCTACCAATTCGTAATCGATCCGTCTGGACGCTGGTAGAGGCGCGGCTCGCCGCTCCGCTCCGTCACTTCCAGGATCAATTTGACCCGGCTGGGGTCGAATTCGACGCCGAGCCCCGGCTTGTTGCGCGGATAGAGCTTGCCTTTGCGGAAGTCGTAGACCTCGGGCAGGTGCGGCGCCTCGGCCTCGCCCCGGCCGAGCATTTCCATCAGTGCCGGGCCGGGAGAGGAGGCGATACAGTGGACCAGCGCGGCTTCGGCGATGGGCCCCGTGAAGTGCGGGATCAGGCCCACATAGTGCGTCTCACAGAGCGCCGCGAGCTTCGTGTATTCGGTGATGCCGCCGCAGTTGGGCAGCGTGACGCGGCTGTAATCGAGGAGCTGGTTTTCGATGAGGACGTTCGTATCCCAGCGGTCGCCGTAGTGCTCGCCAACGGCGATGGGGACTTTCACCATCGGCCGCAGAGTGCGGTAGACCTCGGGGTTTTCCGATCGCACGAGGTCTTCCACGAAGAGCGGGCGCAGCGGCTCGATAAGCTCGCAGAGGCGGATGGCGTCCGCCATGTCGTACCGGGTATGAAAGTCAATGGCCCAGTCGCCGTCTTCGCCCACCCCCTCGCGGACCTCCTGGCACAGGCGAAAGGTCTCGTCCACCATCTTGCGGTGCTCGTAGACCGGAGGATTGTCCGGGCTGGCGCCATGAAAGCGGAAAGCACGGTAGCCGAACTCGATGCAGGCGCGCGCGGTTTCTTTCAACGTTCCTTGGCTGGGGAACGCCGTGGCGTAGCACTCCACGTGGTCGCGGGTGAGGCCGCCGAGCAGCTCGTAGACCGGCACCCCGAGGGCTTTGCCCTTGATGTCCCACAGAGCCAGATCGATGGCGCCCAGGGCGTGGAGCTTCTCGCGTCCCGGCGGGTAAAAGTAAGCACGGTACATCAACTGCCACAGGTGCTCGATGCGCGAGGGATTCTCTCCGATCACCAGACCGGCGAGCTGCTCGATGGAGTCCTCGTGGCCCCCTTCGCCGATGCCGGTGATCCCCTGGTCCGTCTCCACCGTCACCACATGGCGCGACTGGTTGAAGATTCCTTGCGCCTCCGGCCCAACGTGATAGTACCGGATGCGCGTGATCTTCATGTCGGGAATGGCGCCACTGGCTTTCTGGATTGGCGCGAGCGCCGCGGCGCCCAGCGCCACGGGAATCGATTTCAATATGGATCGGCGTTTCATGCGGGGGATTATAGCTGAAGTGTTCCCCGAGACAACCTTAATGGGAAGTCGTCAGTTGTCAGTGGACAGGAGCCAGCAGACGGTAGACGGTAAACGGCGGTCAGCAATCAGCGGGTAGTCACGGTTGGGGCTTTTCCCCGCCAAGGCGGGTCTTCGATCCGCCGCGCGAGGGCTGGGGCGGCTGGTGGCGGGCGTCAATATGGGCCGCCTGGAGGCCTATCGCGCCATGCGCAGACGCGGCTTCCGGTCGTTCACCCAGGGGGTGGCCATGAACCGGAACTCCGAAACCATCTATAACCGCATCGAGGCATTTGTAATCGACGATTGGCGCTAGCTCCCTGACCGACGGCCGCATTGACTCAGGCACCTCTGCGGTCTACCATCCATTTCCTGGGGTTGCACTTACACAATGATCGGCGAAACAGTCTCTCACTATCGCATTGTCGAGCAGCTGGGTGGCGGCGGCATGGGTGTGGTCTACAAGGCCGAAGACCTGAAGCTCGGCCGGCCCGTGGCGCTGAAGTTTCTTCCCGAGGAGCTCGCCAAGGACCGGCAAGCGCTGGAGCGTTTCCATCGCGAAGCGCGTGCCGCCTCCGCCCTCAACCACCCAAGCATCTGCACGATCTACGAAATTGACGAGCATAAGGGCCAGCCGTTTATCGCCATGGAATTCCTTGAGGGGGAGACCCTCAAGCACCACATTGGCACTGTAGCGGCGGTCTATGACCGCCGGTCCGAGGTCGGCGCTCACAGAGCGCCGCTACAGCTTGATTCGCTGCTCGACCTCGCCATCCAGCTTGCCGACGCGTTGGACGCCGCTCACTCCCAGGGCATCGTGCACCGCGACATCAAGCCGGCGAATATTTTCGTGACCAAGCGCGGGCAGGCAAAGATTCTTGATTTTGGCCTGGCGAAACTGACACCGCAGGTAGGGGCGGTTCGCGAAGCACCTCTCCACACCAACGCGCCGACCCTGGCTGAACCTGAGCACCTCACCAGTCCCGGCACAACAATGGGCACGGTCGCCTACATGTCGCCGGAGCAGGCGCGCGGCAAGGAGCTCGACGCGCGCTCGGACTTGTTCTCGTTCGGCGCGGTGCTCTACGAAATGGCCACCGGCCGCCAGCCCTTCTCGGGGACCACGTCGGCGGTGATTTTCAACTCGATCCTCAGCCAGGCGCCCACTTCTCCTGTGCGCCTGAACCCTGACATTCCCCCGCAACTCGAAGAGATCATCAGCAAGGCGCTGGAAAAAGATCGCGACGTTCGCTACCAGCACGCCGCGGACCTGCGCGCGGATTTGAAGCGGCTGAAGCGCGATACGGATTCGGGGCGCTCGACGGCAGTTGCGGCCGTATCCGGCCCTGAGGTGGCAGTGAGGACTTCGCCGGTCCAGAAGCGGCGCTTTGCTATCGCTGCCGGTGTTGTTGCGATCGCGATATTGGGCGCGCTGGCAATTTGGAAATGGGGGCCCAGCTTTACGAGCCGCCCCGCCCGTCAGCCGACGGGCACGGGCAAGGCGCTGGCCGTGGTGCAAATCGAGAATCTCTCGCAGGACCGCTCCCTCGAGTGGCTGGACCGCGGAGTCGTCGAGCTCCTCACCACGAACCTGGCTCAATCGGGAACGTTGCAGGTGATCTCGACGGAGCGCGTGCGAGGCTTGATCAGCCGCAAAGCGGATGGCGAAGGCCGGCTGCCGCCCGACGGGGCTCGCGAGGTGGCTGAAGAAGCGCGCGCCGACATGTTTTTGAGCGGCGCGCTGCTCAGGGTGGGCGAGCGCCTGCGCCTCGACCTGCGCGTTCAGGAAACCGCCACTGGGAAGGTCTTGTTCGCCGACAAGGTGGAAGGCGAGAACGCCCAGGCGGTTTTCGCCATGGTTGACCAAGCTACCGCCGGAATCCTCGAGAAACTCGTAGGCAAAGCGGCCGCCCGGCCCGACGCTGCCGCAGCGCTCACCTCCAACCTGGAGGCTTTGAAAGCCTACGAAGAGGGTCTCCAATATCTCGACCGCTATATGACGGACAAGGCGGAGGCCTACTTCCGCCGCGCCATTGAACTCGACCCGCAATTCGCCATGGCACAATTCTTTCTTGCCAACGCAACCGCCGACCTCCCCAAAGCCCGCGCGGCGATGCAACGGGCCGCGCAACTGGCCGAGCGGCTGCCCCGACAGCAGAAGTTGCTGATCCAAGCCGCGCAATTCCGGCTTGACGGCCGCCTGGAAGAAGCCGAGCAGGTTGCGGAGACCGCGGTGCGCGAATTCCCCAGAGAAATCAACCCGCGCTACGTACTCTATTCGGCCCGGAACGCGGAATGGAGACTTGGGGAAGCAAGGTCCATGCTTGAAGAGATCATCCGCTTGGATGATCGGCAGGCGAGCGCTCACAACTACCTCGCATACAACACTGCCTTGGCGGGTGACTTGCCGCAGGCCCTGGCTTCAATCGACCGCTACGCCGCCCTTCTGCCTCCCAACGATCCCAATCCCATCGACAGCCGAGGCGACGTGCTGGCCATCAGCGGGCGCTATGATGAAGCCATCGCGTCCTACCGGAAGAATATGGAGCTGCACCCGGACTGGTTTGCTCTCTCCAATATCAAAATTGCATTGAGCTACCTGCACGAGGGCAAGAACTCACTGGCGGAAGCGAGTGCGCAGTCGGCTTACGAAAAAGCGACGGATTCAGATCGCGCCCTGGCGGCCAGCGTGTTGGGGGATATCGAAGTGGGCCGGGGCCGCCTCGACCGGGCGGTAGCCCGGTACGAAGAGGCGGCTCGACTCTACGCGAAAGAATCTCCTTTGAAGGCGTCTGTGCCGCTCAATAAGGCTGCTCAAATATATCTTGAGCAGGGGCAACCGCAAAGCGTCGTGGCACTCGCGGGGCGCCACGACGCTTTGTATTCTCGGGGAGCGAAGTGTGTGGCTCTCGTAGCCATGAAGAACCAAGCCGCCGCCGACAAAGAAATCGCCGCCGACCGCGCCTCGCTTTCCCCGCTCGTGGGCGACTACATGGCCGAGAAAACGGCTCAATTCTATCGTCTGTTGGGAAGCTTCTACGCGGGAGAGTCAAGAGATGTCGTCGCAAACGGGCCTTCCCTGCCGCGCTTGTTCTGGCAACACGACGCCCTGGAGGTCGGGCGCGCCCAACTCGACCTGGGAATGGTTTCCGAGGCCGAGAAGCAATTGCGATTGGTCTTGAAAGCCCACAACCTGTGGAGCAACACGGACACGGCCTCACGCCACAATTTCCTCTCCTACACCCTGGCGCAATTCTACCTGGCGAAGATTCACGAACAGGCCGGCAGGAAAACCGAAGCGATTGACGGCTATCAGGAATTCCTCAGCCACTTCGAGAACTCCTCCGCCAAACTTCCGCAGATCGCCGAAGCCCGCGCGGCATTGAAGCGGCTGCTCTGAGCGCCCAGGCAAACGCTGCATGAGGAAATCACATTTCCGCGCCACTGCGGTGCGCAAGGATTCGTGAAGGGGACGCGGTGGGCGAAATGCGGCAGGGACAAGAAGTACATTCGCGGGAGCTTGAGAAAAGTCCGCTTGACCTTTCCCTTTTCAGTGGTACGCTGCGAACGGTATTAGACCCCCGGTTCATAGTCGCAGCTTAACCTGTCCTTGGAACCGTCCTGCCGACTGCGACGGTTGGTGTTTCTCGCGCCATAATTGGGGAGCGCGAAATGAGACAGGCCGTCTCGCCAGCGCGCGTGATTCGTTTCGGGGTTTACGAAGTTGACCTCGAGTCCGGTGAACTGCGAAGAAGCGGCCTGAAAGTCAAACTCCAGGAACAATCCTTTCAGGTTCTGGCCACCTTGCTCACCCGCCCCGGCAGGGTGGTCACCCGCGAAGAGCTTCGTCTGACCCTTTGGCCCAACGACACGTTCGTGGATTTCGATCATGGGCTGGCCAAGGCCATCCAGAAACTCCGCGACGCGCTGGGCGACTCCACCGACAATCCGCGCTTTGTTGAGACCCTTCCCCGTCGCGGGTATCGGTTCATCCACCCCGTCGAAGGACGAGGCGACGCACTTCACTTCGACAAGCCGCCCGCGGCTGGCGAGCTAACACGTCCCCAAGCATCTCTCAGCGATTTGCCGGGGAGCTTGGTCTCCCACTACCGAGTTCTCGAGAAAATCGACGAGGGAGGGATGAGCATCATCTTCAGAGCCGAAGACCTCAACCTGGAACGCTGCGTGGCGCTTAAATTCCTTCCTGAGCATCTGACGACGGACCCCAAGACGCTGGGGCGATTCAAGCGCGAGGCGCGCACTGCCTCCGCGCTCAATCATCCCAACATCTGCACCATCTACGAAGTTGACGAGCACCAGGGCCGGCCCTTCATCGCCATGGAGTTGCTCGAGGGACAAACGCTCAAAGATCGCCTGTCGGGGCGGCCGCTCGATGCTGATCAATTCGCAAGAGTCTCCTGCCAGATCTCCGCCGCCTTGGAAGCGGCCCACGCAAAAGGAATAGTCCACCGGGACATCAAGCCGGCCAACATCTTTATCACCCGGGAAGAGTTGGTCAAGATTCTCGACTTCGGGTTGGCCAAGCCGATTCCGGAGCCGGGTGGCGGGGCGACGGTCGATTCGGACTTGTCGACCGACGGGACGACTGAGGGCTCACTGACCACGTCCGGGGAGGCGGTCGGCACGATCGCTTACATGTCGCCCGAACAATTG
>DATKYV010000359.1:0-12907 GCA_035528275.1 Terriglobia bacterium | reverse complement strand
AGGTCGTAGAACCACACAAACTCCGTAGCATGGCCATCTTGGCCATGAGTGGTCACGGACGGGACGTCGGAACCACTCTTCACGGACGGGACGTCCGTGCCACTTCCACGGCCAACCCATTTCCAATTCTCAAGGCCTGCTGCGGCAGGATTCGTCAGGACATACTCGATCTGACGAGCCAAATCCTCCTCATTCCGAATCAGATGGTCGTAGTACTCCGGCTGCCAGAATCCACCGGTCCTCCCAATCATGCGGTTCGCTTCCTTGGAAGAAAAGGATTTCCAGCTTTGTAGAATGTCAGGAAGCTTGTACCCCGGCAAAGGCTGAACAACGACGTGCACATGATTGGGCATGACGCACCAGGCGACCAGCCGATACCGTTCCCCGTCGAAATGCTTCAATGCGCCAGCGACGATGCCGGCGATATCATCCCTCCGCATCCAGCATTGGCCTTCGCACTCGTCGAGGTACTTCTCAACTTTATCGGAGAACAGCTTGGCCAGCCGCTTTTCCTCAGCCTTGGTCAGTAGACGCTTCATTTGCCGGGCTGTCCGCTTAATATCTTGCCGCTCGAAATTCCAGGACTCCACCACAGACTTCGGCAGCGAATCAGTGAGACGGAAAGTGACCGCGTAAATGGCGTCTTCCCGCGTCCAGTGGGGTAAGTAGGCGCCGTGGCGGATCTTCAAGGTGGCATGGTCATCTTGGCCATGGTCTTTCACGGGCTGCAAGCCCGTGCCACCAAAGGTGGCATGGCCATCCTGGCCATGTTTCATCACGGGCGAGACGCCCGTGCCACGTTTCTCAAAGATGAGGGTGGCGGTGCCCACGCCCGAGTAAGGTTTGAACACGCCGGAAGGCAGGCTGACCACGGCCTGCAATTCGCACTCCGTGAGCAAAAGTTCGCGGACCTTGCGGGCGGCCTTGGTAGAGCCGAACAGGACGCCGTTCGGCACAATCACGCCCCCTCTTCCGCCCGGCGCGAGATGATCGATGAACCATTTGAGAAACAGCAATTCGGTGTCGCGAGTCTTCAAGTTGATATCCGTGAGGATGCTGTCTTCCTGAATCTTTCCCGCGAAGGGCGGATTGGCCAGGATGACGTCAAACGTCAGACCGGGGTAAGGGCTCCCCTTGCCCGTAGTCAAGGGATTGTGAAACTCGATGTTGGCCTTCTCCAGGCGGTGAAGATAGAGATTCAAAATGGCGATCTTCACCATGTTGGCGTCGTTGTCGTAGCCGGTGAAGGCCTGTTCTTCCATGAACTTCCATTGAGGCTCAGTAAGAGTCCCTCCGGGGTAATTCTTCCTGCCGGTGCCCTGATATTTTGCAAGGATGTAGTTAAAGCTTGCAATCAAAAAACCCGCCGTGCCACAAGCCGGGTCGCAAATCCGCAGGCCGGGCTTGGGGTCTACCATGGCCACCATCATGGCGATGATGTGCCGAGGCGTGCGGAACTGGCCGTTGGTGCCGGACATGGCGATTTTGCTGAGCAAGTACTCATACATGTCGCCCTTGATGTCCTGGCCGTCGCGGGGGTTCAAATCCAATTCGTGAATGGTTTGGATGGCGGCGCGGAGTGTGGGCCGGTCGTAAATCTTAAGCGTGGCGCGGTTGAATAGGAGCCTGCCAGTCTCGGAAAGGCCCGGCAATTCGTGGAGGCTTTCGATGGCCGAACGGATAGCGTCAAAAAGCTGGTCGCCGGTGAGCGTGACGAAGTTGCCCCAGCCATAGCGCGCCCCCTTTCCGGAGAAAATCCGCTGGTATTTCTTGCGGTCGAGCTTCGCCAGCAATTCGTCTTTCTCGGTGAGCAGGCGCAAAAAGATCAGATAGGAAAGCTGCTCTATGGAATCCATGGGGTTATTGACCCCGCCCGCCCAGAGAATATCCATGAGCTGGTCCACCTTCTGGCGCAGGCCGGAAGAGTGGAAGTTCGAACCATTCGATTTCGTCTGTTGACTGGCCATGACGTTTAATGATGTGGCATGGGCATCCTGCCCATGATCAGCCACGGGCTGGAAGCCCGTGCCACGTTGACTATGACCCACTCGCCAAGAGAGATTGCCGCACAAGCGTCGATTGACGAAGAGCCTCGAATACGGCTTCGTGATCAGCGAACTGGACGAGGGCCGCGAGTCCTCCCAGTTGGTTGAACCGGCTGGAGTCAAAAACCCTCATATCGCCCCCCACAAAGCGCTTGAGCGACTGGGGGTCATCGGCAATAAGTTGCGCGGTGGCATTCAGCCATTTCTGCTCGTTGTAGCGCAGGTTGAAGCGGGCGGCGATGGAATCCACCGTGTCAGCCACAACCTGATCCTTGGTGGGTAAGGGCTTCTTCCCCAAGGCCCCATAGACAAAGGTGGGTGTGGGCGCAGGGACTCCATAGGAGAGCACCAACTTGTCCGGGGAGTAAAACATCTCGGGCTTGTGGAAAAAGCGCTCACCCATGATGATCTCGATAGAGTCATCGTCTTCGGTTTCGACGGCCTCGTGGAATTCTTCGTCTTGGCGGTCAAAGTCCTTGATGTCGCGCTCGAAGGAGCCGCGGAAGGTCATCACGTCGACCTTCTCGCCGTTGGGGCCGACAATGCGGATTTCTTCCGAGACGATGATATCACTGCCGGTCCAGATGGGGATTGGGGGCTTGCCGCCACCAGCCTCGGCACCCTCTCCGCCTGCGACCTCCACGGGCGAGACGCCGGTGCCACCGCCCTCAGTTTCTTCTCCGGCCTCAGCTTCGAGCTTGGTTTTGGGCCGGGGGAGTTTGAGGGGTTCGGAGAAGTCGTACTTCTCTTCGAAGTACTAGGCGACGGCACAGAAGTCGAGCAGGGAGAACCATGGCTTCTGATATTCAGTGTTGCCGACGCGGAAGGTGAAGCGCCGCGTCCCCCTCCCTTTGATCTGGATGTATTCGGTAGGCGAAAAGATGGGGCGCATCAGGACGACATTGAGCAGGTCGCGGCAATTGTAGCCGGTGGAGAGCATGTCCACCGAGACTGCGACGCGTTCGGTGCGCCGGCCATCACGAAATTCCTTGGAGATGCTCGAGGCGTCGGGGATACGCGAGGTTATGGTGACGGCCAACCCAGGCTGCATGGCGTTGAGTATTATGGTGAGGTTTGTGGCGTGAGCTTGGTTGACGGCGAAAATGATGGACTTCCCAATCTGACCGGACGGGTCGCGCTGGGCATGTTTGAGGAACGCATCGCACATGACCCGGTTGCGTTCCGGCGTAAAGATCCTGCGCTCCAAGTCTTGAATTTTGTAGTTCTCTTCCTGCTCGCTGATCACAACAGCCCAGCCGTTTTCGTCGAGAGCTTGGGTGGTGATGTCCGACCGGATGTCGTAAATCTGGGGCATACATAGGAAGGGGCCTTCAGGGTCCTTGACAGCGTCCACGATGTCGTACCGGAAGGTCGGAAAGCCCGGCTCGCAACCGAAATAGCGGTAAGTGTCGCGGAGTTCGCGGGCTTCCAGGGCCTTGGGGTTCTCGCGGCCGAGGCGCTGAACGTCGATGTTCTTCAAATAGGCTTTGGGCGTGGCGGTGAGTCCTGCGCGCGTGGCCTGGAAAAAATGCACGACTTCGCGCGCATCACCATAAATCGAGCGGTGAGCTTCGTCGTTGATGACCAGGTCGAAATGGAAGGGGGTAAATTCCTCGCGGTAGCGGCGATCCACCATCAGGGATTGGAGCGTGGCTACGACCACGCATGAACCCAGCAACTCCGTGGGATGCCGCCGAGCCGTCTTGAAGACGACCGGGCTGAATTCCCGCAGGATGACGTTGAAATCTTCCATCGTCTGTTTGGCCAATTCGATGCGGTCTACGATGAAGAGCACGCGTTCGGCATTGCGAGTGATCAGAAAGCGGCGGATGAGCGCGGCGCACAAAAGTGTTTTGCCGGTTCCCGTGGCCATTTCGAGAAGGAACTTGCGCTTTCCCTCCTGGTCAAACTGCCTCGAGATTTCGTCGATGGCGTTAATCTGGTATCCACGCAGCCTGACATCCTGTTTGAACGGCCTGAGGTAGTTGGGGCCGATGACTTCCGTCATCAGGGGCCGGGGAGGCTGGAGATTCTTCAGGCGCAGCCGGTCGACGTCCCGTGGGGAAGGTAAGCGCTCGATGCGATAGGCGTCCTGCTGGTCGGCACGCTGGTAGTTCCAAAACCAATGCTCCCGGCCATTCGACAGAATAATGAACGGGGCACGAAGGTTTTCGGCGTAACCGCGAGCCTATTCCTTGGCGTCGTAGGGGTCCACGTCCTCCCGCTTGGCTTCAAGGACGCAGATCGGGCCGTGCTGTCCGCTTAGAACATAATCAGCACGGCCGCCGTGTCCGTGCAGCTCGAAGCGGACTTGATGTGAGTCAAGCAAATCCCAGCCGCTCTCGCGGAGGGCTTGATCGATCAGCACCCGAGAAAATGCTTCTGGATAATTCGCCATCGGACCACGTCTAAGGCGGATTGCCACCACCCCGCATCGGTAATCTTGGGCAATCTTTCGCGAGTGATAGTTACCACAATGGAATGTGGAGAGCAAGAAGGAGGCGGGTGCACTAGTACTTAGTGACATGGTTTCGCGTCAAATCGAAGTTAATGAAAATTAGACACTTGCGTTCCCAGGAAGCTACGCGGATTTAAGTCACCAAGTACTAGCGGATTTCCACGGCGAACGCTCTCCCTGCCGTGGGCTGGTTCAATCGTGCACTCGTCGCGGGCCTCAGGATCGGGCGTGCTCGTCGGCTTTAAGCGCGTCGTCGTCGCCCTGAAGGAAACCGTCCCCCTGAGGGCCGAAATTGACGAAGTGATCGAAGCCCGCGCAGGAGTCAGGTTACAGGTTACAGGGGACAGGGGACAGGTTACAGGGGACAGGTGGCGGGACGCTACAGCGGAAGAGCGTCACGATATTTCGTGAGGCTCAGTAAATTCTCGGCGAGCCCCGCCGCGAGAGAGTATAATCCTCCAAAACTAATGAGGGGTCATTGTCATGAACGATTCAGACATCACTCGTAGGGATTTCCTGAAGACCGGAGCCAAGACCGGGGCGGGGCTTGCGGCCCTGGGGGGAATCAGTTTCATTACCCATCCGGAGAGAGTGTTCGGCGCCAACGACCGCATTCGCGTCGGGGTCATCGGGCTTCACGGCCAGGGCTTCGCGCATGTGGAGGAGTACTCCAAGTTGAAGGGTGTGGAGGTGGCCGCAGTCTGCGACGTGGATGAGAACATGTTCGCCAAGCGTCTGCCCGAAATGGAAAAGATGGGGATGCCCAAACCCATGACATTCGTGGACATTCGCAAACTGCTCGAGGACAAGTCCATCGACGCAGTTTCCATTGGCACGCCCAACCACTGGCACTCGCTGCAAGCCATCTGGGCCCTCCAGGCAGGCAAGGATGTTTATGTTGAGAAGCCTTGCTCGCACAACTGGTTCGAAGGCCGGCAACTGGTGCGCGCCGCCGAGAAATACAATCGCATCGTCCAGCACGGTACCAACAGCCGCTCAGGCGAAGCCATCATCGATGGCGTGAAGAAGATGCGCGAAGGGTTGATCGGCGAGGTCTACATGGCCCGAGGCCTTTGCTACAAGTGGCGGAATACCATCGGCAAGACCCCCCAGGAGCCGGTTCCGGCGGGGGTCCACTATGACCTTTGGACGGGCCCGGCACCCATGAAGCCTTTCACCAAGAATCGATTCCACTACAACTGGCACTGGATCTGGGATACCGGCAACGGCGACATCGGCAACCAGGGAATCCACGAAATGGACGTGGCGCGGTGGGGACTTGGAGTGGGTTTTCCCAACAAGGCGACGGCCATCGGCGGCCACTTCATGTTCGCCGACGACCAGGAGACTCCCAATACCCTGAACGCCGCGTTCGAATTCGATATGCCGGACGGCAAAAAGAAAATGCTGGAGTTTGAAGTCCGACACTGGATTTCCAACCACGAGTGCGAGATCGGCCTGCCCTCGTTCGGCGGGGGCGATGTTCCGGTGGCGACCGGAGATGCAAACGCCGCCAAGACGGCCCGCGTCCGGAATAAGAACACCGTCGGCAACGCCTTCTACGGGTCGAAGGGCTATCTCGCCATGAACGGGTACGATGCCTACCGGAGCTGGCTGGGAGAGGCGCAAGAGCCTGGCCCCAGCCTGGAGAAGGGTGGCAACAACTGGGCCAACTTCCTGGATTGCGTGCGCAGCAGGAAGAAAGAAAACTTGAACGCGCCGATCCTCGAGGGACATATCTCCAGCACGCTCGTTCATCTGGCCAACGTGTCGTACCGGCTTGGCCGGACGCTGCACTTCGACCCGGCTTCCGAACGCGTCCTGGGCGACGATGAGGCCAACCGCATGCTGCGCGGCACCTACCGCAGCCCCTACGTGGTGCCGGAAGAGGTGTAATCCCGATTGCGGAGGATCCTGGGGGCGTTGGCCCGCCTCCCGCCGATTTCTGCCCCGCGAGGCCCGGAGCTTGCAAAGTAAATCGACGTCAGGGGTGTCAAGTACACGTATTGCTAAACTCCGGACACGATGCTACGCTGAGATCTAAAGCGCCATGAGCAACAACAATCGCTTCGAATTCACCGCAGCTATCATCAAAGAAGGCAAGCATTTCGTCTCAATTTGCCTTGACGTCGACGTAGCCTCCCAGGGTCGGAGTGTTCGCGAGGCCAAGAAAATGCTGGCCGAAGCGGTCTCGCTCTATCTGGAAGCCTGCTTTGAAAGCAACTCCCCATACATGCGTCCCGTTCCTCCCGAAGAAGATCCTCGCAATAATCCATGCGAAGATCTGGTTGAGATTTTCCCCCTGAAGGTAGAATTCCGCGTGCATGCCCTCGCCTGACGATAATTGACTTGCAGTCATTGGGATTCGATCTGTATAAACGAGCCGTGAGCAAGCTCAGCGGAATTCGAGCGCGACGACTCGTTTCGGCCCTCAAGCGCCTCGGCTTCTACGCAGTGCGGCAGAAGGGGAGCCATCTTCAACTAAAGTGAGGTAACCTTCTGGTGACCGTTCCGATGCACCGCGGCGATATCCCGCATGCTCCGTTCGATCCTGCGGCAAGCGCGCCTATCGTTGGACGATCTGTATGAAGTCCTCTGAAGCGTCCACCCCACACCTCCGCCACCGACCGGCCGGAAAATCAGGCGTCAACGCCAGTTCTTCCCCGGCTTTCTTACGCGAACCAAAAGTCAGCCTGACATGCCTTGCCGCAGCCCAAACGACATGCCCCGCAAACAAACACATCTTCACTCTTCAACTTCACTCTTCAACTTGACTTCAATTCCAAGGCAGCATCGGCTTGGGGTAACAAGCGGCTATTGCAGAGTCAGGGGATATGTGTGGGGTCATTTGACCCCGTGGAGGTCTCGATGAGCGTCCTCAAGATCGCCCACGTGCCGCCTGCCACGGTGGAAACCAGCGCCACGGCGCTTGATGCCGTTCAGGTGATGGCGGAAGAGGGTGTGGGCGCGGTGGCGGTCATGGAAAAGGGCGAGTTGCGCGGCATCTTCACGGAGCGTGACTTGATGCTGCGCGTGGTGCTGAAAGGCCGCAACCCCAAGGAAGCCAAGATGGCGGAGGTCATGACCTCTCCACCCAAGACCGTCCCCGGCGAAACCACCGCCCAAGACGCCCTCAATTTCATGATCGAAAATCATATCCGCCACTTGCCCGTCGTCGGCAAGGACGGCAAGCTCCTCGGCATGCTCTCCATCCGCAACCTCCTCGAGCACATGGTCGAAGACCTGCAGCGCGAACTTCATTCCCTCGACCAGTACCTCCTGAACGACGGGCCGGGGGGCTAAGAACAGGGGCCGGGGACTGGGGATTGATGATTGAGGACTGATGATTGATAATTGACGATTGCTGGGCTTCAGGTTTCCAGTTTCTGGTTTCCTCTTCCTAATCTCCCATCTCTGATTTCCGATTGCCTCCGCTGTGCGTATGCCGAAGGAGAACGACCCCAGCTCTCTGCCTCCGGGTGAGAGGGTGTCCGTCACTCCGTTAGCCGACGGAGACGGGCGAGGGGCGCACGAGAGAATCGAAGTCAAATGCAATTGTCACTTCTCATATGCAGTCCTTCGTAGGGCGTCCGCAACCGCCGCTCCTGCGCTCGCCCGAAGCCCACCGCGCAAGACGAGCACAGCCCGTCAGAAATTCTGGATCACCTTGAACTCACACCGCACAGCGGGCAGAGGCTGGTTGGCCTGGTCTGTGGCTGGCGGCTTGGTCTCCGCCGGACTGGCTGGGCGGGTCCCCGGCGGCGCCATCGTCGGAACGTCGGCGGGGCGAAGCCGCACGGTGCGCACATTCCAGCGATCGGCCGTGATTGGGCTGCGCGAAAGCGCGGCCTCCACCTGACGCTGCAGGAGCGGTGCGAGAGCATCCTGGGGATTCTCACTGCTCAAGGCGAAAGTAATTCGCGCTCGCAAATCCCCGCGTTTCTCCATGAGCCCAAGCCGCTCATTGAGCGCCTTGCGTTCCGAAAGGCTGAGCCCGCTGCGCTCGCTCGCCTTTTCGACGACCAGCGAATAACTCGGATCTTCAAGTTCCACTTCCCCGTGCAACTCCACCGGTGAACTCAATCGGGCGGAGAGCTGCGCCGACAGCAGTTGGACGGTCTGGGGTTCAAGCGGGTCCGGTGACGCGAGGTGAACTGAGATCGCCACGGGCTGATTGGCGCCCACTCGGGCACGGATAGGTCCCAGGCGGCGGAAGGGCGCGTCCCCCGGACCGAGGACCTCGCCCACGAGCTTCTGAAGATGGGCCAGCAACTCCGCTTCCGCAGTCTGGTAGTTGTAGGGAGGCGGCTGCGGGGCCGGCTTGACGACTCCCCCCGTGAGGGTGTTCCACATGTGCGCCACTTCCTCGGCGCCGCGCGGGCCGTGGGCAACCAGGATCTGGTCTACGTCGAGGCTAGCGTCGGGTCCGAAGGCATCCTGCACGAACTTCTGCGCGGATTCGATTTTCTTGCCGTCGAAGTACTCGGTGGTGCGAAGCGTGGCGCGTACGCGAAGGTGGCCGTCCCGCTCTGCTATGGCCAAGTCACTGACCGAAGAATTCTCCGTGCTGAACGCCCTGTCGAGGATGGCCATAATCTCCGAACGCTGCCGGACCTCGGTGATTGCGCCGCGAAGAGTCTGAATAAGGGGAATAGAGAGGATACCCAGCACCAAGCAACTGGCGGCCATTCGATACTTCAGTTTGCGTTGCCCTTCTTCGGCTTGTCCGCCGGGACGGTATCCCATGAGCCAGAAGACCAGAGCGGCGCTAATGATGATTGCTACCAGGTTGGTGACAAAAAGCAGGAAAGCTCCCGCAGCCGTCGAGCCCTGGCCGCTGCTTAATCCGTAGCCCACCACCGCCAGGGGAGGGATGACGGCGACGGCGATGGCCACACCTGGAATGATCATCAGGCTCGAGGAGCCGCTGCGCAGCGCCAGCGTCCCGGCCAGACCGGAGAGAAAGGCGATAAAAAGGTCGAGGATGTTGGGATGGATGCGCGCCAGGATCTCGGGCGTCTGCTGTTTCATGGGGACGAATTCCGCCACGAACCAGGTGATGAGGATCGCCCCGCCGATGCTCAGGCCCAGAACGATGGCGGTTTTCTTCCCGAGCTTCCCATCTCCAAGAACCAGCGCCAGGGCTCCGGCGAGAAGGGGATTCATGAGGGGGGATATCAACATCGCGCCGATGATGACCGCGACGCTGTTCTGAAGAAGGCCCAGCAAGGCAAGGAGCGCGGAGAGGGCGAGCATGATGATGTACTCGGGGTCCAGGTGGCTTTGTTCCAGAACCGTGCGGTAGAGCGCGTCCCGGTGGTCGGCGGGCAGGCGAAAATCCTCATGCCGGTAAATCCCCAGCGATGGCTCGAAGGGCCGATTCGCGTCTTCGTGCATGGCTAACCCCCCGCCAGGAGAAAAATGTCAGATGAGAATATACCGCAAGCAGAGGAGTATTGCTGATGGCAGACCCGGGCGGGCGTCAGGCCTTGTTGCTGGAGTTCCCCTCGGAGGGATCGCTTTCGACGATTTCACCCGTATGCTCCACCTCGGGTGAGCGACCGCCGGACTTCCGGTAGGCGTTGAGAATGTCGGAGAGCGAAATGATGCCCACAAGCTTCTGATTGGCACGATGAACGACCGGCAACAAGGGCCATCCGCCGATGACTCGCAAGGCCGCGTCCAGAGGCTGGTCGGGGTGTAGCGACGGAAGGTCGGGACCTGAGACGATCCCTCGGAGGGGCAGATGACCATTCCCCTCACTCGCCTGCCGGCGCAGGAACTCCTTTCCTACGCCCCGCCAGTCGCCGCTCTGCTGGCGAACCAGGAAGTAGTCCTCCGGGGACTCTTCGGTCTTCCCCAGCGCCGTGCCGATAGTGTCCTCCCAGTCCAGGGAGGATCGGGGTCTCGGCCGCATCGCGTCTTCAACGAGAAGAGGCAATTCTTCGCGCATCTCTTCCATAGAAGGAAGCCCCAGGCCCTCCTGGCGAGCCAGCAGGTCAAAGATCGGTGTGGGCTGATAGCGGCGGGAAATCAGATAGGCGATGGTATTGGAAATCATCACGGGCAGGATGATGGAGTAGTGACCGCTGACCTCCAGGACCATGAAGACCGAGGTCATGGGGCAGCGCAGGATGCCGGCAAAGAGAACCCCCATTCCCACCAGGGCGTAGGCGCCTACGGGGCCCGTGAATTGGGGAAAGAAGATTTGTTCCACGCCGCCCACCGCACCTCCCATCATGGCGCCGATGAACAGCGTAGGTGCAAACAGGCCGCCGGGGGCGCCGCTCACAAACGAGACGCTGGTGGTCAAAATCTTCAGGGCGCCGAGCAGCGCCAGCATGCGCCAAGTGAACTGATCGTGCATCGCCTGGTCCATGAACTCGTAGCCGGCGCCCATAACCTGGGGCACCCAGATTCCGACGATGCCGATCAGCAGGCCGGCCGCCGCAGGCAGCACATACTTTGTCCAGGGGGGAGAGATTTCAGGCGCGACCGAAGCCAGAACACCAGCTTGACGAATCCCAGAGAAGCCAGGCCTCCGACAATGCCCAGCACCGCGTAGGCCAGCAATTCGGCGGGGTGAACCAGCCGATAGATGGGAACGCGAAACAGCGGTTCAGCGCCCAGAAACCATCGCCTGGTAATGACGCTGGAAACCGCGGAGAGAACAATGGCCCCCAGGACTCCGGCGCTCCACTTGCCGATGACCTCCTCGATGACAAAAATGACGGCGGCGATGGGGGCGTTGAACGCCGCGGCCAGGCCCGCCGCCGCACCCACCGGCGAGATCAGCCGCACTTTATCGCGCGAAAGGCGAAGACGCCGGCCCAGTGCCGACGCCAGCCCCGCGCCCATTTGCAGTGAAGGGTCTTCCGGCCCCAGCGATTGCCCGCTTCCGATGGCCAGAGAGCACGTCACGAATTACCCCGTGACCGTACTGAAGGGAATGTACCCGTCGTAGATGTAGACTGCTGCTTTGGTTTGATTGACGCCGCTACCCCTGACGCGCGGGAAGAAGCGGACCACCAGAAAGGCCACAACCAACCCGGCGATCGTCGGCACCAGAACAACGCGCAGACCGGAGGGCGTGAGGGCGGAGCCGAGGAGCCACAGTCGGCTCCAATCGATGGCAATGCGGAAGCAGACTACCGCCAGCCCCGCGAAGACTCCGATGATGACGGCCAGCAGGAGAAAGAGGTTTTCCTCGGCGAGAAACAACCTTCGCAGTTTGTTGACGAGCCAGTCTCGGGCGTTCAGGAGACGCGTTATCAGCATTCGCAGTTACGATTCGGTTTCTCTTGCAGCCTCGCCTCGATAGTCGAAGACCAAACCGGCTCGTCTCAACTTCAGGGTGTAGATGCTATCGGGGCTGAGTCGCTGGGACAAGGAAACGCTCGTCACCGTAGCTGCCATCAGAGGAAGAATAATCCGGTAGCTGTTGGTCATCTCAAAGAGAATAAGGATCGCCGTCAGCGGGGCGTGCGCAGCACCTCCAAAGACGGCGGCCATTCCCACCAGCGCGTAGGCGCCCGATCCGGCGGTGCTGGCCGGCCAGATGAAATGAACCAGGGAGCCAAACGCGCCGCCGACCATCGCTCCCAGGTAAAGGGCCGGAGCAAACACTCCACCCGAGCCGCCCGATCCCAGCGTGAAGGAATTGCAGCCTATCTCCGCCACGAAGAGGACCAGGAACATCGCCGGCGCCAGTTGCGCCCACAACGCCGACTCGATCGCGGGAAAGCCTGTCCCGAATACCTGGGGAAGAAATCGCCCCGTCAGACCCACCGCCAGCGCCCCAACACAAGGTTTCAGGTAGGGGGGAAATTCCCAGCCGTCAAACATCGCCTCAAACCGATATAACGTGAGGACGTACAAACGCGCGGCCAGGGCGCACAATACACCAAGCGGAACATAGAGAATCACCTCCCACGAGCTGACCAACTCATAGGGAGGGACCAGGAAGGCAGGGTAGTTTCCCAGCAGGCTCCGGCAGACGATGGAGGAAGTCACCGAACTCAGGATTACGAGGAGAAAGGCGGGCGACATCTGGCCCATCATCAGCACTTCGAGGGCGAAGATGGCTCCGGCGATGGGCGCGTTGAACGTGGCGGCGATGCCTGCCGCCGCGCCGCAGGCGACCAGCGTCCTCAAGTGGGAACTCGTCAGGCGATAGAACTGACCCAGGCTCGAGCCCAGCGTGGCTCCGATCTGGACCATGGGGCCTTCGCGGCCCGCCGCCCCACCCGATCCAATGGTCACCGCCGAGGCGAGAATCTTGACGATCGCCACGCGAATCGGGATGCGCGCTCCGCTCGTCACGATGGCTTTCATTACCTCCGGGACGCCGTGCCCTTTGGCCTCGCGGGCATAGCGCCAGATCAAAGGTCCCACCAGCAGACCT